>JAJWRZ010000029.1:0-17761 GCA_021633965.1 Dialister sp.
GGGGTGGATGGCGCGATCCATCAGGCGGCGGGGTCGGAGCTCCTCGCGGAGTGCCGGACGCTCCATGGCTGCCAGACGGGCGATGCGAAGATCACGAAGGGCTATCTTTTACCGGCAAAATACGTGATCCACACCGTCGGTCCCATCTGGAAAGACGGGCAGCATGGAGAAGAACCGCTTCTCATTTCCTGCTACAGGGCATCCCTTACCCTTGCCTGCGCACGCGGCGTACGATCCATCGCGTTCCCGCTGATCTCCTCAGGTGCCTATGGCTATCCGAAAGACCAGGCACTTCGCATCGCCGTGCGTGCTATCCGCGATTTTTTGTCGCACACCAAAGTGGATATGGAGATCTACCTTGTTCTTTATGATCGCGCCTCGTATGACACGGCTTGCAAACTATTCGATGGCATTGTCTCTTACATGGAGTAAAAATAGTATATAAAAATTCTTGCAGAATTTAACTCTGCGATTGAATCAGTATTTTCCTAATCCGCATTTCCTAAAAAAGGGTCACTTTTTTCCGGCATTCTCGATGCTATGTATAGAAGCGGGAGAGAGCTTCCCGGAGATATCTGGCGACCGGATTTCCTTCATCCTAGGCAGAGGGAAGAAAGGACAGCGGATATGATGCGGCTCTCGAGCGTTTCTCCCTTCGAAGGCTTCGCCCGGGAGGAGTCTGGGAAGGTGTGCAAGACAGTAAGACAATAAAAAAGACAGGATGAAAATCCGAAGCCGAATAAAGTGGATCGCATTGACGACAAGATCAGGCTCGCCTCTAAGTGAGTAGAAGTCCTGGCTACGGCCGGGCTGCTCTCGAAAACTCTACGCCTCCCAGCCTGGCGCCCGATTCATTGGATCAGACCATTCGATAGGATAGCCTCCTGTCTTTTTTGCGTGGGGAAAATACGTCTTGAAAAGCGTACTTTTGAAAACTTGTCAAGTCCTTTTTATGATTTTCAAAAAACCGTAAAAGTCCGATAGGATCGGGTTTTTACGGTTTTTTGAGTGGAGAAAATTGCTGGCGTGCTTCAAAAATTTTGAAGCACATCGGACATGGCTTGAAAAATGGGGAAGACATGGACTCTTCTCTTCCTTGCTTTTGAAGCGTCTTTTCTGAGCGACAGATGAGAAAAATATGCTTCTCTGGAGCGGGAATACGAAAAATTCGCATGATATAGTATGGCCAGCCGGTGAGATGACCGGAAGCGCTTTCGGAGAAATGGAAGATTTCTCTATGAAAAAAACTATATATGCAAATATTGAACCTATTTCTGACCGTGAGGCCATCCAGCGTCTGGCGCTGGCGGCGAAGGCAGGAGAGCAGGCGGCGAAAGAGGCGCTCTGCGAACGGTTCAAAGGTCTTATTTATTCGCTGTCGAAGACAGCCTATGAGACGCTGCCCGCGGAAGAGGCACGGCAGGAGCTGTGGCTTGGCTTTCTGGAATGCCTGGAAAAGTACGACGAGAAGAGCCGCGTGTCCTTTCTGTCGTACATCACGCAGCGTATGCGGTGGCGCGCCGTCGACATCTGCCGCGGGCATCAGAAGAGGCTCGCCCACGAGATGACGGCATCTTCGAGCGAGACGGCGGAACTCCTGGTGACGGGAGAAATCGCATCCGACGGTCCTGCGCCGAACTGGTATGAGGTGGACTGGGACCATCGGATTTCCATGCAGGAGGGAAATCCGTGGGATTTGATCCCCTGGACGAAGAAACAGAAGGAGCTGCTCTTTCTGCGCCTTGCGGGGCTGTCGTGGCCGGAAATCGCGGAGCGGACACACACCTCGCCTTCCGTGATCTATCGCCATGCGAAGAAGATGCAGAAAGGCTACCTCGAAGCGATGCGCGGATCCTCTTAAGAAATACGGATTCGTCAAACTTGGTCGTGGGGCGATACGAAATGGTGCTGGCGGTTCGCTGTGAGTATATGGGGCAATGCCCGAAAGTCTGCGGGTGTGAGGTTTCCCGTTTGGGACTTCCAAATATCGATCGCCTGATCGCGAATGACAAAGATTTCTCGCTTCGCTCGAAATGACGATACGGGGAAGGCTTTGGGTGCGGCAACGGTATTCTCGTTTCACTGCCTTCCCTATGACGGGAAGGATTTTGGACTTCTCCCTCCTTCCTCTGGAAGGAGGTGCCCCGAAGGGGTGGAGGTTGGCTCCCGCAGCGGGATGAAAAGCCATGTGAGACAGCCCGTCCTCCCGTTTCTTCACCCCAATTCCTGTTTTCAAACTAGCCCGTTTTCCTATGGAAATCCCTTCGGGAAACGCATGACGGCGATCTTCGAAACTTTTGCAAATCAGAGGGTCACAAATCACATGCGTCCCCGATGTTATTTACAGAGGGGCAAGAGAAACGGAACAACCAAGAACCCTGGTTGAAAAATCCGAAAGAGTATCCCCTCAGAAAGGAGCCATACATATGGCCAAAAAACTTCAGCTCGTCTTCAAGACGGCAGCAAACACGACTTCTACAGTCAGCATTGAAAACGCGAAGGAAGGTCTGACGCTTGATGAGGCGAAGACCGCGGCAGCGAAGATCCTGCCGGTCCTTACCACAAAGAGCGGCGTCGAGGTCATCTCTTTTGAGAAGGCCGTCCTCACCACCACCACACAGGAAGTCCTGGAATGAGGTGGATGTTCATGACAGATTTCAAAAAAGGAGGCCATCACCATGGCAGCACAGAAGAAAATCATTGATACGAAACTGCAGGTCCGTGTAGAAAATACCGATGCAGTGAAAAAGGCGATCAAAAATCTGAACTACAACCAGATCAAGCTGACCGCGACAGAAGCCCAGCTTCTCGAAGCGGGAACGGCGATCGCAGGACTTACGCAGTACACCCTCTCCGGTATCCGCGTGATCGATACCAGTGAACTCGCAGATGCGACCTGATGCACGGCAGGCAAAATCCCGGCTCGAAAGAGCCAGGATTTTTTGCGTTTCTGTCATGACAATGATAAGTGGCCTTTACAAAATGCGCATAATGCGTATAATAAAGAAAGGGGGCAGAACAATGAAATTCAGAGAAGTCATCAAAATACTGGAAGACAACGGGTGGGTCCAAAAGGCTGTCAGAGGCTCTCACTATCAATACACGCATCCTGGGAGACCGGGAAAGATTACCGTTCCCTGTCACAGAGGCGATTTAGATAAAAGAACAGTGAAATCGATTTTTACTGCTGCGGGACTTGATACGTCCCGATTGATTTGATAAGGGGGGCGATTCCTATGAAAAAATTACTTTATCCTGCTTGCTTCTATCCGTGTGAAGATAAGCCAGGCGCTTATACGGTAGTTGTTCCTGACCTTCCCGGCTGCATCAGCGAAGGAGATTCTTTGGAGGAGGCAATCGCCATGGCAACCGATGCCGCTTCCGGCTGGGTATTGGATGAAATGGAAGAAGGCCGTCCGGTTCCGGCAGCGAGTGATCGGAGCACCATTCATCCAGATAGCCCGGATGGATTTGTCAATATATTGGTTCTGGACATGAACGCCTATGAAGAGCGCTATGGAAATAAAGCAGTTCGAAAAAATCTGACGATTCCTGCCTGGCTGAATACATTCGCAGAAGCCAATCATGTAAACTTTTCTCAGGTTCTGCAGGATGCACTGACCTCTATGTATCAGAGACAGATGACAAAGCAGTGAGCGTAAGGTAAGTAAATTTAAAAAGAGAGGGGCTGTGAAGAAATGAGGATTCATTTCTTCACAGCCCCTTTTTGTGCGTTTCTGTCATACAAAGCAGTGGGCTTGAATCATCTTCGGAAAGTAAGTACAATATAGTCAAACAGCTTAAGCAATGACGAAATCGCATCCATCGGCTGTTGGGACGGCACAAGAACAAAGAAACCAGTCCCTCAGCCTGCATGGCAGGAAAGATGTGCGTCACATAAGGCCAGAAAGAAATCTATCAAAGGAAAACACACTGCATATAGAAGCCAGGTTATCATATCATTTCCAGCAAAGGAGAGAGAATGACAGATACTTCACAGGAAATCTATCTATATATCGTGCCGGCAGAGCGTCACAATGGGGATGGACCGAGCTGCCGGGTGCTGATCAAAGGGAATACCCATCCCCAGCAAATTCCCGGGACAGCGGAGAATCACATCAAGTACCTGATGGAAAGCATGGCGCGCATGACCGGGAAAGAGGGTGCCTGCCATGCCCTCCACGAAGGCGCGAAAACCTCGCGCGGGAAAGTGTGGGAGCTGCCGAATGGACAGTTTCTTTCGCCCGTACAGATTCTGGCGGAAAAAGGAGGCACCGGGTATGTTTCCCTCGGCGAAATCGTCGGCGTCTATGCAGAGCAGGGCATCGGCGTCATCCAGTTCTGCGGCGAATCCGTGACGCTGAAGACCGCCATGAAAGTGAACGGTCTCTATGACTGCATTTCCAAAGCATCGAGGCGCTACCTCGAAGGGTACAAGGATTCGGATGTCGTCTTACGCTTTATCGGTGAGAAGGAAAAGCAGGAGATGCAAGACGCAAGAGACCCGGAAGGGGCAGAGAAAGAGACAGCTTTGCAGAAATCCCTTCTGCTCGGAAGCATCGATTTCATTCATCAGTGCCCGCCGGAGGACCAGTCGCGCATCATAGACGATGTTTATAAATTTTTATGGCGTTCGCATATGCGGGGGCAAAAGTATGGCTCAGGTACGATCAATTACATCAAAGCCTGCTTTCAGACGATGCTGAAGAAGCCGATGACACCGGAAGAAGAAAGAAGAGCCGCACTGCTCGCGCAGCATCCCGAAAGACTGCTTCCTTGGGAAGAAATCGTCCCTTCCTCAGAAATGCCTCCGGCGAAACCTGTGGCAGAAGCCGGCGAGGGACAAAAATACTGGCCCGCGATCAGCCCGATGGCCCGGAAGAAAGAGACCTATCATGCGGTGACCTTTTCGGATACCATGCGGGATGTACAGAGCTTAGTCAAAGGGGCCTTCTCTTGGCAGGACCATATCCGGGACGCGATAAAATCGCCAGTGTCAGAAAGTATAGCAAAAGCGATGCAAACGTTCGCAATGCCCTCTCCCTTCATGCAAGAGCTGTCGAAGAAAGTGGTATCGATGGATACCTTATCGGAAAAGTGGCGGGCAGCTGGACAGATGGGTAGACAAATGCCGCGGATCCATTCGCCGATTCTGACCAGCGAGGCAGCCTTCAAAATGCCGGGCCTAGATCCGCTCTCCGGCGTGAAGGGGACTATTTCGCCGGCTTGGCAAATGCCAGGTCTGGCGTCCATGATGCCTCACAAACTCGATCTTTCGCAGTTCAACACTTCGATGGGAATGATACCGTCCATGCCCTATGTCTCAGGACTCGGTCAGGCCGAAGAGCTTGATAGATGGCTGATGAAACGTAAGAAAGCGGAAGAAAGCGAGCATAAATCATAACCCAAAAGCGGCCGGCCGGAAGGCTCGCCGCTTTTTGCGTGGGCCGATGTGGTATACTAAAGAGAAAAGATTCGACAGACGCTCATCTTGTATGAGCGCAGAACGATAAGGAGATACCTATGCCTATATTACAATGGATCGGAAAAGAAAAAGTGGTGAACCACCACCTCGAAGTGCCCTGCCATGTACTTTCCCGCACGTACAGTTTTGACGAAGAGGGGCAGAAGGCGGAGGATAATGGGAGCGAGAATATGGTGATCCATGGGGACAATCTGCTCGCCCTGAAGTCGCTCCTTCCCAAGTATGAGGGGCGGGTGAAGTGTATCTACATCGATCCACCGTATAACACCGGCAATGAAGGATGGGTATACAATGATGCGGTGAATGATCCGGTCATCAAGCGCTGGCTGGGCGAGGTCGTGGGGAAGGAAGGGGAGGATCTGTCGCGGCATGACAAGTGGCTGTGCATGATGTATCCCCGCCTCCGTCTCCTCCAGAGATTGCTCTCGGATGATGGGGCGATATTTATCTCGATTGATGACAATGAGTTTGCAAATTTGAAGCTGATTTGTGATGAGATTTTTGGAGCTGGAGATTTTGTGGGACATATTTCTTGGCAAAGAACATATTCTCCCCGAAGTGATTCAAAAGGAATCTCAAATGAAGTTGAGTCGGTTTTGGTTTATAAAAAATCATCGTCTTGGATGCCGAAAAAACTTCCTCGCACTGAAAAAATGAATGCAATGTACGGCAGAAAAGATGGAGATAAAGTCATGTGGCGTTCAGATAATCCATGTGCACCAGGCGCAGCTACGCATCAGGGGATGGTTTATGCGATTCAGAACCCTTTTACTGGCAGATATCTGTATCCGACGAACGGTGCATGTTGGCGTTATCATCAGGATGACATGCTTGAAATCATGCGTGAATGGGCAGATTATGAATTGGTGGACTTGCATGATGAAAATGAACGTGCGAAAGTTTGTGGAGTAGATGAAACTGCTATCAAAAAAGGCGTCAAAGGTATTGTCATAAAAGGGGAATTATCAGAGGCCAAGAGAAAAGCAAAAAAACGAATGGAACAAGGGAGTTGGCCTATTTACTACTTTTCTCAAAATGGCAAAGGCGGTATAACCAAAAAGACATACTTAAAAGCAGAAAATGGACGTGTTGTTACGAATTTTTGGGCTTGTTCTGAAGTGGGACATACGGATGAAGCAAAGAAAGAGCTGAAGGCTCTTTTCGCTGGGAAAAGTCCATTTGATACGCCGAAACCGACGCGACTTATCCAGCGTATTCTTCAAATTGCAACTGATAAAGACTCTATCATCCTCGATTCCTTCGCTGGCAGCGGGACGACGGCGCATGCTGTGCTGAAGCAGAATGCGGAAGACGGAGGAAATCGCAAATTCATTCTGATCGAGATGGGGGACTATGCAGACTCCATCACCGCTGAGCGTGTGAAGCGCGTCATCCATGGCTATGGGGAAGGGAAGAAGGCCGTCTCTGGCACGGGCGGTGATTTCTCTTTCTATGAACTGGGCGCACCGCTCATGAAAGATGGCTTCTTGAATGAAGACGCTTCGGAGAAGGCGATCCGTGACTATGTCTACTTCATGGATACAAGGGAAAATCGCGCACAGGAGAAGGCGGATGAGCCGTACTTCCTCGGGACGCATCAGGGCGCGGCGTACTATTTCTACTATAAGAAGGGTGAGGCGACGGTGCTGTCTTACGATTTCCTTGCGACGGTAAAGACTGAGGCAGAGTCCTACGTGATGTATGCGGACAGCTGTCTGCTTTCGGCCGAAGAGCTTTCGAAGTATCACATCACATTCAAGAAGATTCCACGCGATATCGCGAGATTGTAAGAGGAATGGACATTTCAGGCTCTCTCATATCGTCATTTCGAGAGAAATCTTCCTTGCACAACGGTCAAGCGACGAGCGTGAGATGAGGAGCAGCACCTAGGCGTTTTTCTCTTTCCCTCATACGTGCAGTACACCGCCAAGGCGTAAAGATCCCTCGACTACGCTCGGGATGACGAAACGAGAGGCGGGCTGTCTCACATGGCTTTTCATCCGATCACGCAGAAGGCTGCCCCTGTGGGGCAGTCTATCCTCCGCCTTCGGCGCGCCCCTTCTACTCTGCTGTGGCAAGGAGATCAAGGGCTGCGCACGGGATGACGAAACGAGAGAACGGGCTATCTCACATTTCATCTCATCCCGCTGCGGGAGCCAACCTCCGCCCCTTCGGGGCACCTCCTTCCAGAGGAAGGAGGGAGAAGTCCAAAATCCTTCTCGCCATGGGGACAGCTGCGAAACGAGAATACCGCCTTCCCCGTATCGTCATTTCGAGCGAAGCGAGAAATCTTCCTTGCACAACGATTAAGCGATGAGCGTGAGATGAGGAGCAGCACCTAGGCGTTTTTCTCTTTCCCTCATACGTGCAGTACACCGCCAAGGCGTAAAGATCCCTCGACTACGCTCGGGATGACGAAACGAGAGGCGGGCTGTCTCACATGGCTTTTCATCCGATCACGCAGAAGGCTGCCCCTGCGGGGCAGTCTATCCTGCGCCTTCGGCGCGCCCCTTCTTCAAGGGGCTGCTCAGTGGTCATGCAATATAGAGGCATCGTTTTGGGGGAGTTTCCCAAACCCCTAAACCCATACATATTTTCATGATTTCTCAGGAGACTTTTATGGAGCTTAAAAATTATCAGAAGATGGTCATGAAAGACCTGAAGGACTATATGAAGGCGCTCTCTGATGCGCCGGAGCTTTTCAAGGCATGGAGTCTCTACTGGTCGCGGAAGGATATCGCGGTCGGACGGGGCGGGGTGCCGCCGTATAATAATTCGATCCAAAGCGTGCCGCATGTGTGCATGAAGGTGCCGACGGGTGGCGGGAAGACGTTCATGGCGTGCGCGGCGCTGCGCCCGATCTTCGAGGCGCTGCCGTTTCTGAAGGAGAAGCTGGTGATCTGGCTGGTGCCATCGCAGTCGATCCTGCAGCAGACGGTGAGAAATCTGTCGAATCCGTCGCATCCGTACCGTTTGCGCCTTTCGCGGGATTTTCAGGGGCGCGTGGAGGTCTTGACGAAGGAGGAGCTGTTGACGGGGCAGAATTTCTCGCCGGACACGGTACGGGAGGAGCTCTCGGTGTGTGTCTTGTCGTATGATTCGCTGCGTATCAATAGCCGTAAGAAGGATGTGCGCAAGGTGTATCAGGAGAACGGGGCGTTATATCGTTTCAAGATGGAGATTTCTCATCCGGAGGCGTGTTTGCCGGATACGCCGGATACGGCGCTGATCCAGGTGCTGCGCCAGCTCTCGCCGGTGGTCGTTGTGGATGAGAGTCACAATGCGTCCTCGGATCTGTCGGTCGAGATGCTCGAGCGGCTGAATCCTTCTTTTGTGCTGGATCTGACGGCGACGCCTCGGGCGAACAGCAATGTGATCTCCTATGTGGATGCGCGGGAGCTGAAGAAGGAGCACATGGTGAAGCTTCCGGTCATCGTGTACAATCGTCCGACGAAGGATGCAGTGATCGGGGATGCGATCCGTCTCCGGCGTCTTCTGGAGGAGCGGGCGAGGTCGGAGGAGAAGCGGGGCGCGCCGTATATCAGGCCGATCGTTCTTTTCCAGGCGCAGCCGAGGACGGGGAGTGGGAGTGAGACGTTCGAGAAGGTGAAGAGGCGTCTCATGGAGGTCGGCATTCCGGAGAAGGAAATAGCGATCAAGACGTCGACGGTGGATGACTTGAAGGAGGCTGACCTGCTCTCGAGAGACTGCCCTATCCGCTATATCATCACGGTGAATGCGTTGAAAGAGGGCTGGGACTGTCCTTTCGCTTACATTCTGGCTTCGCTGGCGAATAAGACATCGCCGGTGGATGTGGAGCAGATCCTAGGGCGTGTCCTGCGCCAGCCATATGCGATCCGGCAGGAGGCGGCGGTGATGAATCTCTCTTATGTGCTGACGTGTTCGGCGGATTTCCGAAATACGCTGGACCATATCGTGCTCGGGTTGAATGGGGCGGGGTTCTCTTCGAAGGATTACCGCATCGGAGAGGAGATCGAGGAGAGAAAGGAGACGCCTGTCGAGCAGGCAAGTCTTTTCCCGCAGAATCCAGGCGTGGATGAGGTGAAAAAGGAGGAAGAAGCGGCGGATACGGATCTGTCTGATGTCGATACGACGAGCGTTGCAAGCTATATCCGGCAGCTGGAGCCGGGGGCTTCTATCGAGGGGATGCCGGGAAAGAAAAGCGGAGAGGGGAGTCGTTCTCCGGATCCGCTGGGGGGCTTTGTGAAAACGGTAGAGAAGGCAGAGTCGGCTTATATCGAGGAGGGGCGCAAGGAGGCAGAGAGCGGCCGCATAGGAGGTGAGCTCGGAGCGATGCTGAAACAGTATGAAATCTGTGAGGAATGGCGGGATGAGGTGCTACGGCTCGCTCTTCCGCAATTCGTCGTGGCGACGGAGCTGCCGATGAGCTTTTTCGGCGGGGAAGGGGAGAAGCGGCTGCTGACGAAAGAGTATCTGATGAAGGGTTTCTCTCTTTCGGCGCAGGATGCAAAGATTCCTTTCGCTCGTGTATCGGATGATATGTATACGGTGGATCTGTCCGTGTCGGGAGATGCGGTGCCTAAGTACCGGATGACGAGCCGACTCTTTGGCGCCGAACTGCGGGAAGAGCTGAAACGGATGCCCAGCAAAGAACGCCTCGCGGCTTGCATCGGTCTTGTGGCAGGGAAGCTCTCGAAGCAGGATGCCTTGAATGATACGGATGTCCGCGAGTATTTGAAGCGTGTTATCGCGCAGTATACGGAGGAAGAGCTCGAGCGCGTCATGCAGGGGATCGAGTCTTACGCGTCGGTCGTGGAGGGAAAAATCAAGAAGCTGGCGTATGCATATCGGAAGACGCAGTTCAAGGATGGCACGCAGACGGTCGTGACCTGCGCGCCGATGTGGCATTTCCCGCAGGTCATTACGCCGCAGAAGGAAACGAGCGCGATTCCCAAGAGCCTCTATACCGCAGAGGCCAATGATATGAATGACTTCGAGTGGCAGATGGCAAACGACCTGGCCCGTATGGAGAATGTCCGCTGGTGGCATCGGAATATTGACCGCAGGGGATTTTTCATCAATGGCTTCCTCAATCATTACCCGGATTTCCTTGTCATGACAAAGGCGGGACGGCTCCTTGCCTTGGAAACGAAGGGGGATTTCCTCGCCAATGACGACAGCCTCGATAAGCTGGAGCTGGGGAATCAGTGGGCCAGCATGGCAGGACTCAAGTATCGCTATTTCATGGTATTCGAGCACCAGAAGCCGCAGCAGAATGGTGCGTATACGAGAGAAGAATTTTTCAAACTGCTGAGACAGATCCCGTGAGAGGTGCTTCTCTGTGAGCCTCCTTCCCTTTGGAAGGAGGCTTTTGCTTTGTGAGATGTCCGCGTCGCGGTGATTATCTACTATACTAAGAACCACCTTCCCCACGCGGGGAAGGCTGGCGATACGAGGGAAACCTGCCACCCGCAAACCTTCGGGTATCGCCCCATATATATTTGCGGCGAAGCCGCCACCACAACCCTGAACCCTGAACCCTGAACCCGACAACCCATTTTATTTTCCCCTCTTGTGAAAGATGAAAGTTGTATTATATAATAAGTAGTCGTATAAAGAAGCATTTACTAAGGAGGAACAGGAATTGTTCAAAACATTTGAAATGGAACTGGCCGGTCGTCCACTGATCATTGAGACTGGTAAAATGGCCAAGCAGGCGAATGGCGCTGTACTGGTAAGATATGGGGATACCGCTGTCCTCGTCGCTACGACGGCGAGCAAGGAGCCTCGTGAAGGCACGGATTTCTTCCCGCTGACTGTCGACTATGAAGAGAAGATGTATGCTGTCGGCAAGATGCCGGGGGGATTCCTTCGCCGTGAAGGCCGTCCGGGAAATTCGGCGATCCTCTGTGCGCGTCTGATCGACCGTCCGATCCGTCCTCTGTTTGATAAAAGATGCAGAAATGATATCCATGTCGTAGCGACGGTGCTCTCTGTCGACTATGACAATGCACCGGAGCTGTGCGGCATGATCGGTGCGTCCGCATCCATCGGCATTTCCGATATCCCGTGGGACGGCCCGATCGCCGGTGTCCGCGTAGGCCGTGTGGATGGCAAGTATGTCATCAACCCGACACAGGAAGAGATGGCAGCGTCCACGATGAATGTGACGGTCGCCGGCTCGGAAGAGGCGATCATGATGGTCGAGGGCGGCGCACAGGAAGCACCGGAGGAAGAAGTCCTCGATGCGATCATGTTCGGCCATGAGACGATCAAGGAGATCTGCCGTTTCCAGAAAAAGATCATCGAAGAAGTCGGCAAGGAAAAGCGCGTGCTGACCTTCCCGGAAGTCCCGGCAGAGATCGAAAAGGATGTCGAAGCGTTTGCGACCGAGTCCCTGAAGAAGGCGATCTTCGATGCGGATAAGCTGCGCCGTGATGGCAATATCGCTGCTGCGAAGAAGGCGGCAATGGAGCATTTCGCTGAGATCTACCCGGAACATCTCTCGGATGTGGCGGATGCGCTGGACCATCTGACGAAGGAAATCGTCCGTCACACCATCACGAATGAAGGCATCCGTCCGGATGGCAGAAAGCTGACGGAGATCCGTCCGATCACCTGCGAAGTGGGACTGCTCCCGCGCGTTCACGGCTCGGCGCTCTTCACCCGTGGCCAGACCCAGGCGCTCTCCATCACCACGCTGGCTCCGATGTCGGAGACACAGATCATCGATGACCTCACCCCGGTCACCGAGAAGAGATACATCCATCAGTACAATTTCCCGTCCTACTGCGTCGGCGAGACGAAGGGCTCCCGTGGTCCGGGACGCCGTGAGATCGGTCATGGTGCGCTCGCAGAACGTGCGCTCCTCCCGGTCATTCCGAGTGTCGATGAATTCCCGTATGCGATCCGCGTCGTTTCTGAAATCCTGGAATCCAATGGTTCTTCCTCGCAGGCTTCTGTCTGCGGCAGCACCATGTCCCTCATGAATGCAGGCGTACCGATCAAGGCACCGGTCGCAGGCATCGCGATGGGTCTCATCGAGGATGGCGGCAAATTCTCCATCCTTTCTGATATTCAGGGCATGGAAGATGCACTGGGCGATATGGACTTCAAGGTCGCAGGTACGGCAAAGGGCGTCAATGCCATCCAGATGGATATCAAAGTCCATGGCATTTCCAGAGATATCCTGCTGACTGCACTGAAGCAGGCGCATGAAGGCCGTCTCTATATCCTGGGCAAGATGGCAGAATGCATCGATAAGCCGGCAGAACATCTTTCCAAGTATGCACCGAAGATCATTTCTCTCACGATCCCGGTCGACAAGATCCGTGTCGTCATCGGCAGCGGCGGAAAGACCATCAATAAGATCATCTCTGAAACCGGTGCGAAACTCGACGTCGAAGAGGACGGCCGCGTATATATCGCTTCTGAAGATGAAGCAGCTGCCCAGAAGGCAAAAGCGATGGTCGAGTCCCTCGTGAAGGAAGTCGAAGTCGGCGAGACGTATCTCGGCCGCGTCACCCGTCTCATGAAGTTCGGCGCTTTTGTAGAGATCCTGCCGGGCAAGGAAGGTCTTGTCCATGTCTCTCAGCTTGCTCTCCAGAGAGTCGAGAAGCCGGAAGACATCGTCCACGAAGGGGATGAGATCATGGTCAAGGTCACGGAGATCGATGACAAGGGCCGTATCAATCTTTCCAGAAAAGCACTGCTGCTGGAGAAGAAGAATAAATAATGGTGGAAACCGGCTCGCGCCAGCGGGCAGGTCATACAGTTGATTTGGGGCTCAAGGTTTGCGATACGTGCGACCTTCGATGTTCATGAATCATGCAAAAGCGCAGTGGGTTCTGGTGGTTCGTCTCGAAAGAGCAGGAGCCCCGGGGCTCACTGGGCTTTTTCGCTTGGTCAGGATGAGACTGAGAGACTAGGAGACTAAGAGACATTTTCCCCGTATCGTCATCCCGACCGAAGTGGAGGGATCTTTATTGCACAATGCTTATCAGCATGCATGCGGTGATGGGGAAATGACGTCTTGCTGAGGCGGTGCTGCAGATTTCCTCACATATACCATTTCCCCGTCTGCAAGAAAGATCTCTCGGCTACGCTCGAGATGACGGTACGGGAAAACGCTCGCCTCACATTTGTTTTTAACCCATCACGCAGAAGGTGGCAAAAGGGAATGCCGTTCCCCCGTATCGTCATTCCGACCGAATCGGGCAGCGCTATTTACAAAATCGGCGCTTGGGTATTCTCGTAAATCGCCTGCTTGAGACGCATTTCCCTACTCGCTTTTATACCGCCAGTGCCCTATCCGCCCCTACGGGGCACCTTCCCCTCGAGGGGAAGGCTATTCATACTCGCGGCGAAGCCGCTGCTATCATTCCTAATTCCTCATTCGGGTCGAGCTTTCATCCCCGATCAAGGGAAGGGGCGGCACACCCCACGGGCGAACCCTAAACCCTATTTCTATAAGGAGAATCCATTCTATGACAAAAACAAGAGGCTTTGAGATCCTGTCCACGTGGCAGGGGAAAGACATCCATCTGCCGGAAAGAAAGACGGAAAAGAGTGCCGGCTATGACATCGAATGCGGGGAAGACATCGATCTGATCCCGCATCAGGTGACGCTCATCAAGACCGGACTGAAGGCGTATATGGAAGATGATGAATACCTCGCCATTTTCATCCGTTCAAGCATGGCGATCAAGAAAGGGCTCTTCCTTGCGAACAGCACCGGCATCATTGATGCGGACTATTACAATAATGAGGACAACGAAGGGCATATCATGGTCGCTGTTTACAATACGAAGGATGAACCATTCCATGTGAATAAAGGCGATCGCGTGGCCCAGGGGATCTTCACGAAATACCTCACCACGGACGATGACTATGCCGAAGGTGTACGCACCGGCGGCGTAGGAAGCACAGGTGTGAAATGAGCATAGAAAAAGAGAAGCTGATCCATCGCGCGCCTGCCTTCGAAGGACGGATGCTGCACGTCTTTGATGATGAGGTAGAGATCCATGGTCACAAGACCACAAGAGAAGTCGTCCTGCATCCGGGGGCATCCGCCATTATCCCTGTCACCGAGGATGGAGAGATCCTCTTCGTCCGTCAGTACCGCTATGCGGTCGAGCAGCCGCTTCTGGAGATCCCGGCCGGCAAGCTCGATGGGGGAGAAGACCCTGATACCTGTGCGGCCAGAGAGCTTACGGAAGAGACCGGCTACAAGACGGAGCATATGGAAAAGCTCGGCTATGTCTATACCACGCCGGGATTCTGCAATGAGACCATCCACCTCTACCTCGCTGACCATCTGGTGAAGTCTCATCAGCATCTCGATCAGGATGAATTTCTGGATGTCATCCGCCTTCCGATCGACAAGGTCTATGAGATGGTGGATCGCGGAGAGATCTACGATGCGAAGACACTGGCGGCTCTCGCCATGGCGAGGAAAAAATTAGAAATGAGAAATTAGAAATGCGAAATGAAGGAGCGGCGCGTCAGCATATGAGCGCCGCTCTTTTATAATGACTAAAAGACTAGGAGACTAAGAGACATTAGACGTCAGACATTTCCCCCGTATCGTCATCCCGACCGAAGTGGAGGGATCTTTATTGCACGACGCTTATCAGCATGCATGCGGTGATGGGGAAATGACGTCTTGCTGAGGCGGTGCTACGGATTTCCTCACATACACCATTTCCCTGTCTGCAAGAAAGATCGAGGGCTACGCTCGAGATGACGGTATGGGAAAACCGCTACCCACGAACCTTCGGGCATCGCCCCATATATATTTGCGGCGAAGCCGCCACCACAACCCTGAACCCTGAACCCTGAACCCTGCATCTTGAACCCTTTTTCCTATTGCAAAACCCAGATGAACTCGCTATAATACTAATAACGCAGGGAAAGAGAAAATCTTTTTCAGATGTCTTTCAGAGACAGGGCGGCTGGTGAGAGCTCTGGCAGATGAGAAAGTTTCCACTCAGGAGCGGCCGGTGAGGAATCGGACGGCAGGCAGCCGATATCAGCCATGAGCTGGCTTATGCAAATTGGGTGGCACCGCGATGACTTCGTCCCATGGAGGGAAGAGGTCTTTTTATTTGCTTTTCGAGGACGGCATAGCCTGTGAGCGGTCTCTTCCCATCCGATCCGTTTCTGGCGTCAGCGAGCGGCCAGCCGATCACTATTTCCGTCAGATGAGGAAAGCCGATTTCCTATCTTATATTTCCTAAAGGGAGCGATACTATGTTAGACATGAAATTCATCAGAGAACACGCAGACGAAGTGAAGCAGAACCTCGTCAACCGTCACAATCCATTCGATCTGGACGAAGTCCTCGCACTCGATGGCAAGAGAAGAGAACTCCTGCGCGATACCGAAACGCTGAAAAGCGAAAAGAATGCAGAATCCAAGAAGATCGCGATGGCGAAGAAGAATGGCGAAGATGCGGCAGACGCTATCGCTCGCATGAGAGAAGTCGGACAGATGATCTCTGCCATCGATAAGGAACTCGGTGAAGTCGAATCCAAGCTGAATGAACTGCTTCTACATATCCCGAATATGTGCGACAAGTCTGTCCCGGTCGGCAAGGATGACAGCGAAAATCCGGAAGTACGCAAATGGGGCGAGATCCCGACCTTTGATTTCCCGATCAAGGCGCACTATGAGCTCGGCGATACCCTCGGCATCCTGGATGCTGAAAGAGCGGGGAAGGTCTCCGGTGCGCGTTTCTATTTCTACCTCTCGCAGGCAGCCCGTCTCGAAAGAGCGGTATATAATTTCATGCTCGACGTACATACACAGCAGAATGACTATACCGAAGTCATCCCGCCCTATATCATCAATGGCAAGTCCATGCAGGGCACCGGCCAGCTGCCGAAATTCGCGGATGATATGTACAAAGTAGAAGGGGAAAGCATGTATATGACGCCTACTGCGGAAGTGCCGCTGACGAATTATTTCTCCGGCGAGATCCTCGATGGCGCGCTGCTGCCGGTCCATCTGACGGCGCTCACCCCGTGCTTCCGTAAAGAAGCAGGCTCCGCAGGTAAGGATACCCGCGGTCTTATCCGCCAGCACCAGTTCCATAAAGTAGAAATGGTGAAGTACTGCAAGCCGGAAGACAGCTGGGATGAGCTGGAATCTCTGACGGCAGAAGCGGAAAAGATCCTCCAGCTGCTCGAGATCCCGTACCATGTCGTCTGCCTCTGCTCCGGTGATATCGGATTCTCCTCTGCGAAGACCTATGATATCGAAGTCTGGATGCCGGCACAGAATAAGTACAGAGAGATCTCCTCCTGCTCGAACTGCCTCGATTTCCAGGCACGCCGCGCGAATATCCGCTTCCGCAGAACGCCGGGTGCGAAACCGGAATTCGTCCATACGCTGAATGGCTCCGGCCTCGCTGTCGGCCGTACTGTCGCTGCTATCATGGAAAACTACCAGCAGGCTGACGGCACCATCCGTGTCCCGGATGTCCTCGTACCGTACATGAATGGCGTGACCGTCATCGGCAAGAGAGAAGCCTTCAAGAGCTCCAAAGGGGAATAAGGATTAAGGGTTCAAGGTTCAAGGTTCAGCATTGTGGTGGCGGCTTCGCCGCAAATATATATGGGGCGATGCCCGAAAGTAGTATTCAAGTCACTCGCCACTTGCCACTAGTCACTCCTAATCCCTAATCCCTAGCTACTAGTCACCAGTCACTAGCCACTTTTAATCCCGACAATTTCGCATAAACTTCTTGTAAATCTCAGGCAAATTTGCTACACTATATGTAACAACCCTGCTGTGCACGTGCGGCTTCATATTTTGAACCGATACCTTTATTGAGGGAGTTCAGAATTGTGGATGGAATCTATGCCCCTTCATGGGGACAGATGAAGTCTATCATGAGAGCACCCACCTGCAAATACGCAGACTCAAAATCCGGCTTTAACGACATGGTGGGGATTGAGATCAGATACCGTCAAGGAAACTTGACGGTATTTTTTTATTGGAGTGATCGAAGGGGCGGAGGTTGTCTCCCGCAGCGGGATGGAAATGAATGTGAGATCGCCCGTTCTCTCGTATCGTCATCCCGAGCGGAGCCGAGGGATCTTTACGCCCTGGCGGTGTACTGCACGTATGAGGGAAAGATAAAATCGCCTAGGTGCTGTTCCGCATCTCACGCTCGTCGCTTGACCGTTGTGCAAGGAAGATTTCTCGCTGCGCTCGAAATGACGATATGGGAGAGTAGACCTTGCGAAGGGTCAGCGTTTTTACATGACTGTTGTGTAGCCCCTTGAAGAA
>JAJWRZ010000204.1:0-2640 GCA_021633965.1 Dialister sp.
CGTATCGTCATTTCGAGCGAAGCGAGAAATCTTCCTTGCAGACCGATAAACGATGAATGTGTGAAAGCAGGAATGAGTGGCTAGGGATTAGGGATTTGGGATTAGGAGTGACTGGTGACTAAATACAACCTTCGGGGATCATCATGATTTCTACTCCGCGGCGCATTTCGTCATCCTGAGCGGAGTGAAATGTCGGATGTTCGAAAATGTAAAGGCAAAGCAGTGAGAACTGAGTCGAAGGATCTGGCGCCGCACCAACCCCCTTTGAACCTTTTGAACCTATAGAACCCGATGAACCTCTTTCGCACGCAATCAAAAGGCAGCACGCCCCATGGGCTGGCCTTAAATCCATACCCAAAACTCATTTGACTTTCTATTCAAATCATGGTAGAATGTGTCCAATTTCAAAACAGACTAGGATCGGAATCAGGCTGATGAATTTTCTCAGAGAGGCAGTGGATGGTGAAAACTGCTGAAAAGGACGCAGCCACGTCACCCGAGAGTCCTTTTTTTGATCCCCCTTGCGGTATAGAGAAAAGCGGCGGCTCCGTTATCGCCCAATCGAGCAGGAAACAGCAGTCTGTTTCCATGGCAAGGTGGTACCTCACGCAATGTGCCCTGTCGGATGTTTTCCGGCAGGGATTTTTTATTGGCAGGAAGAAATCCCAAGGTTCACGGGTCAGGAAGGCGCAGCGCCTCAGCGGTATATGCAAGCCGAAACATGCGGCGGCTCTTTAAAAGATGGATGCGCCGCCCTGCTGAACCCTTGGAAGTGACAGAACCATTTCCGCAAGCCGTTTCCCGGATCCGATCCCGGATCCTTCCTCCATTCACGAAAGGAGTTTACTATGAAGAAAAATTTCTTGATCCCGATCGGGCTGATGCTCTTTGCCCTCTTCTTTGGCGCAGGGAATCTGATCTTCCCTGTGTACATGGGCCAGAATGCCGGCGTGGATACCATTCCCGCGACGCTGGGCTTTCTTTTGACAGGCGTAGGGTTTCCGATCCTTGCCGTCGCAGCGATCGGCTATGCGGGGAGTGACCTTGAGTCACTGGCCTCCCGTGTACACAAGGGCTACGCCATTTTCTTCACTGTCTGCCTCTATCTCACCATCGGGCCGGCTTTCGCCATCCCCCGTACAGCGACGACATCCTATGCGATCGGCATCGCGCCCTTCTTCGGTGAATCGATGCAGCAGACCGCGCTCTATGCCTTCGCCTTTATCTTTTTCGTGATTTCCTGGTGGCTCTCCATCAGCCCGTCGAAATTGGTCAACCGCATCGGGAAAATCATCACCCCGGCACTCCTTCTCTTCCTCGCCATCCTTTTCATCACAGCGACACTCTTCCCGATGGGCAGCTGGCAGGAGGCACAGGCAGCCTATCAGCCCTCCATCAAAGCACTGACACAGGGCTTCCTCGATGGATATAACACCATGGACGCACTGGCCGGTTTCGTCTTCGGCATCATCGTAGTCAATGCTGTCCGTCAGTATGGCGCGGCAAGCAATGAAGAGATCGCCTCCCATACCCTGAAGAGCGGTCTCATCGCGGGCGTCTGCCTGGCTGTCATTTACATCTTCCTTTCCGTTATCGGTGCCTGCTCTGTAGAGGAGCTGGGACTCATGAAAAACGGCGCAGACATCCTGGTCGGCACCGCGCACCACTACTTCGGCAGCTACGGCCGCATCCTGATGGGCGTGATCGTTCTCCTCGCCTGCCTCACCACCAGCGTCGGCCTCATCACCGCCTGCGGCGAATATTTCAAGAAACTCATCCCTGCTCTCTCCTACAGAGCCTGGGTGACCGTATTCTCCGTCATTTCCTTTGGTATCGCCCTCTTCGGCCTCACCACCATCATCACCGCTGCCATTCCGGTCCTCATGTTCCTCTATCCTTTGACCATCTCCCTCATTTTCCTCACCTTTGGTGATCACCTCTTCGGCGGGAAACGCAGCGTCTACGCCTGCGCCACCCTTTGCACACTGATCCCTGCCCTCTACGACGGATGTCACACGGTCGGCCTCTCCCTCGGCGCGATCGACGGCCTCATGCAGTCCCTCCCACTGGCAGGCTATGGACTTTCCTGGATCTCCTTCTTCCTCTTCGGAAGCGCGCTCGGGATGGTCTTGGGGAAAAATAGGAATTAGGAATGAAGGTGGCGGCTTCGCCGCATTTTAGATGACGGTATTCCCGTATCGTCAGCCTTCCCCTTGAGGGGAAGGTGCCCCGAAGGGGCGGATAGGGAACAGGCGGTATGAAAGACAGATGAGGAAAGTGGAGAGGTGCGCCGCACAACCTCCGCCTTACCTATAGAACTTATAGAACCTACTGGACCTCTTTCACACGCAATCAAAGGACGGCACGCCCAAGGGGCTAACCCTGAACTCTTAAAGTTTGAAAGCAGGGATGATTAGTAGCTAGGGATTAGTGGCTAGGGATTAGGAGCCGCAAGTGACTGGTAGCAAGTGACTGGTGACTTAAATACTGCCTTCGGGCATCGCTACCATCTATACTCCGCGGCGCTTCTATTTTTTTATGCGCCGTACCACCCCCTTTGAACCCACTGAACCTGTTGAACCCGCTTGAAGTGGTAAACTAAAATTGGACACAGAGGGGGTAATCTTTAGACATACAGTG
>JAJWRZ010000205.1:0-2607 GCA_021633965.1 Dialister sp.
TGATTATTCCGTGCGATCGGAGCATGCGCTGAAGCGCGTTCAGCGCATGCCGACCGCAGTTTAGAGCACCCCAGAACGGAGTTCAGAGCACCCCTTTATGTTGTCTTTCTGCTTCCGAAGATATCCCTCATATTTTCGTCGCCGATCTCTATCCGGATGACATTGTGGCTGTACCGTTCGATAATCGACTCAGCTCGGGCTCCGCCGCCGAGCCGCATAAGCCAGTCTTCCTGCTTGTACAGCGTGCAGAAGATCGTTGATGTGCTGTCGTAGCGAAGCTCCGACAATTCAAACAGAAAATCGATGTCTTCTGCCGTCAGATCGCTGATGAGCCACTCATCAATGACAAGCACCTTGTAAGCCGCATATTTACCCAGCAGTTTTTCCTTTCCGCCTTTCCCCAGTTTCTTCTCATGAAACTCAGAGAGCAGATCTGGAAGGCGGATGTAGCGCGTCCGATTATGATGCCGGCAGGCTTCCTTCGCGTACGCGCATCCGAGCCACGTTTTTCCGGTGCTGCTGAAGCCCTGGAAGATCAGGCTCGTGCTCTTCTCTATGTACTGGCATGTGGCGATCTCACCCATCAGATTCCGGTTCAGCCGACGTTTCTCTCCGTAATAGATGTCGTGGATGTCTGCCGCCGGAAAGCGAAGCTTCGCCTGTTTGATCAGCCGTTCCGACTTCATGTTGTATTTATCCTGGTAGACGTGATCAACCGCCATCTGGAACCGCTCGCTGAACGGAAGAGCCAGAAGCTGCGGATCGTCTTCCTGGAGATCGACGGCGCTAATGAACTCGCCGATATTCATAAGCCGCAGTTTGCGCTTTGTCTCATCATTCAGCATGGATATCACCCCTCCTGCGGTAGTAATCCGCTCCGCGGAGATAACCGAGGCTGCTATCTTTCAGCGGTTCTTTTGTTTCCTTCTCCTCCTGGTATTGCTCGTCTTGATTAGCTTTCAGGATGGCACTAAGATGATGATAACGGGGCGATTTGATCCCTCTGCTGAGTGCTAATTCACAGGCGTTTTCCAGACGGCCATCTGAATACGTTTTACTGAGGCGCAGGATAGCAAGACTGGGATTATAGCCCTGTTCTTTTACGCGCGCTCCTTCGAAAACGCGATCAATCACGATCCGTGTCGATTTCCCGATCGAACTTGCCCAGGAAGTGATTCGATCCTGATCCCATTCCACGATCCCGCGGAATGCCGGCGGCATGTCTTCCGGATGCGTTGAATAACGGTTGTGCACGTACTCCGGAAACCGGCTGTGTGTCGAAATCCGCTCCCCCTTGTAATAAATTTCAAGAAGGGAATTCGAGAGCCGAAGATCCACTTTCTTTCCGACATACTGATACGGGCAGGAATAGCGGTTCTTCTTATATACCACATGGAAATCGATGTTCACGCTCCTGCCATACTCCCACCTGGAGATCTCATAGGGAAGTGCCGGAAGCGGCCGCAGATACGATTTTTCTTCCTCGTTCCAGACCTGATAACGGCTGTAATCACGCTTCTGGAAGTCTGCTCTGTTGAAAGCGTCCAGTTTCTCACGGACGGCGGATTTTAAAGAGGCGAGTGAAGTAAATTCACTGTTCCTGAGCTTCGCGATGACTGCTGTGGCGATCTTGCCAACGGTGCCTTCGACCGATGGCTTATCCTTCGGCTTCCTCACGCGCGCCGGCATAATTGCAGTCATATAGTGCTCACCGAGCGCTTCGTAATCGGCTGTAAGGATGATGTCTCCTTCCTTCGGATGAGACACGACGCCTGTTTTCAGATTGTCGCAGACCGTCCTTGTCGGGACACCGCCAAAGTATTCATACATGTGGACGTGACAGCGCAGAAACGAGTCCATATCCATTTTCAGGCAGGGTTCCACGTAAGAATACTGACTGTACGGAAGCGTTGCTACAAAGAGATGAACTTTGATCAGTTCGCCGGTCTGAGTATCGATGTAGTGCATGTCGGTGCCGGACCAGTCAACTTCGCAGCGTTCTCCAGGTTTATGGCTGATCCTGCCCGTCAGGTTGTTCTGGAGCATGTATTCGGCGTAGCCTTCGTTGAACTTTGTCTTTCCCATGGGGATTGTTCCCCGGGCAGTGCATTTTTCTACGTACTCATCGTGAAGGAGCTTCAGTGTGACACCGGGTTTCTTCAGTTCTTTGTGAATGTATTCGTAGTCAGGGGCCTCGAACATCACCTCTTCCTGATGTTTATCCGGATAGATGATGCGGTACACCTCATTTTCTCCGAGGTTCCGCACATCTGCATAATGGATCCCCTTTTCGTCGGCGATGCGGAAAACCTCGCTGACAGAGTTCCTTGAAATATGCCGTGTGGATGCGATCCCCTGTCTGGACATGCCCGCATCCCGAAGCTGAAGGATTAGCTTCACGTGGATCTTTACATTGGCCATAATCGGCCTCCTTTCGTTGAATTCGGAGCGGAATTGCTCCCTGACTTCATTCTACGAAAGGATCCCAACAGATGCTCTGAAGTGCGGCCCCGGTGCTCTGAACCGCGGACAGGTTCAAATGCTCTCAAGCGTGGACAGGGTGCTCTGAACGCCGGACGAGGTGATCTGAACGTGCGGAATAATCAG
>JAJWRZ010000030.1:0-16665 GCA_021633965.1 Dialister sp.
CGAGTGCGATACATAGCAGCCCCGTATTCATTTTCTTTACAAAGCCTAGAAAAATTGCCAGTCCCAGTGCTGCAAGCGACGCCAGTGCCATCATGTCCTCCTTGTTCTAACTACTCATATGATTCCAAAGTTTTATTAATCCTTACAAATCATAGCATGATTTTCCACTTGGAATAAAATACAGGATTCGCATGAAAGTTATGCTTGCTGGTTAATTTCGTTTTCCTATGAACCGGATATAGGCTGCTTCTCTTTTATAGTGAGAAGTGCTGGTGCGGCACATAAAAATATGGAAGCGCCGCGAAGGTTTAAAACTAGCGCAAACCTAATCCCTAGCTACTAATCCCTAGCCACTCATCCCTGCTTTCAAACTTATTGGGGCGCTATATGGATTATGCGCCTCTTCCAATGCTCACCACTTCCACTAAAAAAGCACATCTGCGCGATACGCAAATGTGCTTTGGGGCTCTGTTTCTTATTTTTTCAGATGATGGCTGCCGCGTTCGGTGATCGGCACGCCTTCTTTGCAGAGCGGGCATTCTTCCGGCTTGTAGGTCGGAACAGTGAGGTGAAGCAGCGGGTATACCTTATCCTTCGGTACGCCGAAGTCTGCTTTGCCACCGCTTCTGTCTACGAAGAGACCGATGCCGACAATGTCGCCCTTGGCTTCATTCACGACATCGACGACTTCCTTGATAGAGCCGCCGGTGGTGACGATGTCTTCGACGATGAGGACTTTTTCACCAGGAGCGACCTTGAAGCCGCGGCGAAGGGTCATCTTGCCATTTTCTCTTTCGGTGAAAATGGAACGAACGCCCAGCAGACGCGCAGTGACCTGAGACAGGATGATACCGCCGGTCGCCGGTCCAATGACAGTCTCGATGCCCATATCCTTGAAATGGTTTGCAAATTCCTGGCAGAGCTTTTCCGTGTATTCCGGATGCTGGAGCACATTGAATTTTTCTACATAAAGAGGGCTGTGAAGACCGCTGGTCAGAAGGAAATGACCTTCCAGAATGGCTTTGGTTTCTTTCAGCAAAGATTCGACTTCTTTTTCGTTCATTATGCGTTCTCCTTTATTTCTTTTAAAATTAAACGGGCAGCCGCACAGGGGTCGATCGCCTGTGTGATCGGACGTCCGATAACGAGCATGGAAGAGCCGTCCTTGAAAGCCTGCGACGGGGTCGCGATACGTTTCTGATCATCGGTCTGGGCAAAGGATGGGCGGATGCCCGGGGTCACGATGAGGAAATCATCCTTTCCGGCCATCTCGCGGATGCTGCCGGCTTCTTTCGGGGAAGCGACGACACCATCGACGCCGGAGGATTTCGCAAGGGAAGCCAGCTCCAGGACATGCTCCTGAATGGGGAGGTGTCCGCCGACTTCCTGCCATCCCTGGTCATCAAAGCTGGTGAGGACAGTGACCGCCAGGATCTTCGGACGTTCTACGCCCAGCTCATCCGCAGTGATCTTCGCATAGCGCGTCGCTGCCTGCATCATCGCACGGCCGCCTGCTGCATGGACGGTGATGAGGTTCACGCCGAGGCGAGTGACGGAGGCCACGCTGTGACCGACGGTATTCGGAATATCGTGGAGCTTCAGATCAAGAAAAACCTTCTTTCCGTGTTCCTTCAGGTAGCGGATCGTATCACTGCCTGCGCTGTAGTAGAGCTCCATGCCGACCTTGTAGTAGGAGATCAGATCGCCAAGCTCATCGACCAGCGCTTTCATTTTGTCAAAGCTGTCGACGTCCAGTGCGACGATCAGTCTGTCGTCGGCGGTATAGATTTCGTTTTCTTCTGCCATTTCCGCTCTCCTTCATGGGAATAATAGGTATCTAAACTATTATATCATTTATTCAGGAAATCGGGGAAGAAAATTATAAAAGATGGATGCGTTCAAGGGATTCGGGGTTAGCCTATGGGGCGTGCCGCCCCTTGAGCGCGGATGAAAGCTCTGCTCAAATGAGGAATTAGGAATGGCTGTGCGGCGCATAAAAATCAAAAGCGCCACGGAGTTTTGATAGCGCTTCGCGCCGTCGTCATCTCGAGCGTAGTCGAGAGATCTTTCTTGCACTGCGGTCAGTATCACATAGGCACGGTACGGAAGCGACGCCTTGGTGCTACACACATCCTTTGTTTATCGGTCTGCAAGGAAGATTTCTCGCTTACGCTCGAAATGACGATACGGGAGTCTGATGTCTCCTAGTCTCTTAGTCTTTCAGTCTCAGCCCTAGTCACTAGTCACTAGTCACTAGTCACCAGCCACCAATCCCTCGCACACAAAAAGCAGCGCCGAAGCGCTGCTTTTATTTTCCCGCGTGCATGGCGGCTTCGCGGATCATATGGACGGTGATGGAGTTGAATTCTACAGGTGTTTCCAGCGCTTTGACTTCTTTGAAGCCGACGCCGAGTTTACCCGTATAGTAAGCGGTCGCCTCGCCCTTGCTGTTGATCTTGGCTGCATAGATGGTCTTATCATCCCCAAGACCGACCAGACGGTAGGCCCCCGGTGGAGAGATGACGCGCCACGAGCTGTCATCTCCATTGAAAGTGTACATGATCCCCTTCTGGCTGTCATCATAGAAGAGGCGGTCTGCATCATAGTAGACGGCCATCTTGCCGATGTGCGAGGTCTGGACGTAGATGCGGCGGGTATCATAGTTTGCATCCGTGCGGTAGATGCGGTAGAGGCCTTTGCCGACTTCCATCTTCATGTAGACAGCATTGGTCGCGGTCGAGTAAGCGACATCCACGATCTTTGCATTTCTTGGCAGATCACGGATCGGCGCATCGGACTCGTGTGTGGTGCCTTCCGGATTGTAGCGCGCCAGTGTCACATCCCAGCGTCCGCCTTTCCAGTGGATCGGATAGAGCGCCATGAGCGCCAGATTTCTGTCCGGCATCCATTCGAAGAAAGAAACGCCCTGTCCTTTCAGATCCACGATCTGCGGATGTCCAAGATCTTCGGCTTTGTAAATGGTGACCGTTTCTGCGGTCACATCCGCCATATATTTATAGTTATGCGAGTAGTAGGCTTTCCCCTTCACGCTGACCTTCGCATAGAGCTTCTTGCCTTCCTTTTCCGCCTGCTCTGCGACTTTGTCCTTCACATCAGACATATCGTAGTCATCTGAGGAGAGCGGGGCAAAAAGGACGCGGTCCATATATACGTAGGCCCCTGCCTGCACCCCTACGCCAAGGAGGAAGCAGATCATGAGCTGTGCGATTTTTTTCTTCACGCTGTTCTCCTTATTTCACGATAAATGCAGTCGGTATCATACGTTCGCCCAGAAGATCGGCAGGCTTATTGACCACCTTGCCATTATAGTAAAGTGTCGTGGAAGATCCGCCGTCCAGATTGGCAGCAATGTAGGCCCCGTTTTCATAGAGGATATTCTGCGAATCGACAAGCGTCGCGCCGATGCTGTAGCCGGGCTGTCGTCCATCAATGACGAGGAAGAGCATCGTGCCATCCTTCTTCTGTCCGATGGCCGAGCGCGGGGAGATCCCCCATCCGCCGTCACCGCTCTTGATGACCTTCTGCCCATTAATGATGAGCGGCGGGCCGAAGGTCAGGCCTTCGACCGCACCAAGGTCACGCAGTTCTTTCTTATTGTAGTTCCCGGCGATCAGGTTCCCGTTCTTCGTCATTCCGACGAAGTCGACTTTTTCCTTGTCATCGACCTGCTGCCCCAAAAGGTACTTGCCCTGATGCAGGATGAAGCCATAGGGCAGACGTCCGATGCCAGTACCATTCGGATCGTAGAAGCCGCCGCCATTGATGGCTGCTACAGCATTGTTCTTTTTCGCGATGCTGGAAGTGGTATCCCCCTTCTCATTGATGTCTTCTGCCGTAGCGACTTCGATACGTTTCGGATTTGGGATCTCCAGCAGATACCCGACGAAGCGGGATGTCTCGATCTTTTTCAGCTTCAGCGTCGCATCCGTGCGCGGCTTGAAAGCGAATACATTCTGCTTATCCGTCGTCGTCACGGTGCCGAGGATCTGGTTCAGCTCCTCCTGATCGTAAAGCCACGTGATGTACTGCGGATGCCGTGAGCGCATGATCGCACCGACCACAGCACGCTTCAGATTGCCGAACGGCCCGAAGAGCACCACGATCGGAGACGTGATGATGAAAAAGACCAGGGTGATCAGGATAAACTTGACCACGATGTTGTTGAAAAATCGTTTCATTGTGACTCCTTGAAAAGAGGTTTGGGGGAAGGAAAGAGTTCAGCCATCAAACCGGCGTGTAATTATCCTTGTTCAGACGTTCCGAGAAGCGTGCGATGGAAATGTCATTCCCGATATACGCTCTCTTCAGATCATACGGGAAGCTGCCGACATGGACGCGGCCGGCGTCTGTCGTGACAGCCATCTTGATACCGGCCTTCTTGCAGATATCGATGACTTCATCGTCATAGTCGCCATAAGGATATGCCAGCCAGACATTATCGATCCCGAGCTGGTACTTGAGTGCCTTATTCGCCTCGACGATCTCCTTCTCTTTTTCTGCACGGGTGGCAAGATTGTGGAGCTTGGGATGCGACAGCGTATGACTTGCGATGGTGACAGCATGGCTATTTGCCATTTCCTTCAGCTGATCCCAAGTCATGCGGTTATACGGCTTTCCTACATCATCGGTGATCAGGAAGAGCGTCCATGGGAAGCCATACTCCTTCATGAGCGGATATACGATGGTGTAGCTGTCCAGATATCCGTCATCGAAAGTGATGCAGACAGGCTTTTCCGGAAGAGGCGCCCCCTTGGTGACATAGTCATAGAGCTCCTGCATGGTGATCGGATGGTAGCCATGATCACGCAGATAATTCATCTGGATGCGCAGATTTGCCTCGGTCATGATGGCCGCATTGCCCTGTTCGTCTCCGATCATGTGGTACATGAGGACGGATACACCCTCCGGTACACTATACTTCACATCCGCTGCGCGATGCACGACCGCGACGCCGGGCTTCAGATTCGGATCCGCCGCCTGTGCCGAAGCCGCTGCTGGCTGAGAAGACGCTGCCTTCTCCCCGCCTTGTCCCCCACAGCCCGTCAGTGCAAAAGCCGACAGTGCGAGCAGCGACGCCGCTGAGAGAGCTGCTGCTTTTTTCCATTTGCTATACGAGAAATCCAATGGTCAAACTCCTTTGTATCGAATTGCTATAGTTTTCCTATTATGACAACACTATAATATTTTACTACGATTTTGCAAGAAAAGAAAGCATTTTGACAAGAACCGTAAGTGTCAAGTTTTTCTCGGTACTTTAAGGGATGAGTGGCTATGGATTGGGGATTAGGGATTAGAAGTGACTGGGATTCTCCGGCATCGTCATCCCGAGCGCAGCCCTCGATCTTTACTGCACTGCGGGAATCAGCATGTATGCGCTGAGGTAAAATGATGTCTTGGTGCCGCCTCACATGTGACGATGAGCGTTCTGCAATAAAGATTGAGGGCTACGCACGAAATGACAATGCGCGCGAAGCGCTATCAAAACTTCGCGGCGCTTCTGATTTTTATGCGCCGCACCGCCATTTCGCATTTCTCATTTCTAATTTCTCATTCAGGCGAATCTTTCAAATGTAATCAAGGGGCGATACGCCCCACGAGCTAACCTTGAAATCACAGAAATCATCATAAATTTTCCTTAACGTAAATAGTAAATAGTATTACTCCAAGCGGGGGAAATAAGCTTTCGACACTTAACCAACAGCAAAATCAAAAGGAAATGTTGTGATTTTTTAATCTTACGCTGCCAAAAAGGAGAGAGAAAAAGAAAAGTCTCACGTATACAGTAGCAAAAATCAGCCAACTCCATACCCATCTGAACATCTATTCTTTCGCCCGGGTATAAAATCCAACTAAAAATGTCATTGTATAAGTGAGACATCCATTTATATTATGCCATATCTTATGCCATATCCACGCGCTCAAAACCAGGCGAACATGATAGGAGATTGGTTAGCAGACCATCCTCAAACCGTGTCGCAGAGGGACATTTCCCGGCGCACCTTTGTCTTCCCATGAGTTTTGAACCCTTTTCTCGCTGTGTTATAATAAAGCCACGCGAGAGAGTATCGTTACGCATGTATAAGGAAGGATATCCATATGAAATATATCAAACTCATCCTGCTTGTGTTTTCGCTTCTTCTGCTGCCTTGGGCGGGCAATGAAGCATGGGCGAAAGAGGCAGAAATCACCGATCTTCGCTGGACAGCCAGAAATGATGGCGATCCCCCCTTCGTCCGTATCGTGACAGATCTCACGAAAGCGGTACAGGCGGAGGCTGCGATAGACAAATCCGGCAAAAACTTCGAAGTCATCCTAAAGAACACCCAAAAGAGCTTCAGCGGCTCTCAATACGATATGGATCCGCGCGCCATCGATTTCGCCACAGTTTCTGAAAAAGACGGCGACACCTACATCGACGTCGCCCTCACCAAGCCGCAGAAGATCGATGACATCCACGTCTTTGCCCTTCGTCCGGATGCAAAACTGGGAAAACCGCACCGCCTCGTCATTGACATCCCGATCCAGGGTGCCAAAAAGAGCTACACGAAGCCGGCAGCAAGCGCCGAGAATACGACGACAAAAAAACCGGCCGCCAAGAAGCCTGCTACTGAGAAAGAAGCCCCCCCGCAGAAAGTCTCTGTACCTAGCGATGCCCGAAAAATACTCAAAGGCAAGATCATCTGCCTTGACCCCGGCCACGGCGGCACGGACGTCGGTGCCATCGGACACAAAGGAAATAAGGAGATCTACGAGAAGGATGTCACCCTCTCCATCGCCCTGCCGCTGCGCGACATGCTCACCTCTGCCGGTGCAAAGGTCGTCATGACCCGCAGCACCGACAAGGACGTCTATGGTCCATGGGCTGACGATGACCCCGAGCTGCAGGCACGCTGCGATGTCGGAAATCAAGCGAATGCAGACGTCTTCGTCTCCATCCACATCGACTCCTTCTCCAATGGTTCTGTCGACGGGACCACCACCTACTACTACCCCAAGACCGCAAAGGACCTGATGCTCGCCCAGATGCTGCACCAGTCCACCATGAACCTGCTCTCCATCCCTGACCGCGGTGTCCGCTCTGGGCATCTCTATGTGAATGTCAATACAAAAATGCCTTCCGTCCTGATGGAAATGGGCTATATCAGCAACGCGCACCGCGTCCAGATGCTGACGTCCAGCTGGGGGCCCAAGAGTATCGCCAAGAGCCTCTTCAAGGGGCTGGTGGATTATTTCGCAGCTCTCTGAGATTGCTTCTTACCATTGTATGAGAAATGAAAAGGGAGGAAACACGGATCCATTCGCTGGATCAGACCGATGCTTCCCAAAGGAGCTCCTATGAATACCTATTATGCACTGATCGTCCCGATCATCCTCACCACTCTTCTTTCCGGCTGCGGTGGAAACAGCAAACCACAGAGCGCAGGACAGGTCGTCCCACCAGCCGCTTCCTCGAGCCAGATCCCCGCCGAAAAAGAAGCGAGTCTCACTTACTACCTGCCCACAGAAGACGGCCTTCACATCCTTCCCGCCACGGTCAAAGTGAAAGCCGCTGACCGCACTGCGAAGACAGCCATCGAAGAAATGCTCCGCGCGGATCGAAAGTCCAAGTATCCACTCGTTCCTGCCGGTACCCGCTTGAAGAGCGTCCATGTCGAAGACGGCACCTGCACCGTGAATTTCACGAAAGAGCTGAACCAGCTGCAGGGAGAGACCGGACAATCCCTCTTCATCGCCATGACTGTCGATACGCTGACCGAATTTCCCAATATCAAACGCGTCGAATTCCGCGCGGAAGGGCAGCTTGTCAAGTTCCAGATCGATATGAGAAAACAATTCCTACGCGATGAAGCCTTCATCAAGCAGACAAAAAAATAAGCAAAGAAAAAAGGAGCTGTGAAGAAATGAATCCTCATTTCTTCACAGCCCCTTTTTTGTCTTACAGACCGAGCAGGAGATCTCCTCCTCAGGCACTAGTCTTCCACCACTTCGATCTGGCCTTCCGCGAAGGCTTTCGGATAGAAGAAGGACTGCTCCGTATTTCCAAAGTCTACGACGAGCTTGCCATCCGCAATGTCTGTGATGACGCCCTGTCCATACACGGAGGAGACAACGGGCATGCCTACGCCGATCTCGATATAGTGGGTATTGCCGCGGTGCGTTTCCTTGACCGGACGGACTTCCACCTTCGGCTTCGGAGCCGGTCTGTCGGCTTCTGGCACGGTATAGGTGCGCGCCTTTCCCTTCGGCGCTTCTTTTTTCGTTTCCTTCTTCTCTTCCGGGAATGCAGTCTTCAAAAGCTTCGACGGAAGTCCCATCGGATAGAGGATGCGCTCGCCTGTCGCATCATAAGTGACATACGTGCCGCGCTCTGTGATGCGGGTGATGGTGCCCTTACCGAGCGTCTCATCCGTGACCTCCAGACCGACAGCCGCTTCTCTCTTTTTGAAACCGGTCGGCTTTGCATCCGGCAGAGGTGCATCGAAGGTGAATACCTTCTTTTCCATCGGCTTCGCTGCGCTGAAGGCTTCCTTTTTGAAATCCTTACGATGTCCATCCTTCTTGAAGCCGTCTTTTTTGTAGCCGCCCTCGCGCTTCTTTCTCGGGATGAGCTTTTCCGCATCGCCGAATGCGACGACGATGCCTTCATCCGTCAGCTTTCTCACGATGCCCACGCCCAGCTCACGGTCTACAAATTCGACGCCGGGAGCCAATTTCCGTTTCTTGAAATCCGGCTTATCCTTGCCAAAGCTCTTGCCGCGGCCGCCGAATTTCTTTTCACCAAATTTTTTACCGCCGAATTTCTTGCCACCGAATTTTCCCTTACTTTTGAAATCTTTGCGGGGCTTATTGTTTTTTTCTTCCATGATGCTATGGTTCTCCCTTTATGTTTTATGGATCTATACGCGGATTCGAGTCCCTGATCCGATCAATCATACCTTTGTTCTTTGATGCGCCTGTCAAGATCGCGCTTAGCAGCTTTCGCCGCCATATCCTCTCTCTTATCGTAGAGTTTTTTGCCCGTTGCGACACCGATCTCCACTTTGACCTTGCCGTGCTTGAAGTACATCTTGAGCGGGACTAAGGTGTAGCCCTTTGTTTTGAGCTGCATCTCGATCTTTCGGATCTCCTTCTTGTGCAGAAGCAGCTTTCTGGTACGAAGCGGGTCGTGGTTGAAAATATTTCCCTGCTCATAGGGGCTGATATGTGCATTCCACAGGTAGACCTCGCCCTTTTGGATACGGGCGAAGCTGTCACGCAGGTTTGCCTTGCCCGCGCGGATGGACTTCACCTCCGTCCCGGTGAGCGCGATGCCGCACTCATACGTCTCGTGGATGAAATAGTTATGATGTGCCTGCCGATTGAGCGCGATCGGCGGCGCCGTTTTCTTCTCGGCCATGTATCTCTCCTTTACGGATGTTGGTCAATTTTCATGCAATACATAGTTTCAAGTGAGGAGTTAGGAGTGAGAAGTGAGGAGTGAAGGTACGGCGCATCAAATTTAAGGAAACGCTGATTAAATCGCAGAATCTGATTTGGCATGTATTTTCATGCAATGCTTCGTCATACCCCTCCTTAAATAGCTCGCTATTCGCGTCAGTTTATTCCTCGCCTTGTATGAAAATACAAGAGCCAAATCAGACAACGATTTAATCAGTGTTTCCTTAGAAGCGCCGTGAGCTTTGTATAAAGCAATGCGGGTACATGACTTGCCAGACCGAGCCCCTTCCTTTGGAAGGTAATGCTATTAAGTTAAGCGGCAAATCATTCTTGGCTCCCCATCGGGGGAGCTGCCCGAAGGGCTGAGGGGGCTACGTAGCGGTATTGCATGAAAGTGTTGGAATATCGATAGCATCGGACTATTCAACATAGCACGCTATACCGCTAGCATGCCCCTATTGCCTTCGGCACTTCCCCCGAAGGGGAAGCAAGACGTTACGTAGCTAACGATTTCCTTAACTTAATAGCATTGCTTTGGAAGGGGCAGCCGAGCGCAGCTAGGCGGGGTTGGCCCGCGCGATGTGTGATAAGCCCGCTTCGCGAAGCCAACATCTCGCTTTGCTCGAAATGGTGTCTCACTGGATTTTCGCGTCGGTTTGCTGCTAAAAATCCAGTTCGCTTGCACACTCCGCCCTTTCGGGGCACCGCCTTCCAAAGGAAGGAGGGAGAGCGGGCTTATAAAGGAAATATCCTAATCCCTAGCCACTAGTCACCAGTCACTTCTTCCCCTTCTTCATTTTCTTTTTCGAATGTGATCTGGATTTTGCAGATGCTCTGGTCTTCTTTTCCAAATTCAGCGGGGAATGGATCTCTCCCATGATGAAGTCGACTTCGCGGCGTTCCTTATCCGCCTTGACAAGGGTCACGCGGACGGGCATCCCCATGGAATAGGTCGTCCCGGAGAAGCGGCCCTTCAAGGTCATCGTATCCTCCTGATACATGTACTCGTCATCGTCCATGGAGTCAATGTGGACAAGACCTTCTACGCCATTGTCGAGGCCTACGAAAACACCGAAGCGGGTGATCCCGGTCACATGCGCGTCGAATGGCTCGCCGACGAACGGCACCATGTACTCTGTCATCTTGAGGTCATCGACATCACGCTCGGTATCTGTCGCATTCTGCTCTGTCTCCGAGCAGTGGTCAGCCGCACGCAGGAGGAACTCTGTCTGCTTTTTGAGCTCTGCCTTGGAGAGGCCTTCCGAGATCGCCTGTCGGATGAGGCGATGTACCATCAGATCCGGATAGCGGCGGATCGGCGAGGTGAAGTGCGTATAGCATTCACTGGCGATCCCGAAGTGTCCGGCATTTTCCGTGCTGTAGCAGGCCTGTGGAAGGCTGCGGAGCGTCATCACCTGCACGACCGCTTCGATGTCTTCTCCCTTCACCGTTTCCAAGAGCTTCTGGATATCCTTCGGCTCCGGATCCTTCGGGATGGAGAGATTAAGTCCCATGATGGCGATGAGACGCTTCAGGGAATTCAGCTTCTCCTCATCCGGATGCTCATGCACACGGTAGATCGACGTATGTCCTGTCTTTTCGAGGAAACGCGCTACCGCTTCATTCGCCGCGATCATGGCATCCTCGATCATCTTCTCCGCATCACTTCTGATGCGCTTCTCGATGCGAAGCGGTGTCCCCTCTTCATCGAGAATGACCTTGTATTCCGGGAAATCGAAGTCGAGCGCGCCGCGGCGGGTGCGGTCTGTGCGAAGGGCATCCGCGCAGGCCTTCAGGTCTTCGAGCATCGGCATGAAGTGTGCAAGATCTGCCGGCATAATGCCCTCGTGAAAGGCTTTATTGATCTCCGGATAATTGCAGCGGCGTGCCACACGCACGATGGACGGTGTGACCAGCTCGGTCTTTACCTTGCCATCCGGCGACACATCCATCACGCAGGACATCGCATAGCGGTCTTCGTCATGGTTTAAGCTGCAAAGATCATTCGACAGCTGGAAAGGCAGCATCGGGATGACGCGATCCGCCAAGTATACACTGGTGCCGCGGCGGTAGGCCTCGTCATCGAGGAGCGACCCCTTCGTCACATAGCGAGACACATCCGCGATATGGACAGACAGCTCAAAATGTCCGTTTGCCTTCTTCTCGCAGTAGACCGCATCGTCGAGATCCTTCGAGTCAGGCCCGTCGATGGTGACGATCGGAAGAGCTCTGAAATCGGTGAGTCCTTTTTCCATCCGGATATCCCGCGGCAGATTCTCTGCCTCATCCAGTACCTTTTCGGAAAATTCATGCGGCAGACGATGCTGTGCGACGATGATATCGATATCAAGCCCCTTATCGCCTTTGTAGCCGATGACTTCCGTCACACGGCCCTCCGCATCCGTCCATTCCCCCGGCCAGCGAGTGACTTCGACGATGACACGCGCCCCCGTGGTGGCATCCATTTCCTGTCCCTCAGGGATCTCGATGTACATATCCACCTTCTCATCGATCGGCACAGCTTCACCGCCATCCTTCAGCATCTCATAGGTGCAGACGAAGGTATCATTGGCACGCTCTAAGACCTTCATGACACGGCCTTCCGTATTGTGACGGCCCGTCTCACTCTTCATCGTCTTCACTTCGACGGTATCATTATTCACCGCATTCAGATGGTCGCGGTCGGAAATATACACATCCTCGTGGTCGTCATCGGTGATCAGAAATCCGAACCGGCCATACGACTTGTATACGCCCTGCAGGATCGTCCCCGGCTTATAAGATAAAAGCGTTTTCTTTTCTTCCATTGTTGTTCTCCTGTGTATGTGCGATGAAATGGCTTCGCGGCTCCGCGTAGAGCCATAAGGAAGCCTCACCATGGACTGAAGAAGCACCGATCCGTTCTCCGGTCACCGCTCACTGCTCTTTGCCATCCCTTAATAAAAAAAGGCTTGCTTCTATGCAAGCCCCTTTTCTTTTCATCAGAAAGTATTCATATATCTTCCAAGCACGAGACAAAGCACAGCAAAGACAATGCCAAATACCACCGTGAACTTGGAGAGTACAGCATCCTTACCTCTGGTTTTGCCGCCAACAGCGCCTTCTGCGCCGCCGCCGATGGCCGAGCCCATTCCCGCCTGCTTGGATTCCTGAGCTACGACGACTACGATCACCAGTAAGGAAACAACCATTGTCAAACCAATCAAAAAATACTTCACTCTGCATCCTCCTCTGAATCTACCCAAGGGCAGATCGGCCTTTCCTATCGAATATAAAGCCAATATCAAACCTTATTTTATACTACTCTGTAGTACAGGTCAAGAGGAAATAGAATTCGGAGTGATCCCATGGGCGGGGCGCCCCTTGATTGGGCGAAAGAGGGTTCAAGGTTCAGGGTTCAGGGTTCAGGGTTCAAGGTTGTGGTGGCGGCTTCGCCGCGAATATATATGGGGCGATGCCCGAAAGTGGCTTTTTAGTCACCAGTCACTCCTATGATACGAGTGGGCCCTTGGAGAAGGGCCGCGCCGAAGGCGCAGGATAGAGTGCCTCGGAGAGGCACAACTCTACGCAGCGGTGTGAAAGACGATGTGAGACTATCGTCTTTCTTGCGTGTCATGAGGGCCGAAGTGGAGGGATCCTTCTTGCAGAGCGGTAAGCCGTGACTGAGAGAAAGTCGGAAAAGGAAGCACCAAGGTGTCGTTTGCGTGAGGGCGCATGTGTGCATATGGCGGCAGTGCAATAAAGATCCCTCGGCTGCGCTCGGGATGACGATACGGGGAGCGGATGGGATCACAAGGGTAGTGCGACGTCTTTTTAGAAGAGGGTATTCTCGTATCGGATCCTTCCCCTCAAGGGGAAGGTGCCCCGTAGGGGCGGATAGGGCACAGTCGATGTGAAAGACAGATGAAAAAAGCGAAGAAATGCGCGGCACATGTGGGGAAAACGTGAGTCCCTCGCCGCGAATGCCAAAGATTTCTCGCTGCGCTCGAAATGACGATACGGAAGTCTGATATCTCCTAGTCTTCTAGTCGTTTAGTCACCAATCACTAGCGCCCCCTGCTTTCAAACTTCAGCGGGAAATACGGCGCATAAAAAGCGGAAGCGCCTATCCTTCATTCCTGATTCCTTATTTTTTCAGCACATTCCCGATCATCCGTTTCAGCTTTTCCGCATCCGCCTTTGGCTCTTCGCTCGCCATGATGGCAGAGACGATGGCGAAGCCGTCGATCGCGCTTCCTTTGAAGTCAGGGATGGTCTTCTCATTGATGCCTCCGATGGCACAGACGGGGATATGGACGCTGCGCTTGATCGCCTCCAGCGTCTCTCTGGTCGTGAAGTCCGCATCCGTCTTCGTCTTCGTAGGATACATCGCACCGACGCCGAGGTAGTCTGCGCCGTCTGCTTCTGCCTTCAGCGCCTCAGTGAGATCGGCTGCTGAGACGCCCAAGATCTTATCCGGTCCGATCATCTGCCTTGCGATGGCCGCCGGCATATCGCTCTGTCCCACATGAACGCCTGCCGCATCCACCGCAAGCATGATGTCGATGCGGTCATCGATGATGAGGGGGATGCCATAGCGATCCGTCACTTCTTTCAGCCGGCGCGCCCGTTCATAGAGAAGGCCCGTATCCCCTTCCTTTTCGCGAAGCTGCACGAGCGTCACTCCGCCGCAGATCGCCTCTTCGACGACGGTTTCAAATCCCTCTTTCGGCATGCGTCGGTCCGTCACCAGATAGAGCGTGAGATCAAAGGATGTCATACTTGCCCTCCGCTTCCATAACAGAGGCGCTCATGCGGCCAAGCTCATCCAGAATGCCCATGTGGAAATGCCCAAGGCCCTGATGCTCGTATGATCTCCAGGCTCTTTCGCCCGCGATCCCCATCGAGAGCATCGCCGCGGCAGACGCGCCGAAGGGATCCTCCGGATGCGCGCCGACAAAAACACCGACGAGCGTGGTACACATGCAGCCGGAACCCGTGATATCCGACATCTCCGGGCAGCCATTGCGGATATGCATGACCCTTTTCCCATCTGTGATGATATCCGTCTTGCCGCTGATGACGACCGTCGCATGCCATTTCTTCGCCAGCATCGAAGCGACCTCTTCCGCGACCTTGGCATCTGCCTGGCCCGCGTCGACCCCCTTGGTCCGCGCTGCCTCTCCTCCCAGAGAGCAGATCTCAGAAATATTTCCTCTCACGACCGCCATCCGGATCTGACGCATGAGTTCAGCCGCCATACGGTTTCTGAAAGGCGTCGCCCCCACGCCGACGGGGTCAAAAACGACAGGAATGCCGAGTGCATTTGCCTTTCGGCCTGCCACCATCATCGCTTCGACCTTCGTCACATTCAGCGTCCCGATATTCAGCACCAGCGACTGCGCGATGGAAACCATCGACTCCGCTTCATCCACCGCATCAGCCATGACAGGCGATGCGCCGATCGCGAGACAGGCATTCGCGCAGTCATTGACCGTCACATAATTCGTGATGTGATGCACAAGCGGTCTTTCCACTCTGACCTGATCGATATAAGATGTAAATGTCATTTCCTTTTCCCCTTTTCTTTCACTTTAGCCGCTTTATCCAGATACCGTTCCGCCATTTGGGGATTCGGCTCTGTCCCATATCCGCGTCGATAGTAATCCGCCAGCACTTCATAGAAATCTTCATTCCGCTTCTTTGCCATCTTTTGCGCGAACCGGAACGCCTTCAAAGGATTCTCGTGATGAAGCTCTCCTTGCTCCTCTCCGGAGGGACCTGCAAAGTACGTCCACAGAAAGAGATCCATATCCATGATCCGTGCATTTCTTCCATTCGCCGCAGCCTCCAGAAAATCCGCATTTCTCTTCCCGATATCCGCGCCATGGTAGAGATAGAGATACGCAAGGAGCGCCCAGGCCTCCGGGCTGCCCGCCTTTGCCGCCTTCTCGCAGCAAGAAACCGCATGCCTCGTATGCGCAAGATAAGCATCGAAGAACTTCCTCTCGCCCCGCCTTTCGGCAAGCTCGTCAAATATCGGCTCCAGTACCCGCAGCTCCGTCACCACTTCATTCATATAGTACTGCACCCAGCGCTCACGGCAGCTGTCATGCCCTGCCTGCATCCCCATCTCAAGATCCTTCAGATAGAGATCCATCCTTCCCCGGCGTCGCTCGATGTCTGCCAGTGCGAAGAGACAGCTCGTATCCCCCGCTGCATGAAGCTTCTCCAGGAAGGAATGGAGAAGCTCTTCGACCTCCTCATAGCGCGGCGTATCGATATACGCCTGCACCACGCCAAGCATCCCTATCGCAGCCGCTCTTTTCTCTCCCTGATCCCCCAGCTCATAGGCACGAAGAAACCACGTAAGTGCCCTTCGGATCTCACGATGCACGTGAATACCAGCCGCATACATCTCCCCAAGCTGCCGGCAGGCGAGCGCACTCCCGGCATCCGCCGCCTGCCGATAGAGGCGAAGCGCACGCGGGATATCCGGCTTCGTCCCATAGCCCTCGGCGAAGCACACCGCCACGCGAAAGAGGCACAGCGCATCGCCGCGCATCGCCCCCTTCATATACCAGGAAAATGCCTCCTGATCATCTCGCGGCGTCGAGCCCACCGTGAAATGCGTACTGTAAAGATCCCCGACCGCCGCATACGCTTCATAGATCCCCGCCTTGATCGCCTCTTCCAGCCAGGTGAGTGCGATGTCTCGCACCTCGGTCACCCGAAGCGCATCCTCACGCATGAGCATCCCTGCCCGGTATGCCCCCCGGTCGACTCCCTGCTGGAAACTTTCGCTATAGAAGCCAAAGGCCGCCTGATAATCCCGCTGGCGGCCAAGACCCTTCTCACACATCTCTCCAAGTATGAGACAGCTCTCTCCATGCCCGCGATCAGCCAGCATTTGAAAAGCCTCTTCCGCCTTCTTGTAGTTTTTCTCTGCCAGGAAATGCTCGCCGAGCGCATAGAGATCCTGCACCGCATTCGTTTTGCCCAGCATCACGGCATGCCCCAGATACTCCATCGCTTTATCGTAATTTCGTATATGAAGATAGTCCTTCCCCAGCCTCACCAGGGAATCCGCCTCGTCCTCTCTCATGGTCTCTCCTCATTTCTGAATTTTCTTTTTATTTTACCACGCAGCCTGAGAAAAGAGGAAGAAAAATAAAGGAGCTGTGAAGAAATGAATCCTCATTTCTTCACAGCTCCTTTTTACTTTGC
>JAJWRZ010000031.1:0-16633 GCA_021633965.1 Dialister sp.
ATTTATGATTATAATAAGCGTAATACATGACGAATATTATATCATTGCCCATCTATTCATATCATTTATTAAAACCATGATTGATACCAATTCATACAGGCTATTGATTTTGAGCCTTTCACTGGTTAAAATAGTACTATCAAACGCTAAAAGCGCATCAGAATGACGCGATCATCGCGTTTATTCTATTTTATTGAGAGGGAGAATCTCATGAGACGAATCCATAAAGTACTGGTAGCCAACCGCGGCGAGATCGCGATCCGCGTATTCCGAGCCTGCAGTGAAATGGGCATCCGCACCGTGGCTATCTATTCGAAAGAAGATATCCTGTCCCTGCACAGAAACCGTGCGGACGAAGCATACCTGGTCGGTGAAGGGGATAAGCCGATCGACGCATACCTTGACATCGAAGATATCATCCGTATCTGTAAGGAGCATGACGTCGATGCCATTCATCCGGGCTACGGCTTCCTTGCTGAAAATGCGAAGCTCGCTCAGCGCTGCGAAGAAGAAGGCATCATTTTCATCGGTCCGAAGGTCGAACATCTCATCATGTTCGGTGACAAGGTGAATGCCCGCATTCAGGCAGAAAAAGCGCAGATCCCGATGATCCCGGGGACCAAGGGTGCGGTTCACAGCTTTGATGAAGTGAAGGCTTTCGCAGAAACTTACGGATTCCCGGTCATGATCAAAGCCGTCAATGGCGGCGGCGGACGCGGCATGAGAAATGTCGACCGCATGGAAGATCTGGAAGAAGCGTACAACCGTGCGCGTTCCGAAGCGAAGATGGCTTTCGGTGATGATGAGGTCTATGTCGAACGTTGCATCATGAACCCGAAGCACATCGAAGTGCAGGTCATAGGTGATGAGCACGGCAATGTGGTGCATCTCTTCGAACGTGACTGCTCCATCCAGCGCCGTCACCAGAAGGTCATCGAAATGGCGCCGGCATGGTCTCTTCCGAAGGCGCTCAGAAAGAACATCTGCGATGCAGCTGTCAAACTGATGAAGAATGTCCACTATGTGAATGCCGGCACGGTCGAATTCCTGGTCGATCAGGATGAAGAGCACTTCTATTTCATCGAAGTCAATCCGCGTGTCCAGGTCGAACACACCGTCACGGAAATGATCACCAATGTGGATATCGTAAAGAGCCAGATCCTCATCGCTGAGGGCTATGCTCTTGACGGGCCGGAGATCGCCATTGGCCAGCAGGATGAGATCTGGTACAAAGGCGTTGCGATCCAGTGCCGTATCACCACGGAAGATCCGCAGAACAATTTCATGCCGGATACCGGTAAGATCATTGCCTATCGTTCCGGCGGCGGACCTGGCATCCGTCTCGATGCCGGCACGGCTTACACCGGCGCCGTCATCACCCCGTACTATGATTCTCTCCTCGTCAAAGTCACCGCGCATGCCCTTCATCCGAAGGACACCATCCACAAGATGCTCCGCTGCATGGAAGAATTCCGCATTTCCGGCGTGAAGACGAATATCTATTTCCTGCAGAACATGCTTCGTACCCGTGATTTCCAGGAAGGGCTCTGCGATGTCAACTACATCGACAGAAACCCGTGGCTCCTGCAGGAACCGGATATGATTTCCGATCGCGGCACAAAGCTGCTCTCTTACATCGGCGACATCACCGTCAATGGCTATGCCGGTGCCGGCCATCAGGAAAAGCCGGATTTCAATCCGCTTCCGCTGCTCGATGCAGACAAGATCGAAGCACCGAAGGGTACCCGGCAGCTGCTCGATGAAATGGGACCGGAGAAATTCTCCAAGTGGGTCATGGACCAGAAGGAAGTCATGTTCATGGATACCACGTACCGCGATGCGCACCAGTCTCTGCTCGCGACCCGCGTCAGGACCCATGACATCATGAATGCCATCCATTATACGGCGGTCCATGTCCCGCAGCTCTTCTCCTTCGAGAACTGGGGCGGCGCGACCTTCGACGTGGCTTATCGTTTCCTTGATGAAAGCCCGTGGGAACGCCTTCGCCAGATGAGAAAAGCCGCACCGAACATCCTCTTCCAGATGCTGACCCGCGGTGCGAATACCGTCGGCTATACCAACTATCCGGAAAATGTGATCCGTCACTTCATCGATCAGGCGGCTGACAATGGTGTCGATGTATTCCGTATCTTTGACTGTCTGAACCAGCTCAGCCATATGACCGTCACCATTGATGAAGTCCGCAAGAAAGAAAAGCTCGCTGAAGCCTGCTTCTGCTACACCGGCGATATCATGGATCCGAATCGCCAGAAGTACTCCCTGAAATACTACACCGACCTTGCGAAACAGATGCAGGATGCCGGTGCGAATATCATCGCCATCAAAGATATGGCGGGTCTCCTCAAGCCGGAAGCTGCCTATGCCCTGATTTCTGCGCTGAAAGATGCAGTCGATCTTCCGATCCATCTCCATAGCCATGAAGGCGGCGGATGCACCCTGTACTCCTATGCCAAAGCCGTCGATGCAGGCGTCGATATCTTAGACGTTGCGACCGGCGCACTCTCTGGCGGTACCAGCCAGCCGTCCATGACCTCCATGTACTACGCACTGCAGAATAACCCGCGCCAGCCGCAGCTGGATATCGATGCGCTTGAGACCATCGACCGCTACTGGCAGGGTGTCCGTCCGTACTATGCAGGCGTCGACTCCAAGATGACGAATCCGAATACGACCCTTTACCAGCATGAAATGCCTGGCGGACAGTACTCGAACCTGCGCCAGCAGGCAACGGCTGTCGGTCTCGGAGCCCAGTGGCCGGAAGTCTGCCGCATGTATGCGAAGGTCAATATGATGTTCGGCGATATCATCAAGGTCACTCCGTCCTCCAAGGTCGTCGGCGATATGACCCTCTTCATGGTACAGAACCATCTGACCGAGAAAGATATCTATGAAAAGGGAGATACCCTCGACTTCCCGCAGTCCGTTGTCGACTTCTTCGACGGCAAGCTCGGCATCCCGTATGGCGGCTTCCCGGAAAAACTCCAGCAGATCATCCTGCGCGGACAGAAGCCGCACCTCGAAAGCCAGCCGGAGAATGTCGACTTTGAAGAAGTCAAGATGGAAATGAAAGAGAAGCACATCCCGACCCGCGAAGAAGATGTCTCCTCCTACTGCATCTATCCGAAAGTCTTCTCCGACTACATGGATCGCTATCATAAGTATGGCGACCTCTCGCTCCTCGATACGCCGACCTATTTCTTCGGCATGAAAGTCGGTGAAGAAATCCGCATCAACATCGATGAAGGCAAGATGCTCCTCGTTCGCCTTGATAATGTCACAAAACCGGACCTGGAAGGCAACAGAGAGCTTCAGTTCGAGCTGAACGGCATGCCGCGCGAGATCAAGATCCACGACGCTCATGTGGCAGAGTCTGCGAATACCTCTAGAAAAGCGGACAAGGACGTACCGGGCGAAGTCGGTGCGACACTCTCCGGCTCCGTGGTAAAACTCCTCGTCGAAAAAGGCTCCTCTGTCAAGAAGGGCGACCCCGTCATCGTTACCGAAGCGATGAAGATGGAAACCACCATCACCGCGCCGATGGATGGTATCGTGAGTGAGATCCATGTCAAGGCTGGTCAGCGCATCGAATCCGGCGACCTCCTCATGGTTATCGAATAAGAGAAATACATAGCGCTTGAAAAAACCGCTCTGCCAAAGCAGGGCGGTTTTTGATCGTGAGAGCAACTGGGAGGCACATTGATTTTACTATCCTTTTTTTGCTAAAATATAGACAATAGACAATGAAGGAGGTTGAAAAAAGTGTTCACATTTTACAAAAATTCGCAGAAGGGGCAGGATCTTGTCGAGTATTCGCTGATGCTTGCGATCATCATCGGTATCGGATGGGGGATCTACTCCCAGACAGGAGTCGCAGACTCGATCAAAAATGTGTTCGGAAATGCATCGAGCCTTATGGAGACGGCGAAGAAGAATACGGGAACTATTGATATGAAAGCGCTTATAGACCGGATTGAAGCGATACAAACCGATTACCGCGGCGGTGGGTATGGTATGGATTACACGCGTGGGCTGATACAGTCTAGTTGGCTCAAGGATGATGACAAGGATGACCCCACGATCGGGAAGCTGGCTTCCGAGCTGGGTGCGACCATGTGGACGTATTACAACGGGAAGAAGAGCGGCTTCGAAAACGGCGTCCTGTACTGGACCACAGAAAAGCTGGACTCAGTACCATTGACGAAGAATTCTGACGCTTCGGGGAGCAACTGGAGCAAGCAAACCGTATTGTCCTATTGTTATGACAGGGACACGGGGACATATTCGGTGATTAAGAATCATGTCTGGCTAGATCAGCCTGGCGCTGATGGAAAAACTCATAAGGGTTTGGCGCAGCTATCGGGTGAGTATAGTAAACCCGCCGGAGAAAAGATTGGTCCCTCCTACAGCACATATGCGGAAGCGCAGCAGGCTTACGAACAGGCAAAAAAAGACAATAACAATAGCGTCGTTTTCACAAATAAGTAGAAAGGATGCAGCATAGGTGTGCCTCCTTTCCGCTCCATGTTCAAACTGTTCAGTATAGTGAACAAATTTCCAAAAACGGAAAAACTTTTCACTATACTGAACAGTTTTTTGATTTTTGGAAAACTTTTCAGTATAATGAACAAAAAGAGGTGAGACAGATGATACTACGAGAACATTACATTTCCCAGATCCGTCCATTCTATGACAGTGATCTGATCAAGATTATCACAGGGATTCGCCGCTCCGGGAAATCGGTCATATTGAGTCAGATCAAAGAGGAGCTGGAGCAAGCGGGACGGCAGGTTCTTTCTCTAAATTTCGAAAACACGCGGCTGCTGCGGGAGATTCCTGATGCAGATAGCTTGATTTCCTATGTGCTGGCCCGACGAAAGGAGGGCAAGTGCTATGTGTTTCTGGATGAGGTGCAGTTGGTCAAGGATTGGAATCTAGCCTGTCGCACGCTGCGTCTGGAGGATATTTCGCTCTTTGTTACGGGCAGTAATTCCAAATTGTTGTCGAAAGAATTCACCAAGGAATTGTCGGGGCGATATGTGGCGTTCTGCATACGGCCCTTCGTGTACAAAGAGATAGCAGCGTATGCCAAAGAACTCGGAGAAGAGGCGCCGATCAGTGAGTACCTTATTTATGGAGGATTTCCGAAGCGTCTGGAATTTCGGGAGAAAGAAGCCATGCTGCGATACTTGGAGGATCTGCACCGGACGATTGTCTTGAATGATATTATGAATCGATATCAAATCCGCAAGGCGGAGGTGTTCCGGCGGTTGGTCGAGTACATCATGGTTTCGAATGGGCGTATCTTCAGTGCCAATTCGATTTCAAAATATCTGCGCAGTCAGAAAGTACAGATTTCTGTCAACACGGTCATGAAGTACTTGGGGTATCTGGAGGAGGCATATGCGATTCGCCAAGTCTCACAGTATTCTCTGAAAGCAAAGAAGAAACTGGACTTTTTTGAGAAGTTATATGATGAAGATGTGGCTTTCAATACGATTCATCAGCCGTTTGGACGCTATGATGTGACGCATAATCTGGAGAATGTGGTGTATAACGAGCTTATCTATATGGGTTATGAAGTGTATGTATATAATAACAGGGGACAGGAAATCGACTTCATCGCAGCCAAAGGGCAGAGGGAGTATCTCATCCAGGTGGCATACACGGTGGCGGAAGAGAAAGCGTATGACAGAGAGATGGGGGCGTTTGCGGGACTTGATAATGCGCGAGAAAAAATCCTCATCACAAATGATGATTTTGATTATTCGACCAGTACCGTGCGTCATGTGAAACTCAAAGATTTTCTTCTCATGCAATCATTGGATGAGAAATAGATCGATGGATCAAACTGTTCAGTATAGTGAACAAATTTCCAAAAATGGAAAAACTTTTCACTATGCTGAACAGTTTTTTGATTTTTGAAAAAGTTTTCAGCAAGAGTGGACAGGGATGCAAACGTCCTGCCTTCGGGCATCGCCTCATATAAATATGCGGCGAAAGCCGCCACCTTCTCCGTTGAACCCGTTGAACCCGTTGAACTTGGGATTTACATTCCATTTACAATCTAAACCAGACTTGTACAGCACCTATTCTTTCTTTTTTACATCCATCCTTTAGACTACAAATATCAACGCAAGAGAAAACAAAAATAAAAGGTATGTCTCTAAGGAGGACACAAAATGAAACTCAAAAAAATGATGGCACTGGCACTGGCTTCTACCGCTTTGATCGCAGCAGCAGGCTGCGGCGGAAACAGTGAGCCGGCAAAGAGCGGGGCTGCTTCCGGCGCGAAGGTGACAGGACAGGTCACTTCTTCCGGTTCTTCCGCACTGCTTCCGCTGGTAAAGGATGCGGCTGCTAAGTTCAAGAGCAAGAATCCTGAAGTATCCCTGACACTGAATGCAGGCGGCTCCGGTACCGGCTTGAAGCAGGTCGCTGAAGGCTCTGTCAACATCGGCAATTCCGATGTACCGGCTGAAAAGAAGCTGCCGGCTGAAAAAGCCAAAGGCCTCGTAGACCATAAGGTCTGCACCATGACTGTTGCTACCATCATCAATAAAGATATCGCTGACAAAGTGAAGAGCCTGACCTCCCAGCAGTTGCAGGATGTCTTCACAGCCAAAGTCACCAACTGGAAAGAGGTAGGCGGCCCGGATGAACCGATCGTCCTTGTCACCCGTCCGACCACGTCCGGCACCCGCGCTCTCTTCACGGAACTGGCACTGGCTGGTCAGGAAGAAGCATCCAACAAATCTCTGGAAACCGATGATAGCGGTACACTGATCCAGAGCGTCGCACAGACCAAGGGCGCTATCGGTTATGTCGCGCTTCCATACCTTGTCAACAACAAAGACGTGGCAGCTCTTGCTATCGACGGCGTGGCACCGACTTTGGAAAATACTTACAACGGCACTTACAAAGTCTGGGGCTATGAACACATGTACACCAAGGGCGAACCGACCGGCGCTGTCAAAGCCTTCCTCGACTACATTCTCTCTGATAAATATGGCGTAGAGATCGAAAAACAGGGCTATGGAGTTTCCTCTAAGATGAAGAAATAAATGGGGGGGTAGCCCGTGGGGCGGCTTGTCCACTGATTGTGGATGAAAGCTTTGCTCGCCAGTTAGGAGTGAGGAGTGAGGAGTGAGGAGTGCTGGTGCGGCGCATAAAAATATGGAAGCGCCGCGGAGGTTTGAAACTAGCGGTTTTCTCGTATCGCAAACCTAATCCCTAGCTACTAATCCCTAGCTACCAGTCACTAGTCACCAGTCACCTGTAATGCCTGACTGCTAAGCTCAGCCCTTTGTCCAAACAAATTAAATACGATTTTGCAATAACGCTTACAGAAGACGAGGAAAGTGGCTGCTTTAGGCAGTCCCTTTCCCGTTTCTATCAAGGAGAATGATCCATGGTCCCGATTTTTGAAAAAGGAGTCAATATGGAGGGCAGTAGTACGAACCAGCATATGTTCCGAAGAGAATACTTTGGCAAAAGCCTCTCGACTCTCTGCGGCGGATTCCTGGTCGTCCTGACGATCACCATCGGCTGCTTCCTCTTGGCGAAAGGCATGCTTTCGTTTACACAGTTTCATCACTCGGTGAGTGAGTTTCTCTTCTCTCCGGTTTGGAAACCGACGGATACCGAAGCCGGCGGCGGACAGATCGGCGCGGCGATCTACATCTGGGGCTCTATCCTGACCTGCGCGGTCGCACTGGTCATTGCCATCCCTTTTAGCCTTTCCACGGCGATTTTCATGACACAGATATCTCCTAAGATCGGGGAAAAGATCATTCGTCCGGCGGTAGAGATCTTCGTCGGGATCCCATCTGTTGTTTACGGCTGGGTCGGGCTGGTCGTCCTGGTACCGCTCATCCAGAAGGTATTTGACCGCTCTCACGGGCAGTCGGTGCTGGCGGCAGCGATCGTGCTTTCCGTCATGATCTATCCGACGATCACTTCCGTCTCCGCAGATGCCATTCGCAGCGTGAATCAGAAGTATATCGAAGGCGCCTATGGTCTTGGCTCTACCCGCTGGCAGATGATTTATAAAGTGCTTCTCCCCGCTGCGATGTCGGGCATCCTGACTGCTATCGTGCTCGGCTTGGCCAGAGCTTTTGGCGAAGCACTCGCTGTTTCCATGGTCATCGGGAAGATGCGCGCATTCCCGAAGAGCCTGCTTGACCCGACGAACAACCTGACATCTGCGATCGCCTCCGATATGGGCGGAGCTATGGACGGCGGCGAATTCAATGCAGCCCTGTGGTCCATGGCACTCCTGCTCTTTATCGTTTCCCTTCTTTTCATTCTGATCATTCATCTGATCGCTGCCAGAAAGGAGAAAATCTGATGAACCCGAATTCTTCCCTTTCGGCGGACGACCTTCGCCATGTGAGTGGCTCACTGAAGAGGGCGCATATGTCCGACAATCTTGCGACGGCTGTCTTCTACGTGGTATCCGGAGCCTTCGTCCTGCTTCTCATCGCCTTCACGATGTATGTAGTCTGGGGCGGCATCAAAGCCTTCCGTCCTGAGATTTTCTCTTTTGATGCAAACGGCATTGGAAATCAGTTTTTCAACACCGTTTATCTTGTTTTCCTCTCTCTTGTGATTTCTGTACCGATCGGTATCTTTGCCGGTGTGTACATGGCGGAATATGCACCGGAAGGCCGCATCATCCATGCTCTTCGCATCGCCATCGAGACATTATCCTCTCTCCCTTCGATCGTGGTCGGCCTTTTTGGCTACCTGGTCTTCATCATCATGGTCGGATCCCAGTGGAACCTCTTCGCAGGCGCTTTGGCGGTGTCTGTCCTGTCTCTGCCGCTTATCACTGCGACAACCTACGATGCACTGAAAGCGTTGCCGCATGGCTTCAAAGAAGGTAGCCTTGCACTGGGGGCGACCCACTTCGAGACCATCTGGAAGGTCATGCTGCCGGCGGCCATCGGACCAATCGTGACCGGCATCATCCTTGCAGCCGGCCGAGGCTTCGGCGAAGCCGCTGCACTCCTTTACACCGCAGGCATGAGCACCGACATCAGCTGGCAGGTGTGGGATATCACATCGCCTGTTTGCCCGCTGAATCCATTCCGCCCGGGGGAAACTCTGTCTTTGCAGGTCTGGGCGTCTCGTACAGAAGGCGTCGGTGGATCCGCTGCTGATACAGCAGCAGCAGCTTCCGCTGTCCTGATGCTCATGGTTCTGGCCTTCAGCATCGGAGCCCGCCTCATCAGTTACTACATTACCAAGAAAACAGAAGGAGAACATGCATAATGTACTATAATGGAAATTCCGTCGCGGTCCCGGCTCCTGCCGAAGCACCGGCCATCTCGGTCTATAACAATATCAGCTTCGACTGCAAGAATGTTGATCTTTACTACGGTTCTTTTCAGGCACTGAAGGGCATCAATCTTCGCATTGAAAAGAACCAGATTACAGCACTCATCGGGCCATCCGGCTGCGGGAAATCGACTTTTCTGCGCTCGCTGAACCGCATGAATGACCTCATCCCGTCCTGCCGCGTGGAAGGAGAGATCCTTCTCGCCGGTGTCGATGCCTACAAAGACATTGATCCGATCGTGCTTCGTCGTCATGTCGGCATGGTTTTTCAGCAGCCGAACCCCTTCCCGAAGAGCGTCTATGACAATGTCGCTTACGGCCCTCGTCTGAAAGGCATCACTAAGAAAGCGGACCTGGATGAAATCGTAGAAAACAGCCTGCGTCAGGCAGCCATCTGGGACGAATTGAAAGACCGCCTGCACAAGTCTGCTCTCGGCCTCTCCGGCGGCCAGCAGCAACGTCTCTGCATCGCCAGAGCGCTTGCGGTAGAGCCGGATGTCCTTCTGATGGATGAAGCGACCTCCGCCCTCGACCCGATTTCCACGGCTCATATCGAAGAACTCGCTGTGAAGCTCAAGGAACGCTACACGGTCATTATGGTCACCCATAACATGCAGCAGGCACAGCGCATCGCGGACAAGACAGCCTTCTTCTATCTTGGTGAAATGGTGGAATACGGTGAAACCAGACAGATTTTCGAGAATCCGCAGAAAGAAAGAACCATCCGCTACATTTCCGGTAACTTTGGTTGATTTCATATGATAAAATAATAAGGAATACATCACCGGCGGGTCAGAGACGATCGAAGTCTCTGGCGTGCCGGCTTTTGGATAGAATAGATAATTAGAAATGAGAAATGAAGGAGCGGCGCAAAAAATAATAGGGCGCCGCATGGGGTAAGATAATTAAGGAAACGCTGATTAAATCGCAGAATCTGATTTGGTATGTATTTTCATGCAATGATTCGTCATAACCTTCCTTAAATAGCTCGCTATTCGCGCCCCCTATTCCTTGCCTTGTATGAAAATACAAGAGCCAAATCGGACAACGATTTAATCAGTGTTTCCTTCATTCGTTTCGGCGCTATATAATTTGTGCGCCGTACTACCATTTCTCATTTCGCATTTCTAATTTCTCATTGATGCCTATTGCTAAAATTGAATGTTTTCGATCATGAAACAGGAGACAAACCATGCCCTTAATTTACTGTGTAGAAGATGATGAAAGTATTCGCGAGCTGGTGAGCTATGCACTCCGTGGACAGGGGTACAAGGTCGAAGGCTTTGGCGATGCCAATGCGCTGTATGATGCACTGCAGAAAAATATACCTGACATGCTGCTCCTTGATATCATGCTCCCCGGAGAGGATGGACTGACCATTCTGAAAAAAATGAGAGCGCCGGGGAGCGGAGCGATGCAGACGGTTCCGATCATTATGATGACAGCGAAAACGAGTGAGTTTGACATCGTAAAGGGGCTTGACTGCGGAGCAGATGACTATGTAACGAAGCCTTTCGGCATCATGGAGCTGCTTTCACGGATCCGTTCTGTTCTTCGCCGAGCTAAAAAAGCGGCGGAGCCGAATAAGAAGCTGCTCTCTTATGGTCATATCGTCGTCGATCAGGAGCAGCATATCGTCACATCAGGCGGAAAGGAAATCCAGCTGACACTCAAGGAATTCGACCTGCTCTGCTATCTCCTGCTGAACAAGGGCATCGTCCTGTCCCGTGATCAGATCATGCAGTCTGTATGGGACTCTCCTTTTGAAATGGAAAGCCGTACCATCGATATGCACATCATGAGCCTTCGTCAGAAGCTTGGAGAAGAAGGCTCTCTCATTCGCACGGTCCGAGGCGTCGGCTACAGGCTGGGAGATAGAAAATAAGATCAGCTCAATGAAGCTTTTGGATAGGCAGTCTTTTTCACGTATGAGGCAATGCATACGCGCTAAAGCCACCTATTATATATTATATATTTCTACTAATACAACTCACGTAGGAGAAACACATGAGAGGAAGAATTTATAAAAGTCTGCTCTTTATGGGCATCATATCGGTGGTCGTGACATTCATACTCTCGGCCATCTTATATTACCAGGGCATGCAGGAACAGATCAGTGCAGAGCTCGGTCGCACGGCGCGTGTTGTTTCCGGTGCGATTTCCAGAGACAGGGAAGAGAGCAGCATCGAGTATCTGGACTGGATTTTCAAAGACAATGAACGTGCCATTCACATCGTCTGGCTCGATACCGATGGCTCTGTCATCTATGACAGTGACCACAAAGAGGAGGATTACAAGGCAAGCGGCGAAGTGAAGGCGGCATTTGCGACAGGCAGTGGACACGAAGTGCATAAGGACTCCTTTGACAAGCCGAAGAGCTATTATGCCGTCAGAGCAGATGACGGCACGGTACTCAGACTTTCAAGCGGACGCATGGTGAATTACAAAGGCTACTCCTCCTACTTGCCGGAGATTTTCATCTTCCTTCTGGTCTTCACCGTAGGCTGTCTGGCTGCGGCGGAACGGGAGACGGAAAACATTTTGAAGCCTTTCCATCTTTTGGGAGAGCTCGTGCAGCGCATCATGAAGGGGGAAAAGGTAGACGCGCTGCCTCCTGAATATAAGGAGCTGCGTCCCCTCATCCGTAAGGTCGAAGAGCAGCACAATGATATCGAGAATTATATGGAAGATATCGAAGAGGAAAGAAATACGATCCGCATCGTGGTCGATACCATTACAGACGGCATCATCCTTCTGAATGGCAGCCGGGAAATTATCGATTACAACAATGCGATCGAAGATATTTTCCATCCGAATGAGAACAAGCGCTTCCGTCGTATAGCAAGCCTGTATCATGATGAGGACTGGCTTCGCGTCATCGGCAAAGCCTACCACAGCGAGGGGAAGCAGGAGTACACCATGTGCCTCTTTGATAAGCCCTTCCGTATGGTCATGAATCGGATCGTACTCACTGACGGAGAATCCGGCCTTCTCATCGTGCTTCGTGATATGACGGCTTCCTACATGGCTGAAAAAATGCGCCGCGAATTTTCCGCCAATGTTTCGCACGAGCTGAAGACGCCGCTGACCTCCATCAGCGGGTTCGCAGAAATGATCGCTAATGGCATGTACCAGAAGCCGGAGGACGTGCGCCTCTTCGGCAGCCGCATCGTGAATGAATCCCAGCGCATGCTGACACTGATCGATACCATCATGCATCTTTCCAAGATCGAGGAAACAGAGACCACCATCACATGGAAGACCGTCTCTGTGGACAGCCTGGTGCGGTATGCAGCCGATCTCATTTCTCCACAGGCAGATGCCAAGCATATCAAGGTACATGTGGATACAGACCCGCTGTATACCTATGGCAATGCAGCACTTCTTTCCGAGCTTATTATGAATCTTCTGGACAATGCGGTGAAATACAACCATGAAGGCGGGGATGTATACGCGCGCCTCTCACCAGAAGGGGAGGACAAGATGATCCTTACGGTATCGGATACAGGTATCGGGATTCCGAAGGATAAGCAGGGGCGCGTCTTTGAGCGTTTCTACCGCGCCGAAGAGAGCCGCAACAAAGCGACCGGCGGCAGCGGACTTGGACTTGCCATCTGCAAGCATATTGTAGAAAAGCACAAAGGCATGCTCTCTATCGAAAGTACAGAAGGGGAAGGCACGACCGTCACTGTCATCCTGCCCAAAATGAGCGAAGGCGACGTGGATCGTGAGCAGGCCGAAGCCATGACGGCAAAACAGGAAGCGGCAGACGCAGAGTCTGGCCGTCTTGCCGCCGAAGAAGCCGAAGAAGACCGCAAGGCCAGTGAAGCCGCAGAGGGCGGCACCAAAGTCGACAAGGCGGAAAAAGAGGTACACCATAAGGTAAAGAAGGCAAAGAAAGAAAAGAAAGAGAAGGGACGGAAGAAGGAAGAGAAGAAGAAGAAGTGACTAGAATGCCAGCTCAGGGCATCGCCATTATTTATACTTCGCGGCGCTTCTGATTTTTATGCGCCGCACCAAACCCTTTGAACCTCTTGAACCTATAGAACCCTCTGAACCTCTTTCGCACGTAATCAAATGGCAGCACGCCCCACGTGCTAACCCTGAATCCGACAACCTTTATTTTTTACTTGACGCGCACTGATTTCTGTAGTATCATATCCTTGTAATTGATTGCAAGCAGAAGTCATCCGCTTCTCACCTTACAAGGCGCAGGCTACTAAGGTTTACGTATGAACTCAAGGCGGACGGCATATGCTGTCCGCCTTTACACTTGCAATGATTTCTATTTCGGAGGTGAAAAGAATAGGTAAGGAACTTCGCATCAACGAGCAGATCCGTGCCAGAGAGGTGCGCGTCGTCAGCGATGCAAATGAACAATTGGGGATCATGACGCTCCATGAAGCGATTCGCATGGCGGAAGAAAAAGGACTTGATCTCGTCGAGGTGGCACCGAATGGCCGGCCACCCGTATGCCGTATCATGAACTATGGCAAATACAGATATGAACAGCAGAAACGTGATAAAGAAGCCAAGAAGAAACAGAAAGTATTCCAGATCAAAGAAGTCAAGCTTCGTCCAAATATCGAAGACCATGATTTCTTTGTCAAACTGAAGAATGCGCAGCGTTTCTTAGGTGATGGAAACAAAGTCAAAGTGACCATCATGTTCCGTGGCAGAGAAATGACCCATCCAGAACTTGGACAGGATGTTCTCGACCGTTTCGCTAAAGAACTGGGTGATACCGTTGTTCGCGAAAAGCCACCGAAATTAGAAGGGCGCAACATGACAATGATCGTTGCCCCAAAAGCATAACAAAGGAGAGTACAAAATGCCGAAAATGAAAACCCGTCGCGCTGCGGCAAAACGTTTTACTGAAACCGGATCCGGTCAGTTCAAGAGAAACAAAGCATTCAAGAGCCACATTCTCGAAAAGAAGTCCCCGAAGAGAAAGAGAAACTTCAGAAAAGCAGCACTGGTTTCCAAGTCTGATTACAAACGTGTAGCAAGATTGCTTCCAAACGGCTAATAAGGAGGATATAAGAGAATGGCAAGAGTAAAAAGCGGCGTTACCGCTCATGCAAGACATAAGAAGATTCTGAAACTGGCTAAGGGCTACAGAGGTGCTCGTCACACCCAGTTCAGAAAAGCAAATGAACTGGTCATGAAGGCTCTCTACTATGCTAGAAGAGACCGTAGATCCAAGAAGAGAGAATTCCGTAAGCTCTGGATCGTTCGTATCAATGCAGCAGCTCGTCAGAACGGCCTGACCTACAGCAAGCTCATCGCTGGCCTGACCCGTGCTGGTATCGAAGTGAACCGTAAGATGCTCTCCGAACTCGCTATCAGCGATCCGGCTGGCTTCACCCAGATCTGCGAAGCAGCTAAAAACGCTTAATTCAACTAAAATCCGTCTATGACTCTGTCATGGACGGATTTTTATTTTAGCCGCAGGGCATGGCAGGCCGCGGTTTTGGAAACATCGATTTCGTCCGACAACGATGGAATCCGTGTTTCAATGCCATGAAGAATGAAAAGCAAGGGGCCGCCCTGCGGAGCTTCTTTCACATTCCATCGCAAGGGGAGCCGCTATTTATGCTATAATGACAGCAGAAATCCAGATGAGGTGATGCCAATGACTATACAACAAACACTCACGCTCCTTTCCATGAAGGGGCTGCTTCATGAGGATGAATCGCTGACCATCGCAGGCGGGGAAGAGGCAGCGTCGATCTCCCTGACTTTGCCGCACCTTCTCATCCTGAAGGATGTGACAGAGGAGGGAAGGGTCATTCTGTCATCGAGGCTTTCTATGCTGTATGAGAAGGAGAGCGCACTCATCCTTCTCTCTTCGGAAGGCCATATTCATAGGCTTACTATCGATGAATTCCAGCATGACCAGGGGAAGAAGCCATTCCTCTTTCTTTTTGACAGCCGCAAAGCGAGAGAGAAAGGGCCTGCGCCATTCACGCTGTCTCCGCTCGAAGAGACAATGGATGCGCTGCTGGCACCCGGCGGCTGCCCCTGGGATCGCGCGCAGGATCATAGATCGCTTCGTACCTATTTCCTGCAGGAGGTCTATGAAGTGATCGATGCGATCGACAAGGATGATATGGTGAACCTGAAAGAGGAGCTGGGCGATGTGCTGCTGCAGATCGTCTTTCATGCGCGCCTCGCGGAGAAGGAAGGCTTCTTCACCATGCAGGATGTCGTGGACGGCATCAATGAGAAAATGATCCGCCGACACCCCTTCGTTTTCGAGAAAATCACGGTGGAGGAGACGAAAAAGCTCCTTGGAGATTGGGAAACACGGAAAAGATTGGAAAAAAACCGAAAATATCTGCTTTCCGGCGTCTCAAAAGACTTGCCAAGTCTGCTTTTAGCATGTATAATTCAAAGGAAAGTTGGTTCCCATGGACTGACAGAAGCCCTCGAGGATGGCGCACTTTCTGCGTCTTGTGCTGAAGAGATCAAGGCAGCCGCAGACGGGAAGGGAGCTGTTGATAAAGAGCTTTCGGTGGGGCGTTTCCTTTTTGCGTTAGACCGTGTAATAAATGCAGAAGGGGTAGAACCTGAACTGGCTCTCCATCGCTACGCCAGATATGTCATGGATCAGCTGAGAGCCTTTGAAAAGGGCCTTTTCCAGAGAGGGAAGAGCCTGATGGACATCTCGCCCGAGGAGGCTCAGGTCTTGTGGCAGGATTTCTGCCGAAAGACGGATACATCAGCGCTCCCCTAGCCCATTGGAGCTGAGAAGCGGTGTGCCCTGTGCACCACTCTTCTTTGTTGGCAAAAGCCATCATTATTAAAGGAGGATGTTTAGTTATGAACAAAACAGAACTCATCACTGCTGTCGCTCAGGAAGCAGAAATGACCAAGAAAGATGCCGAAAAAGCAGTCAAGGCTGTCATCGATGTCGTATCCGGTGCTCTTGCCAAAGGTGAAAAGGTCCAGCTGATCGGCTTTGGTACTTTCGAAGTCCGTGAACGTAAAGCTCGTGAGGGCCATAATCCGTCCACACAGGAAGTCATCAAGATCCCGGCTTCCAAGACTCCGGCTTTCCGCGTTTCCAAACAGCTGAAAGAAAAAGTCAATGTAAAACCGGCTAAAAAGACCAGAGCTAAGAAAGCAGCTAAGAAATAAGATGGTACAGAAAAAGGGGCTGTGAAGAAATGAATCCTCATTTCTTCACAGCCCCTTTTTACTTTGCTTTCATTTGGTTCAAGGTTCAGGGTTAGCCCCTCGGGGCGGTGCTCCTTTGATTTTGTACGAA
>JAJWRZ010000032.1:0-16529 GCA_021633965.1 Dialister sp.
GCTCCCCCGATGGGGAGCCAAGAACGTTCTGCCGCTTAACTTAATAGCATTACCCTCTAGGGGAAGGTGCCCCGCAGGGGCGGATAGGGTGACTATGGCATGAAAGACAGCTGGGATAAGGTTTCCCGGTCACTCCTATGAGAGCTGCAAGTCCCCGCGGCAGATGGAACGCGAAAATGAGATGATCGTTATTTCACATCGCCTTTTTGGGTGACCTGACATGAGGGATGATTCAGCCATCAAAAGGGGAAAAGAAAATAAATCAAAAAGGTCATTGACTATTTGACTATTTGATGTATAATAGATTACAGAAATAAGGTAAGAGGTCAAGCGGAAAGCGGTGAGTGATATGAATAGCACGATGCTATCTGATAAAATAGAAAATTTCATTCTGGATCTGATGGATAAGCAAAATACAGACCAGCTGCTGCTAAAGCGCAAGGAGGTGGCCGACCGGCTCGCGTGTGCGCCTTCACAGGTGACGTATGTGATCAATACGAGATTCTCCGCCAATGATCGATTCATTGTCGAGTCACGGCGTGGGAGCGGTGGATATATCAAGATCTCCCTGCGCCCTGTCGAGCGTGAGGAGGTGCCGGACTACTACCACCGCTTGAAGGAGGCGGCGAGCCAGTACCAGAATGAAAAGTCAAATCATCAAACAAAAGACAAACCTGTATCTCAGGAGGAGATAGAAAATGGTCTTCGGGGATATTTCCAGATGCTTTTGAATTACGACATTATTTCCGAGCGTGAGTATCGGCTGATGTATGCCATGACGCACACGATGCTGGAGTATTGTCCGGAAGGACACCGAAAGGAAGCCGGACGGACGATGATCCATCGCATCGAGTGGGCGCTGAAAGGAGAATAAATATGCTTTGTGAACGCTGTCATGCACATCCTGCCACCGTTCATATGGTGCAGGTGGTGAACGGACATAGAAAAGAGGAGCATCTCTGCAGTGAGTGCGCAGAGAAAGAGCATGTGTTCCAGAAGGAGCAGAGCTTCTTTGGACATGGATTCTTTGACAGTCCGCTGGATCATTTCTTCGGCGGATCGATGCTTGGGCATCTCTTAGAAGACCCCTTCGGGACCCGCACGCTGGAAGATCAGGGCGGACAATTCATCGAAATCAGCCCGGAAAAGCTGCCGGAGAATGAAGACGGCTACGATCGCTTCAAAGAGTCCATCCGTCCGTCGTTCCAGAAAGGGAAGAATGAAATTCCCGTCAATGAACCGAAGGCCAAAGAAAAGGCGGATGCTCCGGCGGAGAGCGAGGAGCTGCAAGCCCTCAGAAAGGAGCTCAAGAGCTGTGTCGACCGGGAGGATTTCGAGCGTGCCTGCGAGGTCAGAGACAAGATAAAAGCGCTGGAGAGTAAAAAGTCGTAATATAAAATGACTATCATCCCAAAACAAAGGAGGGATTTCTATGGAAGACAGATATACAGATGGTGTAAAAAATGCCTGGAAATTTGCAGGAGAAGAGGCTTCGAAGCTGGGCAGTGATTATTTGGGAACCGAGCATCTGCTTTTGGGCATTGCCCATGAAAAAGATTCGGCCGGCGGCAAGATCCTGAATTCGCTCGGCGTGACCGTAGAGGCGGTGGAGTCGCTGCTCGCCGGTCAGGGAAGGAGCGGCTTCTTCTCTCGCCGTGAGCTGTATGTAGCGCCGCGGACGAAACGGGTGCTGGAAATGGCGCTGGAGGAAGCCAATGATCTTGGCAATTCCTTCGTCGGCACGGAGCATCTGCTGCTTGCCATTCTTCGGGAAGGCAGCGGCGTTGCGATGCAGATCCTGGAGCATTTCGGAGTGACACAGGAGAAGCTGCAGAAAGCCTTCGATACCTATATTTCGGAAGACGGAAATGGAGAAGGCAGTGCAGAGCTGGGAGAGATGGGTGATTTTGCCATCGACCTCAATGAAAAAGCCAAACAGGGCAAGATCGACCCTGTCATCGGGCGTCAGACGGAGATCAATCGTGTGATCCAGATCCTGTCCCGAAGAAATAAGAACAACCCTGTCCTCATCGGTGAGCCGGGCGTAGGCAAGACAGCCATCGCAGAAGGGCTTGCACAGCGGATCGTTTCCCATGATGTGCCGGAGATCCTGAAGGACTGCCATGTGATTTCTCTCAATATGTCCTCCGTCGTCGCCGGTACCAAGTACAGAGGCGAATTTGAGGAACGGCTGAAAAAAGTCATTGATGAAGTGAAGAAACATAAAGACTGGATCCTTTTCGTCGATGAACTGCATACACTGGTGGGAGCAGGCTCGACAGAAGGCTCCATGGATGCAGCCAATATCATGAAACCGGCTCTGGCACGCGGGGAGTTGCGCTGCATCGGTGCGACCACTTTGAAAGAATATAAGAAGTATATTGAAAAGGATGCCGCTTTGGAACGTCGGTTCCAGCCGGTCAAAGTCGGTGAACCGACACCGGAAGATACGCTGAGGATCTTGAAGGGGCTGCGTGATCGCTACGAAGCCTTCCATAAAGCGAAGATCACCGATGAAGCAATGAAAGCGGCTGTCGAACTTTCCGGTCGTTACATCACGGATCGTTTCCAGCCTGATAAAGCCATCGATGTCATCGATGAAGCTGCTGCCAAGGTCCGCATGGAAGCGTCTTCGACACCGGATGCGCTGAAAGAGAAGGAAGAAAAGCTGGCCTCCCTTTTGAAAGAAAAGGAAGCGGCTGTGGCTTCTCAGGATTTTGAAAAAGCCGCCGAGTATCGTGATGCTGCCAAGAAGATGCAGAGTGAGATCGCCCTCATGAAGAAGGACTGGAAGGGTGCGGATCATGATGATCTTAAAGTCACGGAAGAGGATGTGGCAGAAGTCGTCGCGAAATGGACGGGGGTACCGCTGCAGAATCTGAAGAAGAGCGACTCCGAGCGCCTGCTCCATCTGGAAGAAGAGCTGCATAAGAGAGTGGTCGGTCAGGATGAGGCTGTCCATGCCGTTGCCACGGCGATCCGTCGCGCGCGTGCCGGCATGAAGGATCCGAAACGTCCGATCGGTTCCTTCCTCTTCCTTGGCTCGACCGGTGTCGGCAAGACCGAGCTGGCCAGAGCACTCGCTGAATGCATGTTTGGCAGCGAGAAGAATATGATTCGTTTCGATATGTCGGAATACATGGAGAAACACGAAGTGTCCCGTCTCGTCGGTGCGCCTCCAGGATATGTCGGCTATGAAGAAGGCGGCCAGCTGACCGATGCCGTGAGAAAGACGCCGTACAGCGTCATCCTCTTCGATGAAGTCGAAAAGGCGCATCCGGATTTCTTCAATATCCTTTTGCAGGTACTCGATGATGGTCGTCTGACCGATGGTCAGGGCCGCACCGTGGACTTCACGAATGCTGTCATCATCATGACCAGTAACCTTGGCTCTGCCCTCTTGAAAAACCAGATGAAGAAACTGGGATTCAAAGCAGAGGACAAAGGCGAGAAGAAGGAGACCTTCGAGGATGTGAAGAAGCTGATGATGGATGAAGTGAAACACACGCTCCGTCCGGAGTTCATCAACCGTATCGATGAGATCATCGTCTTCCATCCGCTCACCGCTACCGATCTTTCCTCTATCGTGAACCTGATGCTTGCCAAGGTCGGCGAGAAGCTCGCGCACTTCGAAGTGAAGCTCGATGCCAGCGAAGAAGCGAAAAAGCTCCTCATCGATCATGGTACCGATGTGGAATACGGTGCCCGTCCGCTGCGCCGCACCATCCAGAAAGAAGTCGAAGACCCGATCTCCGAGCTCATTCTGCAGGAGGGGCTCGAAAAGAAGAAAGTCCTCCATATGGATGCCAAGGATGGCAAGCTGACTTTCCACGCGGAATGATGCCACCGCCTTTAGGCAGATGATATAATAAGAGTGCAATGGGAATGTAGTAGACATTTCCTGTTGCACTCTTTTTGTGTTTTTAGGGGTTCAACGGGGTCTCTGGGGTCTGAAGGTTCAACGGGGAAGGTGCGGCGCGAAGCGCCGAATGATAAAATTGCGGCGAAGCCGCCACCACCACTCCTCACTTCTCACTCCTCACTCCTAACTTTGAGAAATTGTATAGCGTACTGATGAACGATATGATGATAAAGGAGATACGTCCATGGCCAAGAACCGAACCAAATTCGTCTGCTCGAACTGCGGGGCAGAGACTGTGAGATGGATGGGGCGATGCCCGCAGTGCGGCTCATGGAATACACTCGAGGAGACGGTGGAGGAAGTCCTCCCCAAGCAGCTGCGGACGACGCATGAGGTGGTCAGCGGCAAGCGTCCGCAGAAACTCTCGGAAGTGAATCTGGAAAACCATGAACGCATGCAGCTGGCGATGCCCGAGGTCGATCGTCCGCTCGGAGGCGGCGTCGTACCCGGCTCCGTCATCCTTTGGGGCGGAGAGCCGGGGATCGGCAAGTCGACACTGATTCTCCAGGTCTGCCACGCCATGGCAAAGGCGGGGCGGAGCGTCCTCTATGCGAGCGGGGAAGAGTCCGAGGCGCAGATCAAGATGCGCGCCGAGAGACTCGGCGCTGCTGATGACAATCTGCTCGTCTATTCCGGCGGCAATCTGGATGCCATCGTCTCTGAGGCTGAGAAAGAAAAGCCATCCATGCTGGTCATCGACTCCATCCAGACGATGTATCTGTCTGCCAATGAATCCCCGATGGGAAGTCCCGCGCAGATCCGCGACTGCACCGCCGTACTCGTGCGCCTCGCCAAAAGCGAGAATATCGCTGTCATGATCATCGGCCACGTGACGAAGGAAGGAAATCTCGCGGGGCCGCGCATCTTGGAACACATGGTCGACGTGGTCTTCTACTTGGAAGGCGACCGCAGCTACCAGTTCCGTGTGCTGAGGACGGTGAAAAACCGTTTCGGCTCCACCGCCGAGTCCGGGCTCTTCGTCATGGAGGGGCAGGGGCTCAAAGGGATCGAAGACCCGTCGAAGTACCTGCTCCGTGACCGCATAAGTCAGACACCCGGTTCCACCGTCGTCGCCTGCATGGAGGGACTGCGTCCTGTCCTTGTAGAGATCCAGGCACTCACGGTTCACTCCGTCCTCGCCATTCCGCGCCGCATCGCGGCGGGCTATGACTACAACCGCATGATTATCCTCCTCGCGGTTCTGGAACGCCGCGGACGCATCCCCTTCTCGACCGAAGATGTGTATCTCAATGTGGCGGGCGGCTTCCGTGTGAAAGAAACTGCCGCCGACTTAGCTGTCGCACTCGCGCTGATCTCCGTCAGAGGCGATGTCCCTGTCCCGCAGAACCTCATGGCGCTCGGAGAGATCGGTCTTACCGGAGAGATCATGCCTGTTTCCCGTGTCACTCTTCGTCTCAAAGAAGCACTCAAGATGAAATTTACCCATTTCATCCTGTCGGAACGCAATAAAAAAGAAGTCCTGGCCTATTATGAGGCGCATCATCTGGATGAGGTCAGGGAACATACCATCTTCGTCAGAAATCTGAAAGACTTGATGGAAGCCGTGAAGTAGGGGAAGTCCACGGGGCGTGCTGCTCCTTGATGTGGGGATGAAAGCTCTGTTTGAATGAGAAATGAGGAATGAAGGTGGCGGCTTTGCCGCAAGTATATATGAGGTGATGCCCGAAGGTGGTATTTAATCAGCGTTTCCCTAATCCCTAATCCCTAATCCCTAGCTACTCATCCCTGCTTTCAAATTTCAGGGGTTGGTGCGGTGTTTCTATAGGATGAAGCGCTGCACCAACCCCCTTTGAACCTTCTGAACTTATGGAACCCGCTGAACCTGCCAAACGCAAACTGTCAGCCATCAACAAAATTTTTCATTTCCGGTATAAATGAGAGCGAAAGTTTGCTATAATAAGATGATACTTAAAATGTAAAAATGGACTTACTATCTGAAAAAGTTGTTTTCTACAAAAACATAGTGTAATCAAAGAGGATTCAAGATGCCGGAAAAAGTATTACGATTGATATTCATCCTGCTCTTTACCGTTCTTGGCGTCGTGCTTTCCAGGCAGGGCGAGTCAGTGCTGACGGCACTGCTCCCGAGCTCTGTCCTGACGGAGACCATTCTGGGGATCACCTTCATGTCTCTGGCCACGATGCTTCTGGGTGGTATTTTAGGAGCTGTCGTGGGCTGCGCTGTATCGCCCTACCTTATTTCCCGCCTTTTCGCATTGACATCGCGGATGGAGAAGTCGCTGTCTGCCATGAGTACGCAGGATCTCATCGCAGGGACGCTCGGGCTCTTTCTGGGGCTCATCATTGCAAATCTGGTCGGACTTGCTTTCAGTTCGGTGCCGTTCATCGGGCCGTATGTCTCTGTCGTGCTGTCCATCGTGCTCGGGTACCTGGGGATGCACCTCGCGGTCAGCAAGAAGGCTGAAATGACCGGCTGGTTTAAGCTGCATGCGGAAGAAAAGAGCGAGAAAAAGAAATCAAAGGAAAAACAGCGCATCGGTAAGCTGCTGGATACGAATATCATCATCGATGGACGTGTGGCAGATATTTTCCAGACTGGATTTTTGGAAGGTCCTATCGTGGTGCCTGTCTTTGTGCTGGAAGAATTGCAGAAGATCGCAGACAGCTCGGACGTACTGAAGAGGAATCGCGGCCGCCGCGGACTGGATATCCTGAACCATATGCGCAAGAAGAACCGCGATGACATCAAGATCATCACCGATGATTTCGAGGAGATCAGTGAGGTGGACTCGAAGCTCATTAAGCTCGCCCGTGAAAAGGGCTACAAGATCATCACCAATGACTACAATCTGAATAAAGTGGCGGAGCTGCAGGGCGTCGCTGTCCTCAATGTGAATGACCTCGCCATCGCTGTGAAGCCGGCCGTCATTCCCGGCGAGCAGATCTTCGTCCAGCTCGTGAAGAATGGCAAGGAAGAAGGCCAGGGAGTCGCCTACCTTGATGACGGCACGATGATCGTGGTCGAAGACGGCAGCAAAAGCATCGGCAAGGAAGTCGCCGTCATCATTACATCCGTCCTTCAGACCTCGGCCGGGAAGATGATCTTTGCGAAGCTTGAAGAATAGGATTAGTAGCTAGGGATTAGGGATTAGGAGTGACTAGTGACTAGTGACTGGTGACTAAGAGACTAAGAGACTAGGAGATTAGGAGATTAGGAGACATCTGACTTCTATCCGCCGGCCTTCGGGCATCGCCCCGTATATATTCGCGGCGAAGCCGCCACCTTCATTTCTAATTCCTCATTCCTAATTCCTCATTCGAGCAAAGCTTTCATCCCCAATCAAGGTGCGAGCTGCCCCCACGGGCTAGCCATGAACCCTCAAACCCATTTAGGAGTACATGTATTTATGAACAGTCTCATACTGGTGGCTGCCGGTCAGGGCAGCCGCATGGGGGCTCCGGTGAATAAACTTCTCTTGAAGCATCGGGGCCATTCGCTGATTTCTTATACGCTAAGGCATGTCTTTCAGAGCCGCTTTCTGGAAGAGCTTATCATCGTCGCAAGGGTTGAGGAACAGCCGATTTTTGCTGACATATTGAAAGGGATCGAGCACCATATCCCTGTCCGCTTCGCACCGGGCGGAGCGACGCGCACCCAGTCGGTGAAGAATGGACTTTCCTGTCTTGCGAAGGATTCGGAAAAAGTCCTCGTGCATGATGGGGCGCGTCCTTTCGTCGATGGAAAGACCATCGATGAGGCCTTTGCTGCCATCAGCGAGGCGCATCCGGCCGTCGTGGTCGGTATCCCCTGCGTGGATACCATCAAGGAGGTCGATGGAGAATTGGTGCAGGGGACGCTGGATCGGAGCCGCCTTTTCCGCGCGCAGACGCCGCAGGGGGCATTTTCGAAGCTGCTCAAAGCGTCGATGGAGGCTCTGTCCTCCGAAGAAGGGATCACGGATGACGCTTCGATCCTGGAAAAAGCGGGCGTGCCGGTCACGGTGCTGCACGGGAAAGAACAGTTTTTCAAGGTAACGACACCGGGAGATTGGAGCCGGTTTACAAAAATGATCGAAAAAGAGGGCTTGCCCTTCCGTATCGGGCAGGGGTATGATATACATCGATACGATGAAAGCCGTCCGCTCATGCTTGGCGGTGTAGAGATCGCAAAGACTGGCGGTCTTTTGGGCCACTCGGATGCGGATGTGCTGCTGCATGCCATCATGGATGCGCTTTTGGGCGCAGCAGGTCTTCCCGATATCGGGCACTATTTCCCCGATACCGATCCTCGCTATGAGGGAGCAGACAGCAAAAAGCTCATGCTCGAAGTCGCGCGCGTCCTTTCCGAAGAAGGCTGGCAGGCTGGAAATATCGACAGCACGGTCATCGCAGAGAAGCCGAAGCTTGCGCCGCATATTGCGGAAATGAAAGCATCGATCGCACATCTTCTCGCTATCTCCGAGAGTCAGGTGGGCGTGAAAGCCACAACGAATGAAAAATTGGGTGCAGTGGGCCGCAGGGAAGGTATGGCGGCTCTGGCATCCGTTATCATTTATAGAAAATAAGAAGGAGTTTTAACAGATGGAAAAGAAATTGAAAGTTCGTTTTGCCCCGAGCCCGACAGGCCCATTTCATATCGGTGGTGCGCGCTCCGCGCTCTTCAACTGGCTGGTTGCTCGTCACGCTGACGGCACCTTCCTCGTCCGCATCGAAGATACGGATCTGAAGCGTTCCACCAAGGAATCCGAAGAGAATATCAAAGATTCTCTGAAATGGCTCGGCATGAACTGGGATGAAGGCATCGACGTAGGCGGCCCGCATGGCCCGTACCGCCAGACCGAACGCCTCGATCTCTACAAGAAGGAAGTACAGAGACTTCTCGATGAAGGCAAAGCGTACTACTGCTACTGCAGCGCAGAAGAGCTGGAAAAAAGCCGCAAGGCGCAGCTCGATGCCGGCAAGACTCCGATCTATGATGAACACTGCCGCCACCTCACCGAAGAAGAAAAAGCCAAGTACGAAGCGGAAGGCAGAAAGCCGGTCGTCCGCCTCAAGGTCAGAAAAGACGGTGTCTTCGCTTTTGATGACATGGTCCGCGGGCACGTTGGATTTCAGGCGGCCGGTGTCGGTGATTTCATCATCATGAAATCCGACGGTATCCCGGTCTATAATTTCGCTGTCGTGATCGATGATGCCTTCATGGAAGTCACCCATGTCATCCGCGCCGAAGAACATCTTTCGAATACCCCGCGCCAGCTTGCCATCTATGAAGCGCTTGGCTATAAACCTCCGAAATTTGGCCATATCTCCCTGATCCTCGGTGAAGATCATAAGAAGATGAGCAAGCGCCATGGGGCGACCTCTGTCACCGAATACAGAAATATGGGCTACCTGCCGGAAGCGGTCGTGAACTATCTGGCGCTCCTCGGCTGGACTCCGAAGGGCGAACAGGAGATCTTTACGGAAGAAGAGCTCATCAAGCAGTTCTCCATGAAGCGTGTCTCCTCGAATGATGCTGTCTTCGATATCAATAAACTGAACTGGATCAACTTCCAGTACATGAAGAAGCTGGACGCAGACCAGCTCTATGATCTGATTTTCCCGTTCCTTGTGAAAGCAGGCTACGTAGAAGATACTGTCAGCGAAGAGAAGAAAGACTGGCTGAAGAAAGTCATCTGGTTCATGAAAGACCACATCTACTTCGCAGGGCAGGCAGCCGAAGAGCTGAAATTCTTCTTCGAAGATATGCCCGCTCTCACCGACGAAGCTGTCCTTGCCATCATGAAGGAAGAAACCAGCGGCAAACTGCTCAGAGCCTTCATCGAAGATCTGAAAGCACTTGAGACCTTCGATCAGGCAGAGATCAAGAAATGCTTCAATGCATGCATGAAAGCACAGGGCATCAAGGGCAAAGCCGCTTATGAACCGACACGTATTGCATTGACCGGCGTGACCCAGGGACCGGGCATGTTTGAAATGATGGAACTTTTCGGAAGAGAAAAGACCATGGATAGACTCGAAGCAGCACTCGCGTATTGCTAAGAGAATGAAGGAGCCACAGAAATGCGCCGCATTTCTGTGGCTCTTTTGGTTTGAGGTTAGCCCACGGGGCGGCTCGCCCCCCTTGCTCCTGAATGAAAGCTTTGCTCGAATGAGGAATTAGGAATTAGGAATGAAGGTGCGGCGCATAAAAATCAAAAGCGCCGCGGAGTGTTGATAGCGCTTCGCGCCGTCGTCATTTCGAGCGTAGTCGAGAAATCTCTATTGCAGAACGCTAATTGCCGGATGTGAGATAGCACCAAGACGTCGTTTTACCTCGGCGCATACACGCTGATTCCCGCAGAGCAGCAGAGATCCCTCGGCTACGCTCGGGATGACGATGCCAGAGAATCCTAGTTACTCCTAATCCCCAATCCCTAATCCCTAGCCACTAATCCCTAGCTACTAATTCCTAGTCACCAGTCACTAGTCATCAGTCACAAATTTCTAATTCCAATTTCCTTCATTTATGCTATAATGACTATGAGTGTAATCAGCAGGTTTCCTGCTGAAATCACGATGAGGAAACAGATATGAAGATTATTGGTGGAAAAGCCAAAGGCACGAACCTTTTGGCACCGGTAGGAAGAAATACGACGAGGCCGACGCTGGGACGGGTACGGGAAAGCATTTTCAATGTACTTGCCAATGTGGGGCTCGTTGAGACGGATGTCCTTGATATTTTCGCCGGGACAGGCGCGATGGGGCTTGAGGCGCTCAGCCGGTATGCATCGTCTGCGGTCTTTATCGACAAGACAACGGGCCGCATCATCCGCGAAAATGCGAAGAAGTGCCATGTAGAAGATCAGGTACAGATCATATCGAGAGATGTAGGGGCTGCGCTGAAGTCTCTTCAGGGCAGGACCTTTGATTATATTTTCATGGACCCTCCGTATCGGAAGGGCTATATCAATGAAGTACTGGCGATGGTTTTCGACTGCGGCCTTCCTGCTGATCATGCGATCATTATTGCAGAACATTCTATATCAGAACCCCCGGATATATCACTCTTTGCTGACCGGTGCGAAGTCTGGAAAGAGAAAAAAGTGGGGGCCATTGTTGTTACCTATCTGCTATGCAGATCTACAGAGGGAGAAGTGCAATGAAAATAGCGATTTGCCCAGGAAGTTTCGACCCGGTGACCTATGGTCATCTGGATATCATCAAAAGAAGCGCTTGTCTGGTCGATAAACTGATTGTGGCAGCTTTTTTAAACCCGACTAAGCATTATATGTTTACTACGGAAGAACGGTTGGATATGCTTCGTGAGACGACCAAAGACATTCCCAATGTCGAAGTGGATGCTTTTGATGGTCTTTTGAATGAATACGCAGCGAAGAAGAATTGCCATCTTCTGATTCGCGGACTTCGTGCGTTCAGTGATTTTGAATACGAATTTCAGCGGGCGCTCATGATCAAACAGATCGATCCCACGCTGGAGACCGCATTCTTCATGACGGACGGACGCTATTCTTATCTGTCGTCTACCGGCGTTCGTGAGCTGGCCCATTTTGATGGTGATATTACCCGGATGGTCCCGCCCTATGTACAGGAAATGATCAAGAAAAAGGTAGAGAATCGCTGATCGCTATCGGCTTTTTTCTCAAACTTCGAAAAAGAAATGAGGCTTGCAATTATGGACACAAGAAAACTCTTAGAAGAATTAGAAAATGTCATCAATAACGCGAGTGAAGTACCGCTCACCAATAAGAAATTGGTGGATAAGGATGAGATCGAACGACTGATCGATGCCATCAATCAGTCGCTCCCAAATGAACTCGAGAGCGCACGCCGCATCGTCGCGGACAAAGAGCGTATCATGCTTGACGCAGAAAAGAAAGCAGAGGATACGGTGGCGCAGGCGAAAGATTATATCGCCCGCATCACGGAAGAAAGCGAACTTGTCAAGCAGGCGCAGGAGCGTGCCAATGAAGTGATCTCTTCGGCCAATAAATCCGCTGATGAGCTTCGCACCAGCTCTGTCACCTATGCGACAGATGTCCTGAAGTATGTGGAAACAAATATGGAAAATGTCTTAGACAGCCTGAAAAAGAACCGTCAGAGCCTGATCGATTCCAATTCCGCCGCTGCCCGTCAGCAGGAAAAAGAGACAAAGTGATGAGGGGCGGAGTTTGGGGATCAGCACCCGCTGCACCCAATGAGCCCGTTGTACCTTATGGCATATTTTCATGCGAAGACGGAACGCATGTTACGTTTCGCTAGTGCCATCAGATTGATGGATGATGCTTCAGGGCGCACCTTCATTCCTTATTTCTCATTCCTCTTTTGGGGAAGGGGATAAGTGATATTCCGGTTTTGAATGAAGCATACAGGAGGCCATTCCCATGGGACGAGAAGAGGAAAGCCGACGGATCCTTGTGATCTGTTTTGCGGCGGCTCTTCTGGCTCTGGGAGCGGCCTTTTTTCTGTGGCATGCCGCAGGGGAGACGAAAGAGGAGCCGCTTCCTGTGGTCGAGCTTTCCGGCAAGGAGTCTTCCCGGACTCTCCTCGTCTATGTGACGGGTGCCGTGAGGCAGCCGGGGGTCTATGAGCTTCCTGAGGGAAGTCGATTCTTCGATGCGGTGAAGGCTGCGGGCGATGTGTTGCCGTATGCGGTTATGGAAGATATCAATATGGCCGAGCCGCTTTCTGATGGGATGAAGATCCATGTCCCGCTTGATCCGGAGCAGGCGGATGCACGGGGGAGCGGGCTCATCTCTATCAATGCCGCCAGCGCGAAAGAGCTCGAAGCACTCCCGGGCGTCGGCCAGGTGACGGCGGAGAAGATCATCCGCTACCGTGAGGAGCATGGCCGCTTTTCCTCGAAGGAGGAGCTCAAACAGGTGCCCTCTATCGGTGAGAGTCGTTACAAGAAGATGGCGGATAAGATCACCCTATGATGATCCGGCTGGGGCTTTTCTGGAGTGCGCTTTTGCTGGCAGCGGGAGTTTTTCTTTTCGAGGAGCTTCCGCCTTTTTTGCTGCCTTATGGGTATGCCTTGCTGCTCCTTTCCGGTGTGATTTTCCTTCTCTATGGTCATTTCCGCTGCCGCTTTTCTCTTGTCCTTTTGGGAGCGGCGCTTTCTCTTCTGATGATCGGCGCTTTCCGCATGGCACTCTCTGATGCCCTGTGGCAGGAGCAGTCACACTGGGCGAGCCGAAGCGCAGGCACCTATGAAGGCATCGTCATGGAGGAGCCACTGGTACAAAAAGGGGAGGAGGGCTATGCGAGATATGCGCTTGCGCTCGTTTCCATCCGATACGCCGATGGGACGCTCCAGCCGCTCTCGGGGACGTGCTACCTCTATGATCAGAAGGAGATCTGGCATTTCCATCCCGGGGACCGCCTTTACGCCGAAGGAGAAATGAGCCCGATCCGCCTGTATCAGAATCCGGGAAAGATCGATCTCACGGGACGCTATCGGAGCCGCCATCTCCTTGGAAGGCTGTATCTCACAGAAGGCATGCATCCCGCCTTTGCCGGTGAGAGCGGCGCCTATCGCATAGAGAGATTCTCTTCGGAGATGAAGCAGTCGCTGAAAGAGACATTTGCGCCTTACATGGATCCGGTGCGCCTTTCGATCCTGATGACGCTCCTCTTCGGAGGAAATTATAATGATATTCCGGAAGAGGTCATGACGTCATTCTCCGCGACGGGCATCATCCACATTCTCTCTGTCTCGGGCTCGCATGTGGCGCTGCTCTTTGGCTTCCTGTACCTTTTGGGACGCTGGCTCTCGCTTCCGCGACGCCTTGTGATCCTGCCGGCCATCCTGCTTGTGCTGTTTTACGCGGTGCTCTCAGGGCTTGTGCCGCCCGTCATCCGTGCGGCGGTCATGGGGATCCTCTCAGTCGTTGGGATTTTCCTTGATCGGGAGAGGGCGACGCTGAATCTTCTGGGGGCGGCGGTCTTTGGCATGCTGCTTTGGGATCCTTACTATGTGTACGATGTGAGCTTCCAGCTCTCAGTCGGCGCATCCGCGGGGATCCTCCTCTTTTACCGTCCGATCCTCCGCTGGATGAGCCCTTTCCCAAAGCTGCCGAAATGGGTGAAGGAAGGGATCGCGCTGTCGACGGCGGCACAGCTTCTCACGATACCGATCATGCTCTATGATTTCCATCGCTTTCCGGTGTATTTTATCTTTGCGAATCTTTTCGTCACGCCGTTTCTGGAATGGGTCATTATCGCAGGTCTTGTCGCAGCGCTCGTCTCCCTTCTTTGCCGTCCGCTGATGGCAGGGCTTCTCTATGCGGCAGACTATGCGGTCTTTTTAGCCCTGCGTCTGAATTTCCTCCTCTCCTCGGCCAGGGGAGCGCAGCTTGTGACAGGCGGTCTTTCTTCTTTAGAAATAGCCTTTTACTATGCGCTTCTTGCGGCGGTGTATTTCAGAAAGCGGCTTTCCGGTCGCTCTCGCATGGCTGCCGGAGGCATGCTGTCGCTTCTTTTTCTTGCCATAGCGACGGCTCAGCTCCTGGCGCCTTCGACCCGCGTCATCTGCCCGGATCTTGGCGGTGACCGCGGAATCCTTCTTGTCAATGACGGGCGAAACATCTTATACTATAAGGCAAGCCGCATCTCCTCACGCACCGCTGTCTGGGAGTGGAATTCCATCCTTGCCTATGAAGGGGTAGAGGAGGCAGATGTACTCATTCTGGATCTGGAGGATGTCGATAAGCCGCTCCCTCTCGTGATGGGGATACCTGTCAGGGAGATCTGGGTGACGGGCGGCGATCCGCGGAAATGGGCGACGCAGCTTCTATCGGGGCAGACAGCGCGCGTGCGATGTCTGGGAAGGGCCGCACTTTCTTTGGATGAGCTGCGCTTTATCACCAATGGCAGCAGCTGGCAGATGGTGATGGGGGAGAAGGACATCTTTCTTTCCGGACGAAGACCCATGCCAAAAGCGTCTCCTCATACCCTGTGGATCACCGGCAGCCATGGCTTTCAAGAATATACGGAAAAAGACGCGGAGACCATGGCGCCCGAGCTGGTCATCTACGGCGGGACCCGTCTCGTCCATGCCTATGAAGATATGGAGCTTTTCGATTTCAAAGACATCCCGTCTGTGAACCTGTATCAGAAGGGGATGCAGGAGATCGTGTACAAGAATGGGTGGAAGTTAGTGACTGGTGACTAGTGACTGGTATTGCGATTTGTCAGATTCTGGACTGGGTGAGAAGTCAGACATCAGACATCAGACGTCCCAGTCTCTTAGTCTTTCAGTCTATAAGTCTAATCCCTAATCCCTAATCCCTAGACACCAGCCCAAGTCACTCCCGATTTCTGTTTACATTTATACAAGGACGATCACTTATGCCTGCCAAAAAGTTAAATAAAAAGAACTGCTGCTTTCTCTATGGTGAAGATCTGGTATCCCTTGCCCTTCGTCGGGAGGGACTGCTCAAGGCCTATTTTGAGGGAAATCCGCCGGATCCCGTTCTGTTCGATGGAGAGGGAAGTCTGGAAGAGTATGAGAATGCCCTGGCAGGGCAGTCACTTTTTTCCAGTGCGACTGCGGTCGTGATACACAATCCTCCTTTCCTGAAGCGCATTTCGAAAGCAGAGAAAGAAGAAAAGGCGGCCCTCCGCTTTGTGGAGAGGCTCGAAGGCCTGCCGCCGGATATTTTCTGCCTGATCCAGCTCGATGGAAAGCCGGACAAGCGAACGAAGATCGTGAAAGGGCTGCTGTCTGTCTGCTACAGTGAAGAGCTTTCGCTCCTTTTGCCGCGTGATGCGGCAGGTGCGATGATACGTCTCTTGTCAGCAGCGGGCAAGCGTGTCGATTTCTCCGCACGGACTTATTTGGAGGATGTACTCTCCTCGTGGGATACGATTTCCCTTCCCCTTTTGCAGACGGAATGTGATAAGATGGTACTGATGTGCGGGGAAAAGTCCGTCGTGACGAAGGAGCTTTTGGAGCTTGCACTTCCCGACTACATGAATCAGGGGATCTTTAAATTCGTCGATGCTCTTCTGGACAAAAAGTCACAGCTGGTCTTAGAGAGTGCGGACCGCGTCTTCACGGATATGACCACCACGATCAAAAATCTCGGACTTCTTTCTTCCAAATTCAGAAAGATCAAGATCTTGAAGGAAATGGAAAGGAATCGCGTGCCGCCCACCCGCATCCAACAGGCGCTGGGGGTGAGATCCTCCTGGCAGTGGCGGGCCGTGCAGGCCGAGGCAAGGAAGGTCACGGAAGAAGAGGCGGAGTGGTTCCTTCTGGAGATCATGAAGTACCAGCTCGCTTCCCGCCAAGGCGCCTCGGAGCTTGAACTCAAAGATTTGCTGCTGAAGTATTGCTTGAGGAAATAAGTGACTGGTGATTGGCGGCTGGGGATGAGACTAAAAGCCTAAGAGACTGGGAGACATCAGACTCTCGTATCGTCATTTCGAGCGTCAGCGAGAAATCTTTGTCATTCGCGGTCAGGTGGTCGATGTTTGGGAATGCTCAAACGGGAAATCTGCTATCCAAGGAACCTTCGGGCATCGCCCCGTTTCGTCATCCTGAGCGGCGAGAAACGTTGTATGTGAGATAACGAATGCCAGAACAGCTGCGACCTCGTCATCGATCGCGGCGAAGCCG
>JAJWRZ010000033.1:0-13603 GCA_021633965.1 Dialister sp.
ATCATCTGACGCGACTAGCGAGCTATTTAAGGAAGATGATGGTGAAGCTATGTATAAAAATCCATGTGAAATCCGACTCTGCGATTGAATCAGCGTTTCCTTATATTTTATCATACTTGGCTTTCCCTGTTGTCGGTCAGATGCCGAGAGGCTTACAGTGTGGGATAAAAATGACTGCGTTTTACTGTTTTTTCGCGCTGCACCATGCCTGTTGAAGCTGTTCAGACCGCAGAGCTTAGAGAACCGGTCAAGTCCTCCTGCCGTCTCAACAAAATTCCCATTTCCATCTTTCCTATCACTCTTGGATTGTGCTAAAATAAAGTGAAAATACCTTGAAGGTATAATGACAGAACGGAGGAGAAGAATGGAAGAAGAAAGAAAAGCTGCGAATTTTATCGAAGCAGAAATCAATAAAGATATTGCAAATCATGTCTATGCGAATGATCGGGTGCTGACGCGTTTTCCGCCGGAACCGAATGGATACCTCCACATCGGGCATGTGAAGAGCATCTGTCTCAATTTTGGCATTGGACAGAAGTATCATGGGGAGACGAATGTCCGCTTCGATGATACGAATCCGGCAAAGGAAGAGGTCGAGTATGTGAATTCCATTCTGGAGGATGTGAAGTGGCTCGGCTTCCATTGGAAGGAACCTGTCCATTATGCATCTGACTATTTTCCGCAGCTGTATGAATTCGCCTGCAAGCTGATCCGCATGGGTCTTGCGTATGTCGATGACCAGACGAGTGAGGAAATCCATGATACTCGTGGCGATCTGAAGCATCCGGGCAAAGAAAGTCCGTATAGAAACAGGAGCGTCGAAGAGAACCTGAAACTTTTCCAGGAAATGAAGGAAGGCAAGTACAAGGATGGGGAAAAGGTGCTTCGCGCCAAGATCGATATGGCTTCGCCGAATATGGTCATGAGAGATCCGGTCATTTATCGTGTGTTGCATGCGACCCATCATAGAACGGGGGATACCTGGTGCATTTATCCGCTCTATGACTTTGCACATCCGCTCTCTGATGCCATCGAAGGGATCACGCACTCCATCTGTACGCTGGAGTTTGAAGAACGTCGTCCGCTTTACAACTGGTGTCTGCAGGCATTCGACGGGCCGGAAAAGCCGCGCCAGATCGAATTTGCCCGCCTCAACGTGACGACGATGATCACGAGCAAGAGAAAGCTCCGCAAGATGGTAGAAGCCGGCCTCGTTTCCGGATGGGATGATCCGCGTATGCCGACCATCAGCGGGATCCGCCGCCGAGGCTACACGCCGGAGTCGCTGCGTCATTTCTGTGAGCTGGTAGGGGTCGCCAAAGCAGATAATCTCGTCGATATCGCGCAGCTGGAATACTGCATTCGTGAAGACCTGAAGGCGAAAGCGCCGCGCCTCATGGTGGTCATCGATCCGGTGAAGGTCGTCCTCACCAACTATCCGGAAGGACAGATCGAAAAGATGACGATGGAGAACAATCCGGAGGATGCTTCTGCCGGAGAACGTCAGGTACCGTTTGGCAGAACTCTCTATATTGAACGGGAAGACTTCATGGAAACACCGGTGAAGAAATTCTTCCGTATGACACCAGGCAAGGAAGTCCGTCTGAAGGGGGCTTATATCGTGAAGTGTGAGGATGTCGTCAAGGATGCCCATGGCGATATCGAGGAGATCCACTGCACGGTCGACTTTGACACCAGAAGCGGTACGCCGGGAGCGGATCGCAAGGTGAAGGGGACGCTCCACTGGGTAGCCGCTGATACAGCGGTCGATGTGGAATCCCGCCTCTATGACTACCTGATCCCGCCGGATGATACGGATGATGGCCGCGATTTCATGGAGAAGGTGAATACCCACTCGCTGGAAATCAAGCACAGCAAGGCAGAGCCGGAAATCAAAAAGTACAAGGTCGGAGATCGCTTCCAGTTCCTCCGAAAAGGCTACTTCATCATCGACAAGGACAGCAGCGAGGATCATCTGGTCTGCAACCGCATCGTAGGTCTTCGTGATACTTGGGCAAAGCTCGCCAAGAAGAACGGCTGATATGAAGATGTGGAAACGCGTTTGCGCCGGGCTTCTCGTGGCTGCCCTGCTGCCGGTCTCCTCTCTGGCAGCGGAGACGCTGGATCTCAAAGGCATCGGGCGGATGACGGTGCCAAAGAATGTGACCTTTGAAAAAGGGGCGCAGGATGCACTGCCCTTCCTGTCTGCAGGTGGGACAGAGCGATTCTTTTTGCGGCGCGGGATGACAGGCAGTGTATATTACACGATGACCTATGCGGATCCTCCGGACTTCAGCTATGGCTGGGCGATGTCGCATAAGCTCGGTGTGTCTTATCTTCTCGGCATCGGAGCGGTGAGTCATAAGGATGATCCGGCGGAAGCACAGCTAGATCTCATTGCGGCCGATCTCAATGAAAGGCTGATAGAGTCCGGAGCATCTTTTGATGGTGAAGCACCTCTGGTAAAAAGCAAGGATAAGAAGCATCTTCGCTATGAGGGCTCTGTCGTCATCACGACGAAGGAAAAAGATGTCACATACCATGAGGCGTATCAGATCGTCCTTGCCTGTGATGGTTATTTCACAACGCTCGGTATCATCAATACAGATGCGGATCAGAAAGATCTTACCGCGGCGGTGAAGACAATGGTGCAGAAGAGAAAACTCCCTGAAAAGGTGAAGCTGCTCGATCTGGCAAAACGAGGGACATCCCTGACAGAGTGGGAGTGAATCAAAGCGGCAATCACCATTGACAAGGTGACTTCAAACATTTAATATGTAAGTGTAGTAAATTCAGGGAAACATGGATGTCATTGCGGCATCAGATTTCTCAGATGTACTGGTATGTAATAGGAGGAATTCCAAATGGCAAAAGTAGCAATCGTATACTGGTCCGGTTCCGGCAACACAGAAGCTATGGCTCAGGCTGTAGAAGAAGGTGCCAAGGCAGCTGGCGCAGAAACGACCCTTTCTTTCGTTTCTGACACCACGGCTTCCGATGTAGCAGCTTTCGATCACATCATCCTTGGCTGCCCGGCTATGGGTAATGAAGAACTGGAAGAATATGAATTCGAACCATTCTTCGCAGAACTGCTTCCACAGCTGAAAGGTAAAGTTGTCGGCATTTTCGGCTCCTACGCTTGGAATCAGGGCGACTGGATCGAAACCTGGAAACAGCGTTTTACCGATGAAGGCATCGAACTCGCTGCTGAACCGGTCAAAGCTTACAGCTATCCGGACGACGATGCACTGGCAGCTTGCAAAGCTCTTGGCGAAACCGTTGCTAAAGCGTAATGACTATATAAAAAAGGGCGTTCCGAGGAGCGCTCTTTTTTTGTAGAAGAAGGAAAATGAGAGATTCTTGCGAATGGCGACAGGCTCTCCCTTCACATTTCTATTTGGATCAGCGTTTCCTTACATTTTCGCAAAATCTCATGAGACGTGGGGATGATGGATGCAGTCATTCCCCTGTGAGGAGGTCAAGATGGGACAGAAAGTAGCGATCATTTTTTATTCTGCGACAGGGAATACGGAAGCTATGGCGGAGGCTGTCGCAGTCGGTGCTAAAAAGGCAGGAGCTGATGTGCTGCTGGCGCCGGTATCTGATGTGGATCCGGTGGAGATCGGCAACACCTGCCATCGGATCATTTTGGGCTGTTCGGCCTGGGGGGTGGAGGTTATCGAAGAGGCACAGATGAAGCCCTTCTGTGATAAGCTGAAGCCTTATCTCAAGGGAAAGATCATGGGCATCTTCGGCTCGTGTGGCTGGAGCCGCGGCGCATGGCTGAATTCCTGGTACAATGAGCTGCACTTTGCCGGAGCCAGATTCCCAGCGCATCCGCTCCTTGCGTATGGCTACCCGGATGAGACAGCACTCAAAAATTGCGAAGAGCTCGGAAAAGCAGTGGCAGAGGCAGAAGATGAATGACTGACACTTAAGGAAACGCTGATTCAATCGCAGAGTCAGCTTTCACAAGAATTTTTATACATAGCTTCGTCATAGCCTTCCTTAAATATCTCGCTATTCGCGTCAGGTTATTCCTCGCTATGCATAAAAATTCAAGAGTAAAATCTGACAACGATTTAATCAGTGTTTCCTTAGTGGCTAATCCCCGGATGTGCCCTTTAGGATCGGTGTTTCCTCCAAACGAATATTTATCATTGTTTTTTGACAGCAGCCATCGTCAATAAATGAAAGGAATTTATCAATGAATTGGGACAATAAATTTGCCAGCGATGTGAAAGCGGTACCATTTTCCGGTATCCGTAAATTTTTCGATCTGGCCAGCTCTATGAAAGATGTGATCTCTCTGGGTGTCGGTGAGCCGGATTATGCGGCTCCTGATAAGGTCATCCATGCCTGCATTGACAGCCTGAAGAGAAAAGAAACGTCTTATACCTCGAACTGGGGACTTCTTGAGCTCCGTGAAGAGATCGCCAAGCTTTTTGCAAAGCGCTATGGGCTGACCTATGATCCGAAGGATGAGATCATGGTGACCGTTGGTGTTTCAGAAGCCATCGGCCTTGTCATGACGACTTTCCTGAATCCGGGAGATGAAGTGCTGATCCCTGATCCTGCCTACCTGGCGTATCCGGCCTGCGTTTCTATCGCGCACGGCGTACCGGTCCTGGTACCGACCTATGCGAAGGATGAATTCCGCCTCACGGTAGAAGAACTCGAAAAGAAAGTCACGCCAAAGACGAAGGCCATCCTGATCGGATATCCGAATAATCCGACCGGAACGATCATGGACAGAGCGTCTCTGGAAAAGGTCGCTGCTTTTGCCAAAGCCCATGACCTCATCGTCATCGCGGATGAAATCTACTGTGATCTGACGTATGAGGGGCAGCATACCTGCTTCGCTTCGTTGCCTGACATGCAGGAACGCACGATCGTTCTGAATGGTTTCTCCAAGTCTTATGCGATGACGGGCCTTCGTATCGGCTACGTTTGTGCTCCGCGGGAAGCACTCGAGGAGATCTACAAGGTACATCAGTATGAGATCCTCTGCGCTTCTACGACCAGCCAGTATGGTGCGATCGAAGCACTCAGAAGCTGTGATGATGATGTAAAAGCTATGTTTGAGGAATATGCGGCCCGCCGTGAAATGATCTATCAGGGGTTGGTGGATATGGGTCTGACAGTCTTCAAACCGAAGGGTGCCTTCTATATTTTCCCGGATATCAGCTGTACAGGAATGGATGAGGAAGAATTCTGTGACAGGCTTCTTACGGAAGAAAAAGTCGGTGTCGTACCCGGCACCTGCTTTGGACCGCAGGGGAAGAATCACATTCGCATTTCCTACGCAGCCAGCCGTGAGAATATCGCTGAAGCACTCAAACGCATGGCCCGCTTTGTAAAGAAATATAAAAAGGCATAAATACAAGGAAACGCTGATTCAAAAGAGGGCCTTCCACGTCGTGGAGGCTCTCTTTTGCTTGACAGATGAGAGGCGGGGCTAGCATAATATGATTGTTGGCAGTTTCAGCCATGAATGACCGGTCATGGATCATGGCTTTTCGATAAAAGGAGAAAATGATGAAGCTACGCATATATCTACTGACACTCCTGCTCGGAGTTCTCGGCTTTGCAGGATGCGAAGCAGCAGAGCAGAACATGCGTGAAACGGCTCTTCCTGCATCGGCCGAGGCTCCGGCGGAGAAGACCATAGCGGAGTCTCATGGGAAAGCAGCGAAGGAGGAGACAGCTGAGACTCCGCTTCTTCCGATCGATGCCTCTCCGCTTGCCAGTGACGATTTTATACTGCATGGTATGGCCTTGGGAGATCGCGTGGATTCTCTGATCCGGAATATGGGCGTGCCGGATGCCATCTCGCGTGGTAGTGTAAGTGATACCTATACATGGAAGGACTTCACTGCGCGGGTGAACCATGCTGTTACGGAAGAGAGCGCATGGAAGGTCATGGGGAAAAAGGCACCGCCCACAGGCCTTACCGAGTATCGAAGCGAAAGAAAGGGTCTGGAAACGCTGCGCGGCATTCACGCGGGAAGCTCACGTGAAGCTGTCCTGCGTGCCTATGGTCGCCCTCTTCGCCTTCTTTGGGATGGGGAAAAGAGAGATTTCCTTCTGACTTATGAAGCCGGGGATCAAGAAATTTCTTTCACCATTCATAAGAACGTGGTAAAATCATTGCATGTGTCTTACTTGTCTGAAAAGAAAAAGAAGAAGACAGAAACGCAAGAAAGGCATGATTTTTTGCCGAAAGGGGACTTCTCCTTGGCGGGCCTTTCCTTGGGGCAGCGCTTCAAAGACTACTCTTTTATGGAGTGGGAACGGAAGATGATGAATCCCGGAGAGGAAATCTGGTACTACGAGGGCTATGGCGTCCGCATGACCAAGAAGGAACACTGGATCATGGCGTTCTTCCTGACAGATGATCGGATGCTGACTCCTCGAGGCCTTGCCATGGGCGATGATCAGTCGACCGCGGAAATGCTCTATGGCGCGCCACAAAAGCTGGAGATGGATACCTCTACAGGCAGCCCGCGCACAGCCTATGTGTACTTCTCCCAAGGGCAGAAGGAGGTACTCATCCTCTATTTCAAGAATAAAAAAGTGGATGGCATCGTGTGCGCCGGAAATCCACAGCGGAGAAAGTGACCTGTCCCTAGGCACTCATTTTTAGTAGTCAAGCAATCTGAGGTGTTATCGTGTACGATTATTTTTGCGCATTTATTGTCGGCGTAGTGGAAGGGCTGACAGAGTATATTCCAGTTTCATCGACAGGCCATATGATCATCGTCGGGCATATGTTGGGCTTCGAGGGGACGCTTGCCGATCTCTTCGATGTCTTCATCCAGCTCGGTGCGATCCTTTCCGTTCTCGTGGTGTACAGAGAAAAATTTACCTTTATCCTGAATACCCATCACTGGTTTCGCACAAAGGGGCCTTCTCTTCTGAATCTGGCCATCGCTATGTTTCCGGCCTGCCTTCTGGGACTTGTATTTCATGGATTTATCAAGAATACGCTCTTTGGCCCCATGACAGTCATCATCGGTCTGGTGCTGGGCGGTATCTTCATGATCGCGGCTGAAAAAATGCATAAGCATTTCTCCGTGACAGATGTAGATCACATCACATGGAAGCAGGCGCTGAAGATCGGACTCTTCCAGTGCCTCTCTCTCTGGCCTGGCTTTTCTCGAAGCGGTAGCACCATCGCCGGCAGCCTGCTCTTGGGGATCTCCAGAAAAGCGGCAGCAGACTTCACCTTCATCATGGCGGTTCCGCTGATGTTCCTTGCCTGCATCTATGATCTTCTGAAAACGATCAAGTACCTTGAAATGGGTGACTTTGGCATTCTGGCCGTCGGATTTGTGACCGCTTTCTTCGTGGCGTATGCATCCATTCTTTGGTTCCTGAAATTCCTGAATACTTCGACACTGACCGGCTTTGCCATCTATCGTTTCGTTGTCGCGCTCGTTGCACTCATTTACTTCTGGTGAAAAAAGGCTCCCGCTTCGGCGGGGGCTTTTTTAGCGGTGTGAAATCATTTCTTGCCGCCTAAAAATCAAGTCCCATAAGACCTTTATACATTGTTTCATCATGACCATCCCTCTGGCTGCTCCTCCGCAAAGCTCTCCAACTGCAGGATCTCCACAGAAGCCGCTTTCGGCGATGGCGCAGCCCGAGAGATTGGCCGATGGGGGATTGGCATGCAAATCATTGTTCCCTACTGGCAAAAAGAATACATTCATGGTATGATTGAATTTGTAGTAGTAGGAATAGTTTCTATTTCTGCCTGAAATGAGAGAGAAGGAGGGGAGTACATGAAGGCTTATATCCGTATCAGACATACTGGAGAATTATATGACCGCAGCTGCTATGCAGCCTATGCGGGAGCAAATGAACTGGATATCCCGGTGAAGCCCTATAAAGTGGTGTATTCTCTGACCGATAATGATCCGAAGGATCCTGTGGTGGGGACATTTTCTGATGTGAAGGTGGCACTCGAAAGATTCGGCGTGAAGCTGCTGCCATTGGATTATCCGGATGAGCTGATGCCCTTCGTCGGACGAAAGATCTGGAAATCGACGCTCTTCACCATCACCAGCCATGCGGAAGACTGGCATGTCTTCGTCAAACCGGTGGAGGATGTGAAGCGATTCCATGGCACTGTACTCGATAAGTCGGAAGACCTCATCAAGCTGGGCGGGGGACTCGAAGATATCGATGTCTGGTGCAGCAGCCGTGTGAATTTCATCTCTGAATGGCGTCTCTGGGTACTTCAGGGAGAGATTGTAGGTCTTTGTCCATATAAAGGACGCTGGGATATTTTCCCTGATCCCAGAGTCCTCAAAGCAGCCGTTGCTGCATATCATTCCGCCCCTGCCGGCTATGCGCTGGACTTTGGCATCACGGATGAAGGCAAGACGCTCCTGGTCGAGGTATCTGATGGCTATGCGCTCGCTTCCTTTGGCTTGAAATCAAGGCTCTATATGCAGATCCTTCTTGCACGCTGGCAGGAATTAACTAAAGATGTGAAAGTGTGAGCTGGCGTATCTGCTCATCATTTTGTCCCTATGGCACCGATGCTTGTAGTACCTTTGTGTTTTCTGCAGTAGTCGGTGCTTTTCTTACCTGCAAAGCGGATCCTCTGCTTTCTCGGTTGTCTTTGGCTGACAGGTGAGCCGCAGTGGTGCGGCACAAAAAGAGGCGCCGCGGAGCTTATAAACAGATAAAACTTTCAGGCATTTTGCATACTGCCTGAGCGCTTTTTGCGAAACGGACAGGATATGCAATAACGATGAATGAATTTACAGAAAGGAGGAGTTGTGGTGAGGCTGAGCAATGATTTTCTGCAGCGGCTGAAGGACAGTGTCAACATCAATGACATCATCGGCTCGTATGTCGATCTAAAGAAAAAAGGAAGATACTATTTCGCCTCCTGTCCTTTTCATGGACCGGAGAAAACTCCTTCTTTTTCAGTGTCTCCGGAAAAAGGATTTTATTATTGCTTTGGCTGTCACGAGAGCGGGGACGTCTTCCATTTCCTGCAGAAGATGGAAGGGATCACTTTCATGGAGGCCGTGGAGAGAGTAGCTGACTATGCCCATATCGATATGCCGACGGAGGAGATCTCTCCGGAAGAACGGCAAAAGGCAGCCATGATGAAGAAAATGGTGGAGGTCACGGAGCTTGCAGGCTCTTATTTCCACAATTGCCTCACACGGACGCAGATGGGACAGGCGGGCATGGCGTACTTCGAGAAGCGCCACCTTTCGATGGAAACCATAGAAAGATTCAAGCTGGGCTTTGCACCGGCGGATTGGCATCGTCTATACCATGACTTCACGACGAAAAAGCAGATAGATCCGAAGATACTCACAGCCTGCGGGCTTTGCGGGTACAAGAATGGAAACTATTTTGATATGTTCCGCAATCGCTGCATGTTTCCCATTCTGGATCTGAAGGGGCGCGTGGTGGCATTCGGCGGTCGTGTCATGGATGACAGTAAGCCGAAGTATCTGAATTCGCCGGAAAGCCCCATTTTCAATAAGCGCCGTCTCCTTTTTGCTATCTATCAGGCACTGCCGGAAATCCGCAAAAAGCGGCAGGCGATCATGGTCGAGGGCTACATGGATGCGATTTCCCTGCATGCCCATGGTGTCACGAATGTAGTTGCTTCCCTCGGGACTGCCTTCACCGTAGAGCAGGCAAGGCTTCTCAAAAAATATGCCGATGAGATCGTTTTCTCTTATGATATGGATGCTGCCGGTCAGAATGCGACGCGGCGGGCATTGGAGATCGCCGGCGCTGTGGGACTGAAGCTGCGTGTGGCACTCGTGGGGGAGGGCAAGGATCCGGATGAATTTGTCAATCTTCATGGCGGGGAGGCTTATTTAGAAGCGGTAGCGCAAGCGCAGCCTGCATTGGACTATCTCTTTGGCGCGCTGCAACGGCAGTATGATGCGTCGACACTTGACGGGCAGCATCACATTCTTGATGAGATGTTCGCTGTACTTCTCGCGCAGCAGGATACGTTTCAGTTCAATTCGTTCATCCGCAAGATGGCGATGACGCTCCACATGGATGAAGGAATGATCCGAAGTGAAGCACTCTCCTTTGCGAAAAAGAATCATTCGACCCTATATATTTCCCAGAAAACACCGCTGGAAGCACCGACGACAGACAATGGGCCGCAGGCAAAGAAGCAGAAGCTCTTGGAAGAAGGGCTTCTCAAGTACTGCCTCCGCTATCATATGCTTCCTGAGGGCTGGGAGTTACTCAAAAATTATCCTTTCACCTCGCCTTTCCGTCAGAGACTCTTTGATGCGATGAAATCGATGGAGGGAGAAATCACGGAACAGGCGGTGGAGGGGAAGCTCCTTCGCGAGGATATACCGCTCCTGGCAGAGCTTGCGATGGAGGGAGATCCGCCCGGCTCTGTCCCTCAGGAGGAATATATATGGCCTTTGATGAAGATGTATCTCCAGAAGGAGTATCGTCTTCATACAGAAAAAGTCCAGTCTCTCATGACTTCAGATCCGGAAGAGGCCAGAAAAGAGCAGATGATCTGTATCCGCCTCAGCAAAGAGATCATGGCACTGGGAAGGGCGTGATAGCGACCGGACGTCGGCATCTGCCGCCCATCACTATCGACTGATCAGTAAGAATATTGTTTGTTTTGCATATACCACATTTCCGAAGCAGAGATGGACATGATCGCCGGAATGGATTACCAGTATCGGGGGATATAAAAATGGCTGAACGAATGACTCAACTTGAAAAATGGATTCAGGAGCTGAAGAAAAAATCCCATGACGGGCTGGTAGCGAATAAGGATATCATGGAGTTCATTTCCACGCACAATCTGGGAGAAGAAGATCTGTCTGCACTTTATGAAGCACTTCATATCCATCAGCTGGAAGTCGACTTTAATGAAGAGGTGGATGATTCCTTCGACTTCATCGAGGAAGAGGAGTCGGCTGAGCTTGTCAAAGAAGAAGAGGCCGAGGCGGAAGCCGAAGAAGACACGCCGGTGCCTGATCTGGATAATGCCATCTCGATCGATGATCCCGTGAAAATGTATCTGAAGGAAATCGGTGCGCTGCCCCTTTTGACCAGTGAAGAAGAGATCGTGCTTGCCAAGACGGTCGAGGCGGGGATGCGTGCGGATGCGCTTCCTGAAGAAAAGGAAGCGGCGCTGGAAGCGAAGAGAGAGCTGGCTGATCGGAACCTCCGCCTCGTGGTCTCCATCGCAAAGAAATATCTGGGCCGCGGGCTTCAGTTTCTGGATCTCATTCAGGAAGGAAATCTGGGACTCTTAAAGGCGGTCGATAAATTCGACTATACCAAGGGCTATAAATTCTCCACCTATGCTACATGGTGGATCCGGCAGGCTATCACACGCGCCATTGCGGACCAGGCACGTACCATTCGTGTGCCGGTACACATGGTAGAGACGATCAATAAGCTAAATCGCATTTCCCGCCAGCTGCTGCAGGAGAATGGGCGTGAGGCAACCAATGAAGAGCTTGCCAAAGCCATGGGCGTATCACTCGCCAAGGTACGCGAGGTCAAAAAGATCGCACAGGACCCGATTTCTTTGGAAACGCCGATCGGTGAAAAGGAAGATTCCCATCTGGGAGATTTCATTGAAGACCATGAAGCCATCGCGCCGGATGATGCCGCCGGCAGCATCCTTCTCCGTGAGCAGATCGAAGAACTTCTGACCGGACTGACGGAAAGAGAACGACAGGTGCTCGAGCTGCGCTTCGGGCTGAAAGACGGCAAGACAAGGACTCTCGAAGAAGTGGGAAAATACTTCGATGTGACCCGCGAACGCATCCGTCAGATCGAAGGGAAAGCGCTTTCGAAGCTGAAAAAGACGGCAAAAAATCTGATCAACCAGTGAACCATAGTCAATCAAAAAGCAGCCCTTGACGGGCTGCTTTTTTGATTGCGTTCATTGAGGATCATGAAAACAGTATATAAAATCCTTATGAGATCAGATGGTATGCGCGGAGCCGACGACAGCTTCGATCTTGTGCATGACCATCTGCTTCACAGCCTCTCTGGCCGGCTTCAGATAGCTTCTCGGGTCGAAATTCGACGGATCCTTGCAGAGTGCTTCACGGATGGCACTTGTCATAGCCAGACGGATATCGGTGTCGATATTGATCTTGCAGACAGCCATCGTGGCAGCCTTGCGGAGCATGTCTTCCGGGACGCCTTTCGCGCCGAGGACTTTGCCGCCATAGGCATTGCACTTTTCCACAAATTCCGGAATGACGGTAGAAGCACCATGGAGGACGATCGGGTAGTCCGGCAGGAGCTTGCCGACCTTTTCCAGACGTTCATAGTCAAGATAGGGGTCGCCTTTGAATTTGTAAGCTCCGTGGCTGGTGCCGATCGCAATAGCGAGAGAGTCGCAGCCGGTAAGCTCTACGAACTCAGCCGCTTCTTCCGGATCCGTAAAGATCGCATCCTTTGCATCGACGCTGACCAGATCTTCTACGCCGGCCAGACGTCCGAGCTCGGCTTCCACCACGACACCTTTGTCATGTGCATATTCGACGATCTGCTTTGTGACTTTGACATTTTCCTCGAAGGAGTGCTTCGAGCCATCATACATGACAGAAGTAAAGCCACCGTCAATGCAGGCCTTACAGATCTCATAAGAAGAACCGTGGTCCAGATGGAGTGCGGTCGGGATCTCCGGATAATCCTGAAGGGCAGTCTTGACCAGGCCGACGATATATTCCTGACCGGCATAATTGCGGGCACCTTCCGAAGCCTGAAGAATGACCGGAGACTCCTCTTCCTTGGCAGCCTCCATGATCCCTTGGATGATTTCCATGTTATTCACATTGAATGCACCAATGGCATAATGCCCCTGATATGCCTTTTTAAACATTTCAGTAGTTCCTACGAGTGGCATAATGATACCTTCCTTTCAATGCAACATTGATATAGTGTATACAATATATAAGCTGATCGGTGAATAAAAGCTATATGATTGCCTTTCTTTATTATACTGAATGGTACTTTATATTTCCACTGTATTTTAAGAATTATTTTCAAAAATAGAAATGGCCGCTATTTCTTACAGGCAGAGAGGGCGGATTCATGGTACAATAAAAGAAAACAAGGGAGGAGAACATAGAATGGATCAGAAAGAAGTCGATCTGAATGAAGAACAGGAGCTTTCCCCTGAAGAGCTGGCGGAATTCATGGCATCCTACAAGAAAGAGCTTGCCCGCATTTATAAAATGTCCAGCGCGAAGAAGTCTTTCATGGTGAGACAGAAGCTTCCAAATCTGAAAATGGCACTGGAAGAATGTGACCGTGACATGCGGAAGGACATTGATGAGCTGAAGCATAAGTATGGGATCCACTACTGAAAGGCAGCTGTTCTTTTTCAAAAAAACTTTATTTTACCTCTTGCAAAAAATGAAGTTACATGATATACTCTTAACATCGCTTGAGACAAGACCTCTTGAAACCAAGTTAAATGAAAAGATTTGAAAAAAAGAGCTTGACAAAAGCAAGAAAAACGAGTATAATAAATCTCGTTGAAACGGATCATTAGCTCAGTTGGTAGAGCACCTGACTCTTAATCAGGGTGTCCGGGGTTCGAACC
>JAJWRZ010000033.1:13613-16520 GCA_021633965.1 Dialister sp.
CCACCAGACATTCAGCCCGAAGTCATGGATGACTTCGGGCTTTTCTTTTTTCTACCTAACTCGCATAAAATTCATCATTTCTACCAATACTTTTACCAAATCAAGAAAATGCCATTCCGCAGCGCATGACGGGATGGCATTTTTTGATGCAGTGTGACTGGCTTCATCATCTTCTTCGTTAGAAAAAAGTATTTGCCTGTCATCAAGGTTTGACGGTACAGCCAAAGCACGCTCGCCGCCTTCTGCAGCCTGCTCTGTCTAAAGACTACCCAGGGAACGCGTTCAAACGCACCCTGCGCGATGCGCAAAGGAACATAGATAAAATTCCACGCAGGGACTCAAGGCGGCCTACAATGGCATAATCGGCGCTATTTCAAAGGGCAATGAGGAGATGGTAGATAAAGCCATTGATGTGGCCGTCCAAGAGAGCGCGCGATACTTCGCCGAACGAATCGCCCGCACTGAGAAGGCGAGAGCCTACATAGATGGGGTCATGTACCATTATGCCCATGATCCCGACTGTGTGGCTTTCAAGTGGAAACTTTCGAGCCGCCATCCATGCGATGACATTTGTGACCTGTACGCCCGTGCAGACCTTTGGGGGACGGGCAAGGGCATTTTCCAAAATGATTGTTGCCATCATGCAGGGAAAGCTCCCATGGCTTTACAGAGAAGGGGGAGCAGTGATTTTTCTGGTATTCCAAAGCATATGTGGGAGCGATGAAGCGGGAAATCATGATCTACTTGCAGGATCAGATTCTGCGAGTATTTTTATATTTTTCCATCCGAAAGCCCGGCATATCTGTTATAATAAAAGCAATATAGTAAAATTTTAGGGGGAAGCCCTGGCAGAAGAAGCACTTTGATTTCATGGAGGAACGAGAATGGACTTTACATTAGATGCAAAGCAGCAGGAGCTGGTAAATCTGGCGAAGGAGATCGCACAGAAGGAGATCGCGCCGCGCGCTCTGGACATCGATAAGAGCGGTGTCATGGATCCGGAGCTGTTGAAGATTTTGAAACAGTCCGGTATGACTCAGTTGGCTGTTCCGAAGGAATATGGCGGAGCAGGACTCGATCTGTTGACGGGTGCGATGATCAGTGAAGAGCTCGCAAAGGGCTGTGCAGGTACTGCGACTGTTTGCGCAGCCAATTCGCTCGCTTCCTTCCCGATCCTTTTCGCCGGCAGCGATGAACAGAAAAAGGAATACTTCGACTGCCTGAACAACGGTGGGATCGCCTGTTTTGCCCTGACGGAACCGGGAGCAGGCTCTGATGCAGGTGCGGTATCCTGTAAGGCAAAAAAGGTCGATGGCGGCTATGTCCTGAATGGTACGAAGTGCTTCATCACCAATGCGCCGATCTGTGATAAAATCACACTCTTTGCCAATACCCGTGAATCAGGCGGCATTCGTGGTCTGACTGTTTTCACTGTTGATAGAAATACGCCGGGCGTCTCCATCGGCAAGGAAGAGGATAAGATGGGGATCCGAGCTTCGGCTACTTCGGAAATCATTTTTGACGATTGCTTCGTTCCGACAAGCGCCCGCATCGGTCGTGAAGGCATGGGCTTCCGTATCGCTATGCAGACGCTTGAGACATCCCGTCCGGTCGTCGGTGCGATTTCTGTCGGTATCGCACAGGCTGCACTGGAAAATGCCATCCACTATGCACACCAGAGAAAGCAGTTCGGCCAGAAGATCGCTTCTTTTGAAATGGTACAGGAAATGATCGCTAATATGGTCACTAAGACGGAAGCAGCACGCGCGCTTGTCTATAAGGCTTGCTGGCTGAAGATGCAGGGAGATAAGAGGGCGTCCATGTTCTCCGCGATGTCGAAGTGTTTCGCTTCGGATACAGCGATGGAAGTCACCACGACAGCGGTGCAGGTCATGGGCGGTAATGGGTACTCCCGTGAAAATCCGAATGAAAAATACATGCGTGATGCCAAGATCATGCAGATCTATGAAGGAACGAATCAGGTACAGCGCCTCGTCATTGCTAATGAAGCTCTATATTGATCACAGGATAAAACGGGTGCGTGAAAGCAGAAGGCTTTCACGCACCCGTTTTTGCATGACTGAGCTGTAGGAAAACACGGATGCAATCGGAGAGTTTGACTTTACATGTGCTTTCAAACACGCTTCTTAAGTAGTTCGCAATTCGCGATTCCTTTTGCCTTTCATGGAAATATATGAGAAATCGAACATTATTGGGATAGGGGTTAGGAAGACATTTAATGCACAGTACACTGGCGTATACTATGCATTGCCCATATTTCACCTAAATATAAATTTCGGGGGGGTGGATATAGAATTTAATGATATTGACTAAATGAACTTTGGCAATATAAGATTATAAAGGCTTATTTATTATGTAGCTCAAGAGAGGTGATTCAAATGAAAATTATGGGAAAATTAAGTGCATTATTGTTTTCGTTAGGACTTGTATCGGCGGGGGCGGGTACGAGTGTACAAGCAACATCAGCAGATATGGAAAAGTTTTCTAATATTACAGATACTACCCCCATTATTTTACAAGAAAATATGAGTCAGCAAATTTCATTTGAGAAACATTTGAATTTTTCGAGTGAGCCATTTGATAATGCTATGGGAGTTTATCACACTTCCCATTATTCGCATACCTCCCACAGGTCTCATTATTCGCATTATTCTTCTCGGTATTAACACTTTTAAACAAGCTGCTTTATTGTGGCTTGTTTTTTTATAGGAGATTTTTTATGGAGTGTATAAAGGAAATACAGGATGGTTACGAAATTATTTTATCAAAGAGACTTTATGAACGGGAAGCAATAATCTCTTTAGCATATAAATACAGTGGCCGTTTTGTAATATCACTTGATTCACTAGATAGTGAATATGTAAGTTTTAGTGTAAGTAAGCATAG
>JAJWRZ010000206.1:0-2548 GCA_021633965.1 Dialister sp.
TCGGACTCTGCGATTGAATCAGCGTTTCCCTAGGGAAACACTGATTCAATATCATCATCTCAAGGGGGAGAGCGCTCGCAAGGGGGCTCTCTTTTGTCTAAAGGAAGGTGTTTGCTATGGATTATGAAAAGCTCTATATCAATGGTGAATGGATCCCTGGCGCATCCGGGGAGTTCATCGAGGTAGAAAACCCGGCCACAAGGGAGATCTTCGCCCGCGTTCCGGCAGGGAACGGCGATGACGTAGACAAGGCCGCCAAAGCCGCTTATGCCGCTTTCCCTGCCTGGGCGAAAAAGCCGCTCGCCGAACGCATCACTTTGATGGAGCAATTCCTCGCCATTTTCAAATCTCAGGAAGATGACCTCATCGACATCACCATCCGAGAGCTCGGCTCGCCATATACCTTCACCAAAGCCTCGCAGGTCGAGTACCAGTACGTCCGTACCATGTCCTACATCGACCTTGCGCCGGACGTCCCCATGGTCGAAAAAATGGCGGCTTCCACCACCTATCGTGAGCCGATCGGCGTCATCGGATGTATCACTCCATGGAACTACCCCTTGGGACAGGTCATACAGAAGATCATACCTGCGATGCTGATGGGCAATACCGTCATCCTAAAGCCGAGCCAGCACACGCCGCTCTCCTCCTACTTCCTCGCCGATGCCTTTGAACAAGCAGGCTTTCCGAGAGGCGTCTTCAACCTCGTGACCGGTCGCGGCGGCGAAGTGGGCGATGCGCTCTCTTCCCATCCGCTCGTCTCCATGATCTCCTTCACCGGATCCACCTCAGGCGGCGTCACCGTCGGCAAGCGGGCGCTGGAAAGCGTGAAGCATATCAGCCTTGAGCTTGGCGGGAAATCGCCCTACGTGATCCTTCCATCCAAGGACCATGACTACAGCGCACCGATCCGCCTTTGCTTCAACAGCATCTTTCTGAACTCCGGCCAGACCTGCACCGCCTTCTCCCGCCTGCTCATCCCGGAAAGCGAGAAAGCCCTCATCGAAAAAGAGCTTTCCGCAATCGCCAAAGAATATACGGTCGGCGACCCGACCGACCACGACGTGAAGCTCGGGCCGGTGTCCTCCATGGCGCAGTACCAAAAGATCAGCGAATACATCAGCAAGGGTCTTTCCGAAGGGGGAAGGCTCCTCACGGGCGGCCTGCCGGAAAGCCCCGATCACGGCTACTACATCCACCCCACGATCTTCACGAATGTCACGAATGATATGACCATCGCGCAGGATGAGATCTTCGGTCCGGTCCTCTGTGTCATCACCTACAAAGACACTGACGATGCGGTCAGGATCGCCAATGACACCCGATACGGTCTGAATGCCGGTGTCTATGGGCCGAAAGAAGAAGCCATCGCCCTCGCCCATCGCATCAAGGCCGGCAATGTCTACATCAATGCCAGCCCGCGTGATACAGCGGCTCCCTTCGGCGGCTATAAGGAAAGCGGCCTTGGCCGCGAAGGCGGCATCTACGGCATGCTCGAATTCACCCAGCAGAAAGCCCTCTTCGATACGGGTGACTAGGGATCCGTACCTTCCTCCGTTATTTAATGAAAGGTCATTTTCATGTCGATCTTCAAAAAGCTCCTCATCACCCTCATGATCCTCCTTGCCGCTGCCGGCGGCTGGTATTTCCTGTACTGGCAGAATACGCCCGCCTTTGCGGCGGGAGAGATCCAGCAGGCCGTGCAGAAAAAGGACTGGGATCTCTTCTGCAAACGCGTTGATGTCGCCAAAGTCTACAGCTATGCCTTGGACGACATGCTCGCCGAGCTCAAGGCCGACGGTCTTCCCGAACACGCCATCGCTGCCTCCCTCGTGAAAAGCATCAAGAAAGAAGTCGTGAAGGAACTCATCCGACAGACAGAGATCCGATTCAAGGATGGCGCCCCGGCCTCCAAGTCTCTTCTGAACAAGCCTGTCAAGACCCTCACTGCCTACGCCGGCTCTTCCGCCCTCTCTCTCACCGACATCTTCAAGATCGAAGAAGCGGACGGCAAAGCCATCGCCTATGTGAAGCTCCACGACAAGGACCTTGCCCGCGACTTCACATGGCAGGTACAGCTGGAAAAAGACGTAAACGGCCTTTGGACCGCGACACGCATCCTGAATTTTACCGACTATCTGAAAGAAAGGATGGACGGGTGACTAGTGACTGGAGACTAGTGACTGGGGACTAGTCACTAGTAGCTAGAGACTAGGGTTTATGGTTTAAGGTTTGCATCAATCTCCTCAACTGAGAAGCCCCTTGAAGAAGGGGCACGCCGAAGACGCAGGATAGAGTGCCTGGCAGAGGCGCAACTCACCGAAACGTTTTCATACTATTCGCACTAAGCGTCTTCCCCGTATCGTCATTCCGAGCGAAGCCGAGGAATCTTTTTCGTTCGCGGTGAAACGGTTCCTGTGCGCGAAACCGGAAACGGGAAGCCTGTCATCCTCCATACTCCGCGGCGCTACCTATTATGATACACCGCACCAAAAGTTTGAAACCGTCACCACTCAAAGCACTAACCATTTTAGGGTAACTTTAACAA
>JAJWRZ010000207.1:0-2547 GCA_021633965.1 Dialister sp.
ATGGTTAGTGCTTTGAGTGGTGACGGTTTCAAACTTCAAGGTTCAAGGTTCAGGGTTCAAGGTTCAGGGTTCTAAGGGTGGTACGGTGCATCATCATCTGGAAGCGCTGCGAAGTTTTAGAATATACGTTATTCGCAAAAGATGAGAAACCTGTGAACCTTTTGAACCTTTAGAACCCGCTTAACCTATGAGGATTCGCATAAAGGATAGATTGTTTTTTCTGCTTTCTAACTTAAAGGGTTCTAAGGGGATAGTACGGCGCATTGAATCTCTTGAACCCATCTCCCTTGTCACCCTTCACTTTCACTACGTCCCACCACCGTGAGGATTCCCAGCACGGGCAGGCAGAGGACATAGGCGAAGGAATAGCGGAAAACGGAGGAGGCCGGCGTGGAGAGGAGGAGAGTGGCTGTATTCACTAGAAGCGGCAAAAGCGCCCAGAGATATTTCTTTTTCCCCTGTCTGATCCAGACGAGCCCCAGAAAGAGCGCAATCCAGAGCGAAAGCCCTGTCCCGATGAAATGGCTTCCCTCATAGGAGACATTCGCCAGCCCGGCCTTGAGCCAAAGCGGCATCGGGAAATTCCCCGTCGCCATGCGGTCATTATCCGCCGGTTTCATATCCTTTGTATTCTCATCCGAAAGCGCCCAGCCGAAGCGCGACTGCACGTCATACTCGAAGGGATCCAGATTCCAAAGGGCATATGTCTCCGTCAGCCAGCCTTCGACATAAATCCGCGGATTTCTCAAACCGGTATCCACCCATGCCGACAGGAATTCTTTTTTCTGCCCATTCAGCCAGTTTCTATGGAAATGGTCATGCCACTTTACGAAATCCACCGTGAAAGGAGAGTACTCTTTCTTCCACTCCTCTTCCGGTAGCAGCTCATCCATCAGCGTTCGCGTCTCCTCACTCCGATCTCCTTCGAGCTTCATCGTCCGCCCCAGCTGCTGGAGCGGGATCGCCATAGACTCCTGAAAGAGCGGCTCCCAGTGATGGGTGCGCTGGACGACCTGGGCGGGGACGATGGAGAGCAACGCAAAAATCACAAAAAAGAGGAGGATTTCCTTTCTCTTCTCTAGAAAAAAGAGAGCAAGGGATACCGACAGCGCGACAAGGAGGCCATTGCTGCGAAGCAGCATCGCAAGCAGCGCCGCCGCAAGGATCCAAAGAGATGCCCTCCCCCAGGGCTCCCCTTCCGCGCACCGAAGAAAGAGCCATACAAAGAAGAGCAGCCCCAGAGAGAAAAGACCATCCCGCACTGCCGCGATACTATAATTTCCCACCATCGGAAAAAAGAGAAAGTACCCGTACAGCCCCCATCCGGCAAGATCATGCACTCGTCCCTTCACCCAGAAGGCAAAGGCGGTAAGCCCATAGGAGATCAAAAGAAGCTGCAGCAGAGAAAAGAAGAAGATGACCGGCTCCCGGCTCCCCAGCACCTCCTTTCCCCAGCCCGCACCATAGCCGTATATCACCGAATACAGCCAGGGAAACTGCACGCTTGCATAGAGCGGATTCTCCATCATGAAGACCGTGTCATTCATTCCCGGCGCCGGATAAAACGAGAGAAGGAAGGGCAGCTGCCAAAGCACCATCAGAAGGAATGCAGGAAGAACCCATGTCCGATCTGCTGCCGTTCTCCTTGCACAAGAAAAGGCGGAAAGCCGATCGACCAGTTTGGGCAGTAAAAGAGAAAAGAACACCGTCCCCAGAAGAAGGATCGGCACGTCCCCAAAGTCCAGGAGCGCGCGTCCTGCCTCTTTGAGCTCTCCTGCCCGATCCAGACAGTCTATCTTCACCGTGTACCAGAGCGCAGCCGCCAAGAAGAAAGAAAAGCATATATATAGGTAAGAAAAGCGTGTCCGAAACAGTTTCATAAAAAGCTCCTAAGATTGTAAACGTGTTCGCTCCGCGGAGCATCTCCCCATGCATCAAGAAAGAAAGTTTTGCTCAAATTAGGAATGAGTGTCTAGGGATTAGGGATTAGAAGTCACCAGTCACTAGTGACTGGTGACTAGTGACTGGAATGTCAGCTCATGACATCGCCACTATTTATACTCTGCGGCGCTTCTATATTCTTATGCGCCGCACCATCATTTCGCATTTCTCATTTCTAATTTCTCATTCAAGCAAGGTTTTCAAATGTAATCAAAGGAACGGCACGCCCCAAGGGCTAACCCTGAACCCGCAGCCATTCCTCTTTTCCCTCATTATATCACGCGACCTTTCCACCTATGCTATAAGATGGCTAATCTCATGATTTCTTATACAGAAAGGAGACCCTTTATGTATAGAGAAGAACGAGTCAGAGCCGCCCTTGCCGGCAAAGAAGTCGACCGCGTACTGGTCGCTGCCTAGATGCACCTCTCCGCATTCAACCAGGATCCGATCTCCCTCGCCGAGGCAGAAGTCGATCTCACAGAAAAATATGACTTCGACTATATCAAGATGATGACGAAGCTATGTATAAAAATCCATATGAAATCTGATTCTGCGATTGAATCAGCGTTTCCTTAACACACGACGTTTTTCTCCGCTCAGGAT
>JAJWRZ010000034.1:0-16290 GCA_021633965.1 Dialister sp.
TTGATGCTGAGCCCAATGATCGATCTCATTTTCCTGCTGCTCGTTTTCTTTGTCGTCAGTACCATGTATATGTCAAATATACAAACGATCCCTGTCGTCCTTCCCAAGGCGGAACATAGTGAACATGTAAAGAAGAGTGGATGGACTGTCACTGTCAAAGCGGATGGGACGCTGTATCTGGCGGATGAGCGGATCACAGAGCCGCTTCTGCTGGAGCGGATGCGGCAGGCGGCAGCGAATGACCCGGATTTTTCTGTCATGCTCCGTGGAGAGAAAGAGGCATCTTATGATATCATCATGCATCTGCTGGATGCATGCAAGGGTGCTGGCGTGACTCGCTTTTCTTTGGCCACTGATCGATAGAAGATGGTCATTCCTGTTTTCTGACGGCAGTTGTGTGAAAACAAGGCGGTAAAAAGGAAGGGAGGGGCGTGCGTTGGAGCAGCAAACGAAGCGGTATGGCATCAGTCTGGCTGTCACTGTCCTGTGTCATGTGGGGGCGGCTCTATGGCTGGGGATGGCTGGATTTCTATTTCTGAAACCGCCTGTTTCTCAAGAGCCGATAGAAATCGTCCTGAATACGGGGGGAGGGCAGGCTGGCGGTGGACAAAAGGCGCTTCCTTCCCCGGTAGAAGAAACGGCGGAGATGGATCATCCATCTCTATCGACACAAGAGGAAGAACCCACGGCAGAGAATGTGACAGAAGATTTCCCTATCATGGAAAAGCAGGAGGATCCTGTAGTAGAGGAAGTTTTTCACCGCACGACCTTGCCTGACACGAATGCTTCTTCCTTGCCATCGGGCACTGAAATGCCTGCTTCTCTATCTGGAGCTGGAAGTGGATCGGGAAGCGGGGAAGGCGATGCGACGGGGCAGGGAGCTAGCGAAGGGGAAGGCAGCGGACAGGGGAGGGGTGATGGAGAAGGCTCCGGATCACAGGGCGGCGTCCCTGTCACGCCTCCGTCGGTTGTATCCTATGTGGAGCCGGATTATCCCGGACGAGCCATGCTGGATGGTACGTCCGGGGTCGTGCAGGTGCGGATCACCGTCAATGCTTCCGGCGGAGTCGATGCGGTCTCTGTATCTGGCAGTTCCGGCAGTGCGGCTTTGGACCGGGCGGCGGTCGAGGCGGTCTATCGCTGGACTTTTTCGCCTGCTTTGGATACGCATGGCCAGCCTATGGCTTGCACGATCTATCTGCCGGTGAATTTTAAGATACGATGATCTATGTTTCCTAAAAGCTGGCGTGTCATGTCCCACATGCGCGCCGGCTTTTTCATTGCAGGGATACATCATCTTTGCTACAATCGTAGTAGGCTTATTAGGGAAACACTGATGCAATCGTTGTCAGATTTTACTCTTGAATTTTTATGCATAGCAAGGAATAACCTGACGAGAATAGCAAGCTATTTAAGGAAGGCTATGACGAAGCTATGTATAAAAATTCTTATGGAAGCTGACTCTGCGATTGAATCAGCGTTTCCCTAAATATGGATTGGTCAGATATAAAGGAGCTAATATGGCGATTCTGGAGCAGGTGTCCGTTCTAACGGATGCGATCCGTCCTGTCCCGGCAAAGGAGCTGGAACAGCGGCTGGAAAATTTTCGGAAACTCATGGATGCGCGTCATCCGGACTGGGAGATGGCGGTCATCAGTCACAAGGTAGCGATGTACTATTTTACGGGGACGATGCAGGAGGGAGCGCTCATCATCCGTCCGGCGGATGCGGTCCTGTGGGTGCGGCGAAATTTCGTGCGCGCTTCGAATGAGTCTCATTTCAGTGATATCCGCCCGATGCGAAGCTTCCGCGAGGCGGCGGCTCTTTATCCGCATGTTCCGCAGGTGATCTATGTAGAAACAAAGAAGACGACACTGGACTGGATGAAGCTTTTTCATAAGCATTTTCCTTTTGAGACGGCACTGCCGCTGGATGATGTCCTACAGGATCTGCGCCTTCGGAAAAGCGCCTATGAGATCAAGCAGATGGAGCGTTCGGGAAGTATCCATGAGACGGTCTTGGATGTCATCGCACCGAAGCTCATCCATGCGGGCATCAGTGAGGCGGAGCTTGCCATCGAGATCTACAAGGAAATGGTGATCCGCGGTTCTCATGGTACGGCGCGCTTCAATCAGTCTCTGGGGGAAGAGGCTGTCGGGCTGGCGTCCTTCGGTAAGAGTGGTCTTGTCCGCACGGGGTTTGACGGTCCGGGAGGTACGGATGGGACCTGCATCGCGGTGCAGTCCATCGGGAATGCGTTCCGCCATCTGAAAGAGGGACGGCTCGTCTATCTCGATATTCCCTGCGGCTTTGATGGCTATCATACAGATAAGACGGTGGTCTACTACTTCGGGGAACTCGCGAAGAATCCGGAGGCGGACGCCATTCTCAAAGCGCAGGAGGAGTGTCTTCGTCTGGAGGAGGAGGTCGTCTCTTTGATGAAGCCGGGGGAATCGATCGAGAATCTGTATCTAAAACCGATGGAAAAGTTTCAAAATATATATGGGGATGACTTCATGAACGGGGGCAAATTCCTCGGACACAGCATCGGGCTCGTGATGGATGAAGCGCCTGCTCTGGCAAAGGGCTTCAAGGAGGTGCTTGAGCCCGGTATGACGTTTGCGGTCGAACCGAAAATCGCGCTCCCGGGGCTCGGCATGGTCGGGACGGAAAACACCTATGTCATCACAGAAAAGGGAGCACGCTCTCTTACGGGACGGTCGTATCCTTTGAGAGAAATCCACGGCTGAGCCGGGATCCTTTTGAATTTCCCATAAAAAGATGCCATGCGGATCCGTCGGGATCTGCATGGCATCTTTATTGAAAGCCGTATTCTCTTAGTCATCCTCATCCAGCCACTCGACCTTGCCTGTTTCTATATCGTATACAGCGCAGGCGACCTGCTCCTCTCGGAGCAGAGGATCCTTTTCCGCGGAAAAGGCGGCGCGGATCTCCTTGCCGGCGCAGAGGACATTCAGATGGCAGGCCGCACGAGGGTCTTTTTCCTCACCGATGGCTTCCCGGATGGTATCTACGATGTAGCGGATGTGTCCGTCGGCTTCGCCATGGAGCGCGGCCTGCACGGCGCCGCAGCCGGTATGGCCAAGGATGACGACGAGGGGCGTTTTCAAATGGGATACGGCATACTCGATGGAGCCGAGCTGGTGGGCGTCGATCACATTTCCAGCGATGCGGATGGTGAAAAGCTCACCAAGACCACAGGAGAAGATGACTTCGGGGATGACGCGCGAGTCCGCACAGGTGATGACCACAGCGCGGGGAGACTGCCCAGCGGTCAGAGCAAGACGTTTCTCCCGGGAGATGTTTCCGGCAAAAGCACCGCTCTTTACATACGCGGCGTTTCCTTCTTTGAGTGTTTGCAAAACAATTTCTGATGTATGCACAGCTGCCTCCTTGTCCTTGACTACATGCTTATATACTACACCTTTTTATCCGGCATGCAAAGGAAGCGGCAGAACCAGCCGTGCGAAAAAGGGCATAAAAAAACATCCGGAAAAGGCTTCCCACCTATGCCCGATGCAGGCGGAGCTCGGAATCGGTGACGGTCGTCCATGAGCACCGAAGTGCAGGAGGGCCTGTGCTATCGTCGGAACCCGGCCTCGCAGAGGACAGGGAAGTGGAAAAGCCATGCTTCCGGATATTCTTATTTTCTTGCTTGTCAGCCTAAAATGGGCATCGGCAGCAGGCTGTACGCTTCCGCTGACCCATCCGACGACGCACGGTGCATATGGCAGATCTGCCCCTTCCGGTGCGGCCCTCCCTGTGATCTCGTAGCGCTTAGAGAATTCTGGAAATCTGAGAAACCGTCCGTCCGGGGAACATGTTCAAATATGTCCATGCTTCATGATTATATGGTACTACGTTCTAAAGAAAAATGCAAGAGGGAAAAGGCGGATAACGCTATATATAGTTTATTTTATGGATCATACGAATGTCGAAGATACCATTCTTGCAGTAAATACAGGGATTCAGATGATGTATACTGCTTGATGACTGGTGTGACGAATACATTTCCGGAAAGCAAAAGATCCCTCGCCGACTGCTTTGGCAGAAAGTCTGGTTCCGTAAGTAAAAGAAAAATGCCTATGGATTGCTTCCTAAGCGCTTTGCGTGATTTTTCATGCACAGCGCACTTTTTTTATGCATCTTTCTTCGGATATGTTAAAATAAGATGGCAGAGAGAAAAACATTTCCATTTTGCATACAGGAGGCTCATCACATGGATGATCTGATCATAGTAGACTGTCAATACGATTTTATCGATGGTACGCTGGCTTGCGCTCACAGCCATGAGGCGGTGGCATGGCTGGTCGATTTTATCAATACGCACGAAGTGCGTGCGCTGTATACGTCTGATTGGCACAGTGAGACGAATGGTTCTTTCAAAAAGAATGGCGGCATCTGGCCGGTCCATTGTGTGGCCGGCTCCGAAGGGGCGGCGCTGGATCCCTCTTTTGCACGGGATATCAAGCGGTCGGCCAATCGGCCATCGAAGGAAAATCTCTTCCTCAAAGGCCTGCGGGATGATGTCGAAGAATACTCTGCTTTCCATGGGATGAACACTGAAGGGGAGGCGCTGCATGATGTCGCGTCTTCTCATGTCTATGTGGGCGGCATCGCTTCGGAGTACTGCGTGAAGGAGACGGTCCTGTCTCTTTTGCAGTCAGGGCGGAGCGTGACGCTTCTCGTCCCGGGGCTGGGCTGGGTCGCTGAAGAGGATCATAAAAAAGCGCTCGCAGAGCTAAAAGGTCTCGGGGCCCTGCTGGTGGAAGCCTGATCTTCGCAAAACCAGCAGCTGCAGAGGCCGCTTCGAAGGAGGATTTTCATGGAAGAGACCGTGAAAGATGTCGGTGAATTCGGTCTGATCGATCGCATAGCAAAGGATCTCATCTATCGGCCGGAGCTGGTCGTGATCGGCTCGGGCGATGATGGGGCGGTGTATAGGGTGCCGGCCGGCTATGATCAGGTGATCTCCATCGATACGATGGTGGAAGGGATCCATTTTATCAAGAAGACGATGCGCCCTTCCGATGTCGGATACAAGCTCTGTGCTTCCAATTTCAGTGATATGGCCGCGATGGGAGCGGATGCGATCGGATTCGTCATTTCGGCGGCGCTCCCGGAGCAGCTGCCGGTATCCTGGGTGGAATCACTCTATGAGGGGATCCGCGAGTGCTGCTCATCCTATCGCGTGAATCTTCTGGGCGGCGATGTCACGGGCTCTCCCGGTGGGGTCATCCTGACAGGAACGGTGGTCGGTATGGTGCCCAAAGGACGTGCAGTCACGAGGAGCGGGGCGCGCTTTGGTGATCTCGTCTTTGCGACGGAGACACTGGGTGACTCGGCCGCCGGACTCTCTGCGCTGCTTGCGGGGCTTCAGGAAGAGTATCCCTCTCTATGTGAGCGCCACCAGCGGCCGCGTCCGCAGATCAAGCTCGGCAGCGCACTCAGAGCAGCCGGCGCGACATCTTTGAATGATGTCTCGGATGGTCTTTCCTCAGAGATCAATGAGATCGCCAAAGCGAGCCATGTAGAGATCGAGCTTTTTCGCGAGAAGATCCCGATTTCCGAAGAAGCCGGAAAATTGGGCGCGCGTCTCTCCAAGGATCCGCTGGACTGGGCACTCACGGGTGGTGAGGACTATGAACTCATCGGGACGATCTCAGAAGAAGACCTTCAAAAGCTCGATCCGCTGCTGCCTGTCTCTGTGATCGGAAGGGTCACTGAGGAAGGCACAGGCATCGTGTATCTGACGGATCGAGACGGGCGCAAGAGGCTTTTCGCCAAAGGGTATGATCATTTTGGTGATTCATGACCGATGATCAGGCAAGGCAGTATATAGTAGAATATATGGGGTTCACGATAGGTATTGTAAAAAGGAGAAAAACGATGTACACACTGGTAGTCATTCGTCATGGAGAAAGTGAATGGAATCAGAAGAATTTATTCTGCGGCTGGACGGATGTCGAGCTGACGGAGAAAGGCTACAGCGAAGCGCGTGAGGCAGGCCGCCTGCTCGCTAAGGAGGGATTTACCTTCGACAAATGCTATACATCTGTACTGAAGCGTGCCATTCATACGGCATACACGGTGCTCGATGAGATGGATCTCACCTGGATCCCCGTCGAGAAGAATTATCACCTGAATGAGCGTCACTACGGGGCGCTGCAGGGACTCAACAAGACAGAGACCACGGATAAATACGGTGCCGAGCAGGTCCATCTGTGGCGTCGTTCCTATGACGTCCGTCCGCCAGCTCTTTCGGCAGATGATCCAAGATGCCCGGAGAACCAGGCGCCGTATCAGAAATTCAAGGATGAAGTACAGCTCCCTTTGACGGAATGCCTGAAGGATACGGTCGCACGTGTGGCTCCGTACTTCGAAGACGTGATTCGTCCGGAAATCGCAAAGGGAGAGAAGATCCTGATCGCAGCCCATGGGAATTCTATCCGCGCGCTCCGAAAGCACCTCGAGGGGATCTCGAATGAAGAGATCGCCGGCATGAATGTACCGACCGGTGTGCCGCTCGTCTATCATCTGAATGAAGACTTCACGGTGCATGATGTAAGCTACTTAGGAGATCAGGATGCCATCGCGGCGAAGATCAATGCAGTCAAGAATCAGTCGAAGGGTTCTAAGTAAAAACGGCTTCACGGGAGATGGTCTCAGCGAAGGGTACGCCCCTTCGGTGAGACCATCCGATCCCCGGTCGCCATCCCCAAAGGAGGCATTCCATTCACTCATGATGAAAGCGTGGAATACAGAAAGCGAGATCCATGGAGCGCAAGAGAGCCTGCTCATCATGGAAGGCGGTGCGATGCGCGGGCTCTTCACGGCCGGCGTCTTGGACGCCTTCATGGAGGAAGGACTGTATTTTCCTTGCTCTATGGGGATCTCAGCCGGTTCCATGCAGGGGCTGTGCTACTTGGCGCATCAGAGCGGGAGAAGTCTTCGGATGAATACCCGATTTGCGAAGGATCCGCGCTATATGGGACTTCGGCATCTGGTGAAGCGGGGGAGTTATTTCAATTTCCACTTCATCTTCGGCGAGCTTTCGGAGTCGATCGATCCCTACGATTTTCCAGCCGCGGAAAAGGCAAAGGAGACGCTCTACATCATCATGACGGATGCCTTCACGGGAAAGCCGGTCTACGTGTCGAGCCGCTCGTGTACGGTCAGGGAATTTTTCAAGATTTCAGAAGCCAGCTGCTCGATCCCGCTTTTCTCAAGGCCTGTCCCTCTGAAGGACAGCGTCTATGTAGACGGCGGGATCGGCATGCCTTTTGTTCCGCTGCCCGAGGAGCTTCCCGCGCCCTGCCGAAAGCCGGTGTACATCCTGACGCGCGACAGAAACTATCGCAAGAAGCCGGTGCCTGCCGGATTTCATGCGCTGCTTTCTCTGCTCTATGGGAAAGACTATCCGCGGGTGGTCAGGGAAATGTGCGCCATCCCCGCGATATATAATGAAAAAATAGAAAAGCTCCTTTCTCTGGAAAAAGAAGGGCGCGTCTTTGTCATCCGTCCGAAGAAGCCCGTCGTCGTATCACGGACGGAGAAGGATGTGGAGAAGCTCCGCGCGCTCCACCGGGAGGGCTATGAGGCAGGTCTTGCCTGCCATGAAGATCTGATGAGGTGGCTCCATGAAACATGAGGTAGTACTACAGACAAAGAGCGTGGATGAGACAATGGCTCTTGGACAATTTCTCGGGAAATCAGCGGTGGATGATGAATTCATCGCCCTGTCCGGAGATCTGGGCGCCGGTAAGACCCATTTCGTGCAGGGACTCGCTGCCGGTATGGGGATTTCCGGCGTCATCGGGAGCCCGACATTCACGATCATGAATTATTACGAGGGCGCGCTCCCCCTGAAGCACTTTGATTTCTACCGCCTGCATCGCGAGGAAGAACTCTATGATATCGGGTGGGAGGAATACAGCACGGGCGGCGTGACGGTCGCTGAGTGGGCCGACATGTTTCCTGATGTCGTGCCGCCGGAAGCGATCCATATAGACATCCGTGTCCTCTCGGAAACAGAAAGAGAAATTCGCATCACATGGAGCGACGCTGCTCCGGATGCGATCGTAAAGGAGATTACACATTATGCTTCTAGCCATTGATACCTCTTCCCTTGTGCTGTCGTGTGCGCTGGCGGAAAAAGACAGGCTCGTCGCTGAATGGACGGTGCAGAAAAGACTGACACATTCCGAGCAGCTCATTCCGCATCTGGACGCCATGATGAAGGAAGCAGGCGTATCTAAGGAAGACATCACGGCCATCGCCGTCTCTATCGGTCCCGGCTCATTCACCGGACTTCGCATCGGCCTTGCAACGGCGAAGATGGCAGCCTATATCTGGAAAGTACCGATCGTCGGGGTCGATACGCTGGAGGCACTGGCGCGGAATATGGAAGGGGCTGAGGCTTTCATCCTGCCGCTCGAAGATGCCCAGCGGGGCAATGTCTATGCAGCGCTTTACGGGGCTTTTGACGAATTCTGGAAGGAAGCGCCGGAAGAGGCGGCGCCCATCGACGACGTCATCGCGGCGGCCCTTCGTCATGGCGGGCCTGTCATCGCAATCGGCGAATGTGCAGATACGTATAAGGAAAAGCTCGAATCCGCCGGTATCCGCGTGGCACCAGCGAGGAGCCGCCTTGCCAGAGCCGGCAGCGTCGCGGCAGCGGCCTTTGCAAAGCTGGAAAAAGGAGAAAAGGATGATCCGCTCTCCCTTCTTCCGAATTACATTCGCCGCAGCGAGGCGGAGGTCTTATGGGAAAAACAGCACGGGAAATCCTGATCCGCAAAGCGGAGGAAAAGGATGTGGCCGCCATCTATGATATCGGCTGCCTCTGCTTTTCCGATGCGTGGCGCAGGGAGACGGTGCATCATGACCTCATGGAAAATGAGCACAGCTTTTACCTTGTCGCGGAAGAGGACGGGTTCATCACAGGCTATGGCTGTTTCTGGTTCATCGCAGGCGAAGGCCAGCTTGTGAATATCGGTGTCCGCCCGGAAAGCCGGCGTCAGGGCATCGGACGCATGCTCCTTCAAAAGGGCATCGAAGAAGCCCGGATGCGCGATATGCAGACGATGTTTCTCGAAGTCCGCGTGAGCAATCTATCCGCGCAGAAGATGTATGAGACCTTCGGATTCAAAAATCTGGGTCTCCGAAAGAACGTGTACGACATGCCCATCGAGGATGGGTATGTGATGGAAAGAGCATTGTGAGCGAAGGGAAACATAAAGCCTGAGAGAGACTGGGAGACTACTAGACCAGGAGACTTCAGACAACCTCATCTACCTTTTAGCGCATAAGTTTGAATGCAGGGATGAGTAGCTAGCCTTGAGTGACTAGTGACTGGTGACTGAAATGCCATATCCAGGCATCACCCTATTTATACTCCGCGGCGCTTCTATATTTTTATGCGCCGCACCACCATTTCACATTTCTCATTTCTAATTTCTCATTCAAGCAAGGAGTCAACATGAAAATACTAGCCTTTGAATCGAGCTGCGATGAGACTTCCTGCGCAGTCATCGAAGATGGGCGTCATATCTTATCCGATGTGATCTCCACCCAGGTGCCGATTCATAAGAAATTCGGCGGTGTCGTGCCGGAGATCGCGTCTCGCCACCATATCGAGGATGTCCTTCCTGTCGCCATCGAAGCCCTTGAAGAAGCGCATCTAGACTGGCAGGATATAGATGCCATAGCCGTGACGCAGGGACCGGGGCTCGTGGGCGCACTGCTGGTCGGTGTCGCAGCGGCGAAATCCGCGGCATGGGCACTCGGAAAACCGCTGATCGCAGTCAACCATATGGAAGGGCATATCTTTGCGAATCTTCTTCAGTATCCGGATCTGGAACCGCCATTCCTTGCGCTTGTCGTCTCCGGCGGCCACACGATGATCGTTATCGTGAAGGATTACAACACCTTTGAGCTTTTGGGACAGACGCGCGATGATGCAGCCGGAGAAGCCTTCGATAAGATCGCCCGTGTGATGGGCTATCCCTATCCGGGCGGCCCTCACATCGACCGTCTGGCACAGGAAGGAGATCCGAATGCCATCCATTTCCCGATGGGACTTGGAAAAGAGCACACCTATGATTTCTCCTTCAGCGGACTCAAATCAGCGGTCATCAATTACCTCAATACGGCCAAAATGAAGAAAGAGGAGGTCCATCCGAAGGATGTGGCAGCCTCCTTCCAGAAAGCCGTCGTCGATGTACTGGTCGAGAAAGCCATGCGCGCCGTCGATGCGACAGGTCTTTCGACCATTGCCCTTGCCGGCGGTGTCGCTGCCAACAGCGGTCTTCGCAAGGCCTTGAAGGCAGCCTGTGACAAACGCGGCATCCGCATGTGCCGTCCCGATCCCGTCCTCTGCACAGACAATGGAGCCATGATCGGCTGCCGTGCCTACTACATGGCACAGGCGGGGGACTATGCCCCTCTGACACTCAATGCAGATCCCCGTCTGCCGTTCCTGGCAGATCAGGTGAAGCTCTAAACTTTGCGAATGAAAAGAGGATGAAACGCGATGCAGACCCGAGGAATCGAAGTCAGTCAGCTCTATACCCTAGTCCGGGATACGACCAATCTGACTGGCGTACAGGCAAAAATCTTAGATCACATGCAGGTGGCTCTGCAGTGCGCTTCCGATATTTCCAAGAGCCAGGTCTACCTCTGTGCCCGAGGGAAGAATGAAGACATCTCTGTCATACTGACAGCCGTGAAGCCATCCTACACCCATGGTTCGACATTTTTCCATGCCGGAGACACCTTTCTGGTGGATGATCTGGCGATCGTCGACAATGTCTTCCAGACAGGGCGCAAGGTCGTCGGCAGGAAGGAGCTGGATCAAGGACGGGAGATCGCCGTCACAGCGTATCCGATCGTTGATAATGCAGGACGGCCCTTTGCCGTTGTCTGCTTTGCCTCCGTGTCCCTGTCCCAGCAGCAGGTGCTGACCGATACGGCGAATCTGGCGCTGCAGGTACCATTTGCCGGCAAAGACTACTACAGCATCCGTCCGCAGGACGGCGTCATCATCCTCGATGCCGCCGGACGCATCATGTATGCCAATGACATGGCCGACGATCTTTATCTCGTGCTGGACAAGGAGGCGATCGAGCAGCGTGACATCATCGGACACACCATCGTCCACTTCCCGCTGGTCGATGAAGTCATGAAGACAGGCCGTCCCGCATTCAGCGATGAAGTGTCTGAAAATATGACGCTCTCCGCCTGGGGGCTCCCGATCATTTCCGGCGGCCGGGTGACGCGGACGGTGATCGTTTTGACCGACGTGACAGCCATCCGTGAAAAAGAACGGCAGATCCTTGTCAAGGACTCCGTCATCAAAGAGATCCATCACCGCGTCAAAAACAGTCTGAATACCATTGCGGGGATGCTTCGCATGCAGGCGCGGCGCTCAAAAGATGAAGATACAAAAGAAGCACTGAAAAGAGCCGTCAGTCGGATACTTGGGATCTCCAAGATCCACGACATTTTGGCGAACCAGAGTGGGGATCAGATCGATATGGACGTGCTTCTCGATAAGATCTGCAAGCTCTCTGTTGACAGTCTCGCACTCTGCGCCGTCGATGTGGTGCGCGAAAAAGGAAAGCGGCCTTTGATCGTGAATTCCGAAAAAGCCGTACCGCTTGCGATCGCAACGAATGAACTCATTCATAATGCGATCGACCACGGATTTCATAAGATGCCGCGCGGCACTCTGGTGGTCGGCACGGAGATCGATCATGGACGCCTGCATGTATATATCAAAAATAATGGACACCCGCTGCCGGAAGATTTCAGTACAAGGACATTTGATCTGGGGCTTCAAATCGTCAGAAATCTCGCAGAGATCGAACTCAAGGGCGAGTTTGGCTTAAAAAATGAGGATTCTATGGTCGTGGCAGATATTTACTGCCCGCTGGCTTTGATGGAGGCATAAAAAATGGCAGAAAAATATAGAATCGTCATAGCAGATGATGAAGCGCTCATCTGCATGGATTTAAGGGAAATGCTCGAAGAAGCCGGACACACAGTCGTCGGCGTCGGCTCAGATGGGGTGGAGGCTTTGGATCTTGTCAAAGAAAAAAAGCCGGATCTCGTCATCCTCGATGTGAAAATGCCGCGCCTTGACGGCATCCAGACAGCAAAGATGATCGCCCACGACAATGCGGCGCCCGTGGTCCTCCTGACGGCTTTCGGTGATGAAGACATCATCGAAAAGGCGAAGAAGTCAATGGTCTTCGGCTATGTCATGAAGCCTGTCGATGAGAGAAATCTGTTCCCCGCCATCCAGATCGCAGTGTCTCAGTTTAGGCAGAAGAGCGAGATCGTGGATCGGGTGAAGGACATGGAGCGTGAATTCGCAGCCAGAAAGATTATTGACCGCGCCAAAGGACTTCTCATGGACTACTACCATATCAGCGAAGAGGATGCCTACCGACGTATGCAGCAGACCAGCATGAAGCGCGGGATCGCCCTCGCTGATGTGGCACAGAAGATCGTCAAGGAAATCATGGCGCGAAAGAATAAGTAAGGCCATGCGTGGCGATACTTTCCAAGCGTGAACGATATTTCATCATTTTTGAAAGGAGCGATTTTTATGAAGTACACATTTTTCGGACATGCCTGCTTCCGTCTGGACACCGGCAAGGAGAAGCTGCTTTTCGATCCCTTTCTCACCGGAAACGGAGATGCTGCCGTATCTCCGAATCGGGTGAAATGCGACTACATCCTGCTTTCCCATGCGCACAGCGACCATTTCGGAGACTCTGTAGAAATCGCCCGCCGCACAGGTGCCACGGTCGTCGCCATCCCTGAAGTCATCGGTCTTTTCCCGAAGACGGTCTTGAACTTTGCACCGATGAATCTTGGCGGCCGGTATAAGACAGACTTCGGCACGATCAAAATGGTACAGGCGCTGCACAGCTGCGGTGTGCCGGGCGGTATCCCCTGCGGATTTATCATTTCCTTCAAAGAAGGACCGACCGTCTACTACGCAGGCGACACGGCGCTCTTTGGTGATATGAAGCTCTTCGGCGAGATGTATGATATCGACTATGCCATCCTTCCGATCGGGGATAACTACACGATGGGGCCGGAGGATGCGCTCCTCGCTGCGAAATTCCTGAAAGCAAAGCATGTGATCCCCCTTCACTACAATACCTGGCCCGTCATTGCGCAGGATCCGGCGGCGTTTGCGGAAAAGGGCAGGGAAGAGGGCATAGACGTCATCGTCGTGAAGCCCGGAGAGAGTATCGAACTGTAAGCGGTAAAACATACAGGCAGAAAAAAAGAGGAATGCTGATCCTGTCCTGATGAGACAGGAGGGCGATTCCCCGATATGAGGAGTATCCATGACAAATAAGGAAGAAAAATTCTGGGGCGCCGTTCGTGCGTCTGAAAAAGACTGGCAGGCAGCTTCCGATCTTTTGACAGTCCTGTGGACAAAGAACATGTCGCCGGAGACATACAGTGCATTTCTCGCTGCCTTTCGTCATATGGCAGCCCTTCAAGAGGAGATGACGCTGAAGCTCTCCAAGACATGGAAAGGAAGCCGCCAGTCGTATGCAGCGGCTTTTCTGGCAGAAGCTACGAAGGCTTTCGACGTGCTGAAAGAGATCGGACGCCATGCTCTACTTCGGACTGACCTGCCTGTACCGGAAGAGATCCTTGCCCTCGTGGAGCTCTCCGGCGGGGCAGCCACGGAATGGCAGAAGATCCTCCGCTATATGGAAGATACGGAGGGAAACCGCTTGAAGATGGAAGCGCGCCTGCATCGTATCGCTTCCTATCAGGAACGAGGGGAGAAGGAGAGCTTTGCACTTCTTCGTTTCCTGTACAGCGGAGAAGATGCTGTCGCTCTCATCTACTGGAAGGATGCCGTAACGGCTCTCTCCCGTTTCCTCTCTGCCGTGAATCGAAAAGCAGAGCTTCTGCAGAAGCTCATCGAAGAGGCATAAAGATGGCAGGGACACGGATTTCTTGACAAGCAGAAACTCGTCCCTGCCACTTGCCCCTTTTGGAGCAGATCGTCCCTTTAATATTTCAAGTTTCGATGCTTCCCACTGGAAATTTCTCAAATATCATGTATAATAGAAGTACATGGAGGAAATGCCATGCAGCAGAGTTGTTCTGCTTGTCCAATTGATGATTATTTCCCTGATTATCAATTCGGCTGCGTCTGAATCATACTCCTCAATGATTCGTTCGCACAGGAAAGCGGCTTACGCCGCTTTTTTTGTTGCCCTTTTATGGTATAATTTGGAAGATATTCAGCAGTCGCTTTCCTTGATCTTTACGATATTTTTTCCTGCAGCGATGCAAAAGGAGATACATATGACCAGACCGGTGCGCAATTACAAATGGAAGGATGGAAAAACGCTTTCCCTCGGAGATGTTTCCCTTGTCATGGGCATCCTGAACGTGACGCCCGACTCCTTCTCTGACGGAGGCTTGTGGAATACCAAAGAACATGCGATGTCTCATATGAAAGACATGGCAGCAGACGGTGCTGCTATGATCGATGTCGGCGCAGAGTCGACAAGGCCGGGACACACAGAGCTGACAGCAGAGGAAGAGACAGCACGTCTCATGCAGCTTCTTCCTCTGCTGCTAGATGCAAGCAGCGTCCCGATCTCCATCGACTCCTACCACTATGAGACGATGGAAAAAGCCCTGTCTGCCGGAGCGCACATGGTGAATGATGTCTGGGGCTTTCAGTACGATGACGGCAGCATGGCCGCCGTCACGGCAGCCTATGGCGTCCCTGCCATCCTGATGCACAACCAGAACGATACCGTGTATGAGGGAGATATCATCTCCTCAATGAAGTCCTTCTTTGACCGGACACTTTCCATCGCACTGGCCACCGGTGTGAAAGAAGAGAGCATCATCCTTGATCCGGGCATCGGCTTTGGAAAGACCGGCGAGCAGAATATGGAGGTACTCGCCCGCCTGGATGAACTCACACAGGCATACCCGTATCCATGGCTTCTCGGCGTCAGCCGCAAGCGGTTCATCGGCACGATCCTTGATCTTCCGGCAGAAGAAAGAGATGAGGGGACAGCAGCCGTGAACCTTTGGGGCATCGAAAAGGGCTGCACCCTCTTCCGTGTCCATGATGTGAAGACGACAGCGAGAGAAGTGAAGATGTGGGATGCGCTCAGAAAACAGGCACGCCTGCAGCATGGGGAAAAGTGACTGTTGGCCGAAGGGATCGTTGTGAGCCTCCATCTATAGAAAAGAGAGCGCTTTGGCGCTCTCTTTTAATTGAGAATGATAATACAGCATAGCTATTGAGAATCAAAAATGGTATAGAAAAGGATGACGACCTTGATTAAGTGCTGGGATTCGATTCGATTTCACCAATTATGCCACGGTTTGCATCGTTGCTGCTCCATTGTACCTGCCATACTCTGCCGGTTAGAGTATCGAGAAGCAGAAAGTTGTAAATATTCTGGGTAGGGTAGAGTTTAAAGCGGCCTTCCTCGGACAATGATTCGTCAATAAAGGCTGTGCTATTTACATTTAACTCCATACGATCGTCATTAGCACTAATTGAGTATTGCAGTTGGGTGATTTGTCCGGTCTTGGTATTCAGCTTCAGAAATGTGTAAATGTTCTGGGTTGGGTATAGCTCATAGAGCCGGGCATCGGAGGCATCCGCTTGTGCATATCCTGCAAAGCAGGAAAAAGCAAGAAGGCAGGCCAACAGACAGATTTTCTTGTTCATGACTTTAACAAAAGACATACAAATACCTCCTTTAGGAAAAAATACTAGGGATATAGAAAGAGAGAGCCATGCGCGTCCACCGATAGCCTCTGGCCACGGCCGGTCATTCTCTTTGGGCGGGCACTCATTCTCTCCCTGGCAGGCTGTTTCTTGCGAAACAAGCCAGCATCCTGCAATTTCATTATAGCATATAGGATTGTTTTGAAAGAAAGGGGATACTGATGAATCTGCGGTCTAAAAGTAGATTAAAAGCTAAAATTTGTTGGTTGGAAGAAAATAATCATCATAATATTTATAAAAAATATAGTTAGCTACATGGAATATAGGGAAATAGTAGCTAGCATCCCCGCTCATTGAGGGAACTGGCGAAAGATAGTTGCCTTTGAAATCATAGCATGCCGAGCTTGAAGTATTAAATGTTATTCCAGAATTTTTCATCGCTTCTCTATAAACATATTTCATGCAATCTTCAAAAGATCTAGTCAAATCTTCTTTTAACGCTTTAGCTATTAAATCGTCGACAC
>JAJWRZ010000208.1:0-2483 GCA_021633965.1 Dialister sp.
GGCTAACCCTGAACCCTGAACCCTGAACCTTGAACCCTTACCCCTTTTCTCATTATCATTCAAAGGAAGTTATCTCATTATGTATCGTATCGGATTATCCGGCGGCGTAGGCTGCGGGAAAAGCACCGTCTCCTCCTACCTGAAGGAGTTGGGGATCCCCATCATCGATGGGGACATGCTCGCGCGCGAGGCAGTGCGGCCGGGCAGTGCGGCCATGGAAGACATCCGGCGCGCCTTTGGCGAGGCCATTTTCAATAAGGACGGGACGCTCGATCGGCTGAAAACGGCAGCGATCGTTTTCACGAAGGAAGAAAAACGCCAGCAGCTGAATGCCATCATCCATCCCTTCATCTGGCACCGCACGCAGGAAGAGCTTCTGAAGGCCCAGGAGGAAGGCCATGACCTTGTTGTACTCGACATGCCGCTCCTCTTGGAGATCTCCTGGCAGCTGCGTGTGGAAGAGGTCTGGATCGTCAAGGTACCGCTGGAAATGCAGATCGAGCGTGTCACCCTCCGCGACGGCTTCACCAGAGAGCAGGTCCTTGACCGCATCCATAAGCAGATGCCGACGGACAATAAGCTGAACTACGCGGATGTCATCATCGATAACAGCCGCTCCGTCGAAGACACCCGCCGCCAGGTGAGAGAAGCCCTCGCGAAGGCGAAGGAACGGATGAGGGGCGTTAGGGACTGGTGACTAGAAATTAGTAGCTGGGGATTAGTAGCTAGGGATTGGGTTTGCGATACGAGAAAACCGCCAGTTTCAAACTTCGGGCATCGCCCAGACCATCCTCTCGCCCCTTCCTCTGGAAGGAGGGAGAAGTCAGCCTTCGGGCATCGCCCCATATATATTCGCGGCGAAGCCGCCACCACAACCCTGAATCCTGAACCCTACATCATTTTTGCCTGAAAGGAGCTGAATCCATGAGAACCGCCTTGAAACGGAAAAAGAGAGAAGTCCACAGACATCAGGGAAATACGGGGGCCATGCTCTTCACCCTTCTTCTGGCCATTCTGTGCGGTCTTGCGGTCTACATCCTTTCAGACATTTCCTTCATGCGTCCCTCGCGGGAGATCTCTCTCCTCATTTCAGAGAGCGCGAAGAAGGAGGAGATCTCGCCGGCTCTTTTAGAAGCCGTCATCCTGACGGAGAGTAAATTCGATAAAAAGGCGGTCTCCCATGTGGGCGCGATCGGCATGATGCAGCTCATGCCGGATACCGCAGAGTGGATCTCCGAGGAAAGCGGTCTTCCGGCGAACCGTCTGGAGCGTCCCGAGGAAAATATTCCGCTGGGCGCTTGGTATATCAATTACCTGTTGAAGGAGTATCACAACAATGAAGTCCTTGCGCTGGCCGCGTACAATGCGGGCCGCGGCAATGTGGACCAGTGGATGAAGGACTATGGCTGGAAGGAAGGCTTCTCTGATATGAACCAGATCCCTTTCCCGGAAACGCGGGAATTTGTGAAGTCCGTCACCGCATCCAGAGACAGGCTTGAGGCAGAACAGGCGGAGAAGTGACTGGGATTAGTGGCTAGTGACTGGGGACTAGGGACTAGGAATCAGAAGTCAGAGGTCAGAGGTCAGATGCTAGAAGTCTGAAGTCTGAAATCCGAAGTCTAATGTCTAACATCTCCTAGTCTTCCAGTCTCATAGTCTCATGTAGAAAGGAGTCACCATGGCTGACGTGGATGAAAAAACAAAGAAGGCGCGTGCGGAGCGCCGCGAGAAGCTGCTTGCCTGGTACGAGGAGAAGGATCTTCCCCCGGTCATCGGCGACTATGAGCTTCGCATCATCGATGAGCAGCACGACCGCATTTATTATGCCTTCGGCTGGTTTCACAAGTCGAATGGATGGAAGATCCGCGTTTTATATGATGAGGAAACGGCGGATTACATGGTGAAGATGGATCTGCACATGATCACGCTGACGGAGATCGAATGCATCACGGGCGATCTTGAGGAATTTAAACGCCTCGTGAAGCTGCTGACACCGGAGGCGATCGAGAAGGAGCTCATCCATCGCGAGAAGGTCTCCATTCTGGTCGAGGGCAAGGGCTTCATGGTCTGGGACTATGAAGAGCTGCTGCCGGAGAAGCTCGGGCACTATGTGCGCGTCATTGCGCCGAAAATGCCGCTCCTTGGGCTGAACGGCTCCTACATCATCGCTGCCTATGAGTGTGAAGAAAAAGATACAGGGATCCTTTTCTTCTATAACATGTATCGCGATGAATACTACGGCGAGCTTCGCGCCAAGGGCATCCCTGGCATCATTCATCAGTACGATGCCAGAACCATAGAAGCCCTTGAGGCGGCGATCGAGAAGCACTTGGTGAAGGATCTGAAGGAGCTCTATGAGCATCCGGTGATCGAGGATTAGAGGGTTCAGGGTTAGCCCGTTGGGCGTACCGTCCCTTGATTGTGGTTAAAAGCCTCGCTTGAATGAGAAATTAGAAATGAGAAATGCGAAATGGTGGTGCGGC
>JAJWRZ010000209.1:0-2475 GCA_021633965.1 Dialister sp.
GAAACTGGCGGTTTTCTCGTATCGCAAACCTAATCCCTAGCCACTAATCCCTAGCCACTAATCCCTTGCTACCAGTCACTAGTCACTAATCATCCAAAACAAAAAGCAGGAAATGAGAACGTCTCATTTCCTGCTTTTCTATGTGCGAGAACTCAATTAGTCTCTGTATTTTTCCGGGAGTTCGGTGGCTCTTGCTACGCCGGAAGCGATGGCTGCTTTGGCAACGGCTTTCGCTACAGCGAACGGAACCTGCGGATCGAATACGTCGACGACGACATGATCCGGGTCGAGTTTGCCGCTATGGATAGCGAGGTCTGCGAGAGCATGAGCAGCAGCGAGTTTCATTTCCTCATTGATCTGACGGGCACGTACATCGAGAGCGCCGCGGAAGAGGCCTGGGAATACGGAGGAGTTATTGACCTGGTTCGGCATATCGCTTCTGCCGGAGCCATAGATGTAAACGCCTTTTTCTTTGGCTTCTTCGTACATGATTTCCGGTACCGGGTTTGCCATAGCGAAGACAATGCTCTTGTCGTTCATGGTCTTGATGGCTTCTACGTTAAATACGCCCGGTGCAGAGCAGCCGATGAGGACATCAGCGCCTTTGACAGCATCAGCGAATGTGCCCTGTTTGTTTTCCGGATTGACTTTGGCGATGAGTTCCTGCTGTACGCGGTCTCTCTTGCCATTGTCAAAGAGGATGCCTTTGGAATTCAGGATGGTCATGTTTTCCGGTTTTACGCCGTCTTCGAGGAGCAGACGAGCGATCGCGGTGCCGGCAGCGCCAGCGCCATTCATGACGACCTTCACATCTTCGATCTTTTTGCCGACGACTTCAAGAGCGCCGAGGAGAGCTGCCAGAGCTGCGATGGCGGTACCGTGCTGGTCATCGTGGAAGACTGGGATGTTCATGATCTTTTTCAGTTCATCTTCGATGTCATAGCATTTCGGGGAAGAAATATCTTCGAGGTTGATGCCGGCGAAGTTCTTTTCCAGCAGTTTGACGGTGTGGATGAATTCCTGCGGATCCTTGGTGTCCAGTGTGATCGGGATCGCATCGATCTGGCCGAATCTCTTGTACAGTGCGGATTTGCCTTCCATGACCGGCATAGCAGCAGCTGCGCCGATATCGCCCATGCCGAGGACACGGGTGCCATCGGAAATGACGGCTACGACATTGCCTCTCCAGGTCAGTTCCAGGGACAGGTCTTCATCGTCTTTGATCGCGAGGCACGGAGCGGATACACCCGGGGTGTATACGATCGCGAGGTCGTGATTGCTTTCGACAGCAGCATTCAAGCCGGTCTTGATCATCTGATGTTTTTCTCTTCTGAGTGCGAGTGCTTCTTCTTTGAGTTTTGCAGTATCCATTGTTTCCTCCTAAAAAAAAGACTGATACTTTATGCGTCGGCGACTTCGAATGGAGCCGCTTTATATTTAATCTTTGATGGCAGGAAGATTTCTGCCATTGAAGATCTCATACATTTCCTGCTTCAGCAGGCGGCGGATGCGTTTCCCTTCCTTGCGATCCAGCTCTGCCTCTTTCATATCGAAGAGGTAGTTATCCAGATTGAAATCATGGATCAGCATCTTCGTGTGGAAAATATTTTCCTGATATACATTGACGTCCACCATGTCGTACTTATAGCGCAGCTTCGGTGCCATGTAGTTCTGGATGGAATTGATACGGTGATCGATGAATATCTTCTTGCCCTGCACGTCACGCGTAAAGCCGCGCACGCGGTAGTCAGTGATGACGATATCTGCATCGAAGGACTGGAGAAGAAAATTCAGCGCATTCAGGGGTGAAATCTTTCCGCAGGTCGATACATCGATGTCCGCGCGGAAGGTACAGATGCCATCCTGCGGATGCATTTCCGGATACGTATGGACAGTGATATGGCTCTTGTCAAGATGGCACACCACATCCTGCTTCTCGACTTCTTCCTCTGCGATCAGCATCGTGACGGATGCGCCCTGCGGGTCATAGTCCTGTGAAGCGATGTTCAGCACATGGGCTCCGATCATCTCGGCGACCTTCACGAGGATCTGGGTCAGGCGCTCGGCGCTGTAGACCTCGTCAATGTAAGCGATGTATTTTTTTCTTTCTGTTTCTGTACTGGCATAGCAGATGTCGTACATGTTGAAGCTGAGTGTCTTGGTCAAATTGTTGAAACCCAGCAGTTTGAGCTTACCCCGTTTCATGAAGTAAACTGCCACCCCCGTTCTTTTCCTCTATGGATTGGAACCTTTTCCATTATAACATAGAGCCTTATTGAATGAAACTGCTTAAAATCGAGTATACTATTTCTGTATAGGTAGATACATTATGTATGAGTTTTGGGAAATAAAAGTCAATGGTTCACATGGCAAGCACAGATGAGTAGCTAGGGATTAGGGATTGGGGATTAGTGGCGCAAAGTGACTAGTGACTGGTAGCTAGGGATTAGTGGCTAGGGATTAGGTTTGCGATAC
>JAJWRZ010000210.1:0-2473 GCA_021633965.1 Dialister sp.
TTACCCTAAAATGGTTAGTGCTTTGAGTGGTGACGGTTTCAAACTTCAGGGTTCAAGGTTCAAGGTTCAGGGTTGTGGTGGCGGCTTTGCCGCAGTATAAATAATGGCGATGCCAGAAGGTCTCTTGATCGCAGGTTTTCCTCGTATCGTCAGCCTTCCCCTCGAGGGGAAGGTGCCCCGAAGGGGCGGATAGGGCACACGCGGTATGAAAGAGGATGGGAAGGAGTGTCTCAAGTCGACGATTTACGAAAGCACCCTATCCACCGCTGACGCGGTCCCCCTTCCCCTTGGGGGGGAAGGTGCCTCGAAGGGGCTGATAGGGTGACTTGGGTAGGAAAGATGAATGACCGAAAGAGCCCTAATGACTGGAATGCCAGCTCATGGCACTGCCATTTCTCATGCAAGCGAGACTTTCAACTGTCATCAAGGACGGCACGCCTCAGGGGCTAAATTAACTTTCCTTCCAGATGATCCATCTCGTGCTGGATGACTTCTGCGACGAAGCCTTTGAATCTCTTTTTCTTCATGCGGAAAAGCTGGTCGCGGTACTTGATCTCGATCTCCTCATAGCGCGTGGTTTTCCGCTCGCCGGAAAGGGAGAGGCAGCCCTCCTCGGCTTCGTAGGGGCGGGCAGCGGAAAGGCGCTCGGGATTGTACATGATGACGATATCCTTCCCCTGACGGAAGGCGATGATGGCTTTGGCAAAGCCGATCATGTTCGCGGCGAGCCCCGCGCAGGTGTCTCTATGGGCGGCGAGGGTGTCTTTCAGGTCTTCGGCGATGGCTTTGTCCTCGAAAGTGGCGGGCGCAGCCTTCTGCTGAAGAAATATGATGTCTTTCACAATGTCTCGTTTCATGGGATCTCCTTTCTGCGGGAGGGGGAACGTGGTAAAATGGGGGAAAGGGGCCGCCGGCCTGTTTTGAGAGTCCTTTTGAACCGGCAGGACCCATTGAATCTGCTTTTTTCTATTATACGAAAGAAGGAATCATTATGGCAAAGGTTATTGTAATTTCCGGTCATCCGCATTTGGAACGCTCGATCATGAACAAGACCATTCTGGAAGAGATGAAAAAGGCTGCCGAAGGCGGTGCATCGATCGCGATCGATGATATCGCAGAGAAGGGCTGCTGTCATCTGGATGTGGCAGCGGAGCAGGCTCTCCTGAAAGAGGCTGATACCATCGTCTTCCAGTTCCCTGTCTACTGGTTCAATGCACCGGCCATGCTGAAGCACTGGTATGAAGAAGTCTTCACCCCGGGCTTTGCACATGGCGAAGGGGCGAGCGGGCTTAAGGGCAAGAAGCTCATCATCTCTGCGACGGCCGGCGCTCCGGACGGCGCATACAGCACTGCCGGCATGGGTCATACGCTCGATGAATTCTTCGATAACTTCTATGTTATGGCTGCGATGACCGGTATGGAAATGGCCAAGCCGATCCTGACCTATGGCGCGATGTTCATCCCGGGCGTTTCCACCGAGGCCGACAAAGAGAAGCTCGTATCGCTTGCAAAGGAGCATGCGAAGAAGCTGCTTGAGGAAATCGGGGACTAGTGACTGGTGACTAGGGACTAGGGATTAGGATTACTTTTTCTGTTCTTACACGGATTTCCCAACCAAAAAGTCCCGCTGCTTCGTAAGAAGCGGCGGGACTTTTTGGTCTGAAGTCTGAAGTCTGAAGTCTGAAGTCTGAAGTCTGAAGTCTGAAGTCTGAAGTCTGAAGTCTCAAAGTCTCGGTGTCCAGAAATCCTAATCCCCAGCTACTAATCCCTAGCCACCAGTCACTAGTCCCCAGTCCCCATCACAGAGAGAATCCGTCTGTGGCATCGCCCGGTTTATCGAGACGGCGGGCGACGTCTTCGTAGCATTCACCCAGATGGAAGACGAGGACATTCAGCGTGTCGCGGACGGTCTCGGGGTCGAAGTGTTCGTTCGTGGAGGTCACGCAGACATCGAGGAAGACGTTGTCATCGCTGCCGATCGTGTATTTCACGATGGCATGCTCCCCATTCAGCTTGTTCAGGAAAGGGACGAAGGTCTTTCTGGCCGGGCCCTTTGGCGCGGTGCCGAGGTGGACGCGGATCAGGGTGTACATGCTGTTATCCGTGATGACGGCGCAGACCAGGCGGTGCTTGCCCGCAGGCAGTGCGGTCATGAAGACGACGGTGTCGTAGGAGTCATGTGCATCCTGACGGCGGAAGAAATTCAGCCCTTCCTTCTTGAGGTAGGACTCAAATGCATCTGCCTTGAGATTTTTATTGAAATTGCCTTTTGTCGGGAATGGGATCGTATTGTCAGCCATGAGAGAGCCTTTCTGCACCATGTGCGGAGAAAATTTTAATGTGCCTTTATTATAGCGGTTCGAGGGGCAGGGGGCAAGGCTTTGGCGGCAGCCCATAGATTGCGTTTGAACGCCCCGATTGAATGAGAAATTAGAAATGCGAAATGGTGGCGCGGCGCATAACGATATAGAAG
>JAJWRZ010000211.1:0-2458 GCA_021633965.1 Dialister sp.
CGCTCTGTATAAAAATCCAAGAATGAAATCCGATAACGATTTAATCAGTGTTTCCTTAAAAACATTTGATCTCGGGAGGAAATCACATGAACAAAAATGTAATGAAATCAGCCGCTTTCGTTCTGGCAGCCAGTGCTATTTTCTTTTCCACCGGATGCGGCGGGGAAGCGGGGAGCAGTACAGCGACGCCGAAGAAAAAGCTCAGTGTCGCTGTGGAGGCCTCCTATGCCCCCTTCGAATATAAAGATGAAAACGGTCGCATCATCGGCTTCGATGTGGACCTCATGAAGGCAGTCGCACAGAAAATGGATGCGGAGGCAGAGTTCAATAACCTGCCTTTTGAACAGATTTTCCACTTCGTCGGTGACAAGAAGATCCAGCTTGGGATCTCTGCCATCGGCGCAACGGAAGAACGTAAGAAGCACGTGTCTTTCAGTGATCCATACTACAGCTTAGGAAGCTACGTCATCGTAGTCCGCCCCGGCACGGAAGGGGTCCATGGGCCGAACGATCTGAAAGGGAAGATCGTAGCCGCCGAACGTGGTTCTACGAATGAAGTGAAGGCGAAGGAGCTTTCCCCGGCGCGCACAGTGCTGCCGGACTATTATAAGAATGTCTTCACGGTGGTAGAAGACGGTGAAGCGGATGCAGCTATCGTGGATGAACCGGGAGCGAAGTACTATCTGGAACACGAAGGCAGGGGCAAGCTGACCACGGCCGGCACCATCCCGACCGGAGAGCAGTTCGTCATCATTATGGCGAAGGATGACAAGGTCATGCAGCAGGAGGTCAATGTGGCACTGAAAAAGGTCATGGAAGACGGGACCTATGACAAGATTTCAAAGAAATGGTTCTTCGAAAAAGCGGCGGATGAGTCAAAAAAATAACAGCCGGCGAGGCTGCAGCAAAAAAAGCTATGGTGAAACGAAGGTTTCATCATAGCTTTTTTCAGTGGTCAGGGGCAGTCCCCCGGATGCTTTGGTCGAAGGAAAAAGATTCCGCAGGGATCACGGAACTATCATGACAGGGAAATGCGAGAACGATCGGCGATGATCTTCGGATCCCCGAGCATCGATCCCTCCGTGCTTTCATTTCAGATCCGTCTTGTGGAAGAGGACTTTGATGAAGGCGGCAATGACCTCAGGATCGAAAAGGATAGAGGAGCCGCTGAAGATTTCACGTGTGACTTCAGCCTTTGTCTTCTCTGAGAAGTCCGGTGAGGAGTAGATGGCGGTATCGTAGTAGTCTGCGACGGCAATGATTCGCGCGCCGAGAGGAATATTCACGTTCTTGAGGTGCTTCGGAAAGCCGGTCCCGTCCCAGTGCTCGTGGTGGCAGCGGATGTAGGGAAGAAGATCCTGACAACCCGGGATGGACTCGAGCATATTTGCGCCAAGCTCCGGATGTTTTTTATACAGCGAGAGCTCTCTTCGAGAAAGGTAGGGCGCCTTGGACAGGATCTGATTCGGCAGGGAGAGAAGGCCGATGTCATGCAGAAGCCCCGCATAGCGGATGAGCGTGATCTCATTCGAAGGCAGCTTCATATACACGGCTGTCGCAGCTGCATAGTTCGAGACGCGGACAGAGTGGTCGTAAAGCGCAGCGGATTTCAGACGCAGCAGGTCTGCAAAATGTAGAGTGATGGTTTCGAGCATGTTTTGCGTTTCCCGGAAAGAGATCGGGTTTTGAAAGAGAGACGAACTATACATGGTGGTTCCTCTGTGAAAAAGGGTTAAAGGTTCAGGGTTCAGGGTTAGCCCTTGGGGCGTGCCGCCCCCCTTGATTGTAGATGAAAGTCTCGCATGAATGAGAAATTAGAAATTAGAAATGCGAAATGGTGGTGCGGCGCATAAAAAATCTGAAGCGCCGCGAAGTATAAGAAGTATAAATAATGGCGATGCCATGAGCTGGCATTCCAGTCACTAGTCACCAGTCACCAGTCACTTGAGACTCCTAATCCCTAATCCCTAGCTACCAGTCACAAGTCACTAGTCACTTGTTTTTTTCCATCCAATGGCTCATGTAAGAGCATTCGGAGCGGACGATATAGTGATGGCGGCTGGCCCAGTCATAGAAGGCAGAAGCCAGCTTTCCGGCGATGCCGCGTCCGGCGAGGGCATTGGGGACTTTTGTATGGGTGACGGTGAGAATATTTCCCGCGCAGGTATACTCCATATAGGCGGTTCCTTTCGGGTCTTCCTGTAGAAATCGACAATGGGCTTCATCATGGATGATCATAAGAGGAACCTCCTGTTTTCTGCAAAAGACACAATGAACATTGTACACAATTTAAAGGCAAAGGTCAAAGAAAAAGTTGAAAATATATAGATGGCATCAGGTATGATATAATTTGAGTAAGCGGCGGAAGCGGGTGGATTTTGGATGGATGCAATGTAGTTCTCTTGGACTCCATTCCTGCTCTGTATGCGTACCTTGCAAACGCCATACTATATATAGA
>JAJWRZ010000212.1:0-2455 GCA_021633965.1 Dialister sp.
ATGATATGGAAATGAGTGAAGAATGGAGCTGGCCGATCGCCTTGGCCTTCATCCTCTATCTGGCGGGCATGATGTGCATCGGGCTCTATTACTCGAGACAGCAGAAAAATTTATCGTCTTACATTCTTGGGGACCGCAAACTGGGACCATGGCTGACATCCATGAGTGCGGAAGCCTCGGATATGAGCGGCTGGATGCTGATGGGGCTCCCGGGCTATGCGTACCTGCACGGGCTCTCTGCTTTCTGGACAGGCATCGGCCTTATCATCGGTACATGGGCGAACTGGGTCCTCGTCTCCACACGCCTTCGTCACTACACGGAGGTCGCGAATAATTCGCTCACCATCCCGGACTATCTGTCGAACCGCTTCGAAGAAAAGAAGAATGGCCTGCGCCTCATCTGCGCCCTCTTCATCATTCTTTTCTTCATCATTTATACATCCTCCGGATTCGTTGCAGCCGGCAAACTTTTCAATACCATCTTCGGTCTGCCCTACTTCGAGTCCCTTCTGATCGGCGCCTTCGTCGTCGTATTCTACACCTTCCTCGGCGGCTTCTCCGCCGTCGCTCTGACTGACCTCATTCAGGGAACGATGATGTTCTTCACCGTCCTCTATGTACCGGTCGCTGCGGCCATCGCACTGGGCGGCCCCGCTCCGACCATGGATATCCTGGCGAAAGAAGGGCCTGACTTCTTCTCCTTCTTCCCGGACTCCACCGGCATGGGCGCTCTTGCCATCATGATGATCTCCTCCCTCGGCTGGGGGCTCGGCTATTTCGGACAGCCGCATATCCTCGTCAAATTCATGGCGATCTCGGATGCCAAAGACCTGAAGAAATCGACACACATCGCCATGACATGGGTCATCCTGTCTCTCGCCTTCGCCATCGCCATGGGCGTCATCGGCAAGGCATACCTCACGACCCCGCTTGAGAATGCGAATGCAGAGCGCGTCTTCGTCCTGATGGCAGAGTCGCTCTCAGCACCTTTCATCACGGGCATCATCTGGTCTGCGATCCTCGCGGCCATCATGAGTACCAGCTCCTCACAGCTGCTCGTCACATCCTCAGCGGTCTCCCGTGACCTCTTCCAGGCCTTCCTCTGCAAGGATGCCTCGGAAAAAACGCTGATCCGCGTCAGCCGTATCTCGGTCCTTCTCGTCTCCTGCATCGCCGTCTACCTCGGCTCGGATCCGAACAGCTATATCTTCTCCATCGTTTCCTACGCATGGGCCGGCTTCGGTGCCTGCTTCGGCGGGACAGTGCTCCTCTCCCTCTACTGGAAACGCATGACGCTCAAAGGCGCCTACGCCGGTGTCATCGTCGGCGGCCTCACCGTTCTCATCTGGAAACAGTTTGCCTGGTTTGACCTCTATGAGCTCGTCCCCGGCTTCTTCTTCTCCGTCATCGCGATCATCGTCGTGAGCCTCATGGATAAGGAGCCGTCTGAAAGCATCAAGAAGACCTTCGAAAAAGCCCTCGCGCTGTCGAAATAAAAATAGAAAAACCGCTGTTGTGAATTTCACGGCAACGGTTTTTTTGCGTCCAAGTCTTAGGGAAATGCTGATGCAGCCAAAGGATCCGTATTTCCTCTAGGGAAACACCGATTCAATCGCAGAGTCAGATTCTACAAGAATTTTTATACATAGCTTCGTCATAGCCTTCCTTAAATAGCTCGCTATTCTCGTCAGGTTATTCCTCGCTATGTATAAAAATTCAAGAGTAAAATCTGACAACGATTTAATCAGCGTTTCCCTAGGAAAATTCGGCTTGCGTTTCTGTCTCTTCCATAGTATAATCGAATCATATCGAAATGAACCTAAGTCAATTTTAAGGAGGATATCATGAAAAAATTTGCACTGGCACTTGCCGCTTTCACTATGCTTACTGCGACTTCTGCGATGGCGATGGATTCCGCGACACTCCTCGCCCATCCTGACCGTTATCGCGTCATTCATGCAGACGATGAAGAGATCTTCTACGCAGACATGAAGTCACTTTCCGGCATGCAGACGATGGATTTCCCGGGCAGCATCGAAAATGTAGACTTCACCCTCTACGTGGAAAGCCTCAAAAAGAACCCCAGCGACTATGACTTCGCGGATGGAAATCTCACGACCCGCATTCGTGAATTCAAGATCAATCTCCATGCGGATAAGCGTGAAAGAGAATACTCCATGGATCACGCCCTCATCGCGATGTATGATGCGAAGGGCAATGCTGTCAGCAAGTATGACCACCTCTCTGACGTGAAGAAAAATCGCAAGCTCGATGCAGAGGCCAAAGAGCTGTATGTGAACCTGTCTCATGTGAGAAAATAGGGACTGGCGACTAGTGACTAGGGAGTAGTAGCTAGGGATTAGGTTTGCGATACGAGAAAACCGCTGGTTCCAAACCTCTGCGGCGCTTCTGATTTTTATGCGCCGCACCACCATTTCGCATTTCTCATTTCTAA
>JAJWRZ010000213.1:0-2451 GCA_021633965.1 Dialister sp.
CCTTATTCCTCATGCTCCTTGGCGTGACCTATCTTTTCGGACTGGCAGAAATCAATGGGACGCTCGCGCTTCTTTCCAAGAAGATCGTAGCCCTCTCCGGCCGTCGCACCTACCTGGTGCCGATCGTCATGTACCTGTTTGCGACGATTCTTTCCGCGCTGGGACCTGGCACCATACCGACGGCAGCCATTATGATGGTCTTCGGGATGACGCTTGCGAAGGAAATGAATATCAATCCGGCGATGCTGGCGGCCATCATCTTTCTCGGAGCGGCCGGAGGCGGGATGTCACCACTGGCTGCGACGGGCATCATCGGGCTGAATCTATGCGGAGAATTTGGCCTGACAGGCATCGAGGAACCGCTTCTCGTGAATGGCGTCCTCTCTTCGACGGTCTATGCTGCGCTGATTTATCTGGCTTTCGGCGGCTATCGGCTGCAGTCAGATGTCGTGCTTCATTTGTCCGATACCCCTTCGTTTGCCCGCCAGCAGCTCATCACACTGGCTGGCATCATCGGCATGGTCGCCCTTGTCCTGCTCTTTCACATCAATGTGGGTCTTGCCAGCTTCGGCGTAGCCGCCATCCTCTCGTTTTTGAATGTCTCTGATGAAACGGCAGCGCTGCGCCGCATCCCCTGGGGGACCCTTCTTCTGATCTGCGGCGTCGGCGTGCTGATGAATATCATCATCCTGACAGGCGGGATCGACCTTCTCTCGGATGCGCTGGCAGCGATCATGAGCGACTCGACGGCGGTCAGCATCCTGGGGATCACGGCAGGCGTTCTCTCCTGGTTCTCTTCGACCTCCGGCGTCGTCATGCCCACACTCATCCCGACTGTGCCGCATATCCTGACACAGATGGGAAGCAGTGCGAATCCGGTCGAGTGGGTCACTGCGATCACGATGGTTTCCAATACCGCAGGTATCAGCCCCTTATCGACGGGCGGCGCGCTGGCGCTGGCGGCCTATTCGGCAGAAGGTGGCTTGAAAGACGGTGAGCTGGATCGGCTCTTCCTGCGGATGTTCTTCATCTCCGCAGCGGGCGTTGTGTCCCTGTCGGTTCTGGCCTACTTTGGGCTCTACCGTTGGCTGCTGTAAAGGAATAAAACAGAGAAGCGAGCGAGGCAGCCGACGGAGATCCCATGGCTGCCCGTTTTCCGTATCGTAGACGAAGAAAGAGTGATGAAAATGAGTGAAAATCATGATGCTTTGCTTTACATACTGCGTATCGCCGGATTTCTTTTTGCTGTGTGCTGCGTGTGGCTGATCTATGCCAGACAGAAAACGAAAATGAAACGTCTGAAAGCGGCCAACCAGCATTCCGCCATTGTTCTCCTGCATAAGCGTCATGCGGGAAATATAGACTATGCCAGCATCAATGCGATCCTGCACATCGATGGCCTTCGCGCAGAGACCTTCCTCTATGCGCTCGGAGTCCCCGCGGTATATCTTGCCCCGGGAAAACATGTCATCGAAGTCGAAGCACACTGGAGCCGACACATCCGGGGACGGCGTATGAAAGACTATCAGGCAGGGCCAAGCCTGATCTCCGTCTCTGTCGAATCAGGAGAGTACTGGTCGCTGGAGTATTGCATCTCTAAGGATCATTTTACGTTCGAACGCTGTGATCCAAAGAACTTATTTTTGAGGAAGGCAGGCTAAGGAACCGAGGCCTGCATAAAAGTTTCTACAAAAAGGCATATTTTCGAGGAAAAATACCAAAGATATAACCGATTGGCATGAACTATAGACAAGCAAAAAACAGATGGATATAATGGAAGCAGAAAGGATGAAGAAGGAAATACCTTTCAGACCGGTCAAAATCACTTCAAATGAGTGTAAACTTCCTAATTTCAGATTATTTCCTCGTGCAGCCGCTGAATGCAGAAAGGAGACTATCATGAACAAGATGTATGATGCAGTGATGAAAATGGAAACTTTACTCGATGCGTATGAAGCTCTCATTGGCGATATTACAAATTTCCTGAATGACAATGGGATCGATATCACCGGTGATCCATCGGAACATCCGGCACTGATGCTTTACGCAGAAGCCGGACGGATCTATGGCCGTTTGCTCCATACGAGAAAGCTTGAGGACCTGCTCCGTATGGAAGGGGAGTACCGTCTCATGACCTCCATGGTCGCTGAAATGAAGGCAGGGGCGTGGATGACGACCTCCCATCACGAAAAAATGGCCAAGGCCGGTTGATTTCGTGAGGAACAGGATATGGTAACGGGAAAAAGGAGCTGTGAAGAAATGAATCCTCATTTCTTTACAGCCCCTTTTTACTTTGCTTTCATTTGGTTCAGGGTTCAAGGTTCAGGGCTCTCGTGGCGGCTTCGCCGCCTTTTTTAGAAGATGGTATTCTCGTATCGCAGTCCTCCCCTCTAGGGAATGCTATTAAGTTAAGGAAATCGTTAGCTACGTAACGTCTTGCTTCCCCCTTCG
>JAJWRZ010000035.1:0-15618 GCA_021633965.1 Dialister sp.
AGCGGTATTGCATGAAAGTGTTGGAATATCGATAGCGTCGGACTATTCAACATAGTACGCTATACCGCTGGCATGCCCCATCTCGCTTAGCTCGAAATGGCGTCTCACTGAATTTTAGCCTCGCTTCGCTCCTAAAAATCCAGTTCGCTTGCACATATTGCCTTCGGCACTTCCCCCGAAGGGGGAAGCAAGACGTTACGTAGCTAACGATTTCCTTAACTTAACAGCCTTCCCCTCTAGGGGAAGGTGCCACTTCCAGCACTTCTCACTTCAGCCACAGCTCTGCTGCAGCCGAGGCGGCCTGTGTCGGCGTGATGACGCCCTGCTCGGCCATGAGGGCGAGGACGACGGTCATGCGCTTCGCGCCTTCCTTCGGGTGTGAGATGGGGTCATAGGCAGACGGCGCCTGCGGGAGACCGGCGAGCATCGCGCACTGGGCGAGGTCGAGCTCCTTGGGCGCTTTGCCAAAGTAGGTGCGGCTGGCTTCCTTGAGGCCGTAGGCACCGTGACCGTAGTAAATGGTATTCAGATAGAGTTCGAGGATCTCTTCCTTGCTGTAATTCCGCTCCAGCTGGACGGCGAGCGCCAGCTCTTCGACCTTGCGGGTCATGGTGCGGTCATTGGAGAGGAAGATGTTTTTCACGGTCTGCTGGGTGATGGTGCTGCCACCCTGAAGCGTCTCTCCGGCGAGATAGTTTGTGAAAGCAGCGCGCGCGACACCGATGAGGTCCATCGCGCCGTGCTCATAGAAGCGGCGGTCTTCGGTCGCGACGATCCCCTTCTTGAGGTAGTCCGGGATCTCGGCAAAGGGGACGAATTCTTCTCGATGCACGCGCGCCTCTAGTGCTTCCCTGAAGTGGAGCACATTGTCCATTTTTTCCTTGGCGGTGAGAAGCTTCTCCGCCCCGTCGACGGGGCTTTTTGCGTCCGGCTTCGGCGGCCGTGCTTCGATGCTGCCCTCTTGGGTCTCTGAAGAGGAAAGGCCGGAGATCAGTGTCTTGACGGTATCTGAGATCTCCGTCAGGATGCCTTTCTTTTCGGCGGGCGGTGTGTCCTTCGGCGGGCTCTTTTGGACGGCATGTGGTCTGACAGGTTCATGTACGACGTTCTTCGTGAGCTCGTTGCCTGAGGAGAAGCCCCAGTACATCGCGCCGCCTAAGATCAATAAAAGGAAAAGAAATTTTTTCATAAGTAGCCTCACTGTGTTTGCATTTCCTTCATTGTAACACAGGTGGGACGGGTAGGGGAAATGCGTCGGCTGCAAAAGGGCGGAGGGCGCTTTCGCATGGCGGGCGTTTCCCTGCACTCCGCCATTTCCCCTTCATGCGAAATACTCTCAAATATGGTATAATAAATACGCACCATCAAGGTGCGTTTATATATATGTAAATAAATAAAAGGCGGTCATGCATGACAGGCCGCCATTTTTTTGTAAGGAGAATCCCATGTCTGAAGATATTCATGAAATCCAGGCTCGTCACAGCGAAGAGAATGGCAAGAAAGACTACGGCGCAGATGACATCCGTGTCCTCGAAGGGCTCGAAGCGGTGCGCCTGCGTCCGGGTATGTACATCGGCTCGACATCAGCGCGCGGTCTGCACCATCTGGTCTACGAAGTCGTTGACAACAGTATCGATGAAGCACTCGCAGGCTACTGCACGCACATCGAAGTGACGCTCAATGATGACGGCAGCTGTACAGTCACGGATAATGGCCGCGGTATCCCGACGGGGATGCACGAGACTGGGAAACCTGCCATGGAAGTCGTACTGACCGTACTCCATGCAGGCGGCAAATTCGGCGGGGATGGCTATCCGATCTCCGGCGGTCTGCACGGCGTCGGCATCTCTGTCGTGAATGCGCTCTCCGAATGGACACGCGTCGTGGTGCGCCGTGAAGGACATTTCCATGAAATGAGACTGTCCCGCGGGGAAGTCACGCAGTATATGAAGACCTACGGAGAAACGAAGGAGACGGGCACGTCTGTCACCTTCAAGCCGGATATCGAGATCTTCAAAGAAGGGGTGGACTTCGACTATGATACCCTGAAGATCCGCATGCGTGAGCTGGCTTTTCTGAATAAAGGCCTCACCATCACGCTGACAGACCTGCGCGACGGTGCGACCCACGAGGAGAAATTCCACTATGCCGGCGGCATCACGGAATTCGTCCAGTTCCTGAATGAAGGCAAGGATCTTGTCGATCCGGCAGTCATTGCGTTTGAAGGCGAGAAGGATAAGGTTATCGTTGATATCGCGATGCAGTACCAGACAGGCTACAGCGAAAGCATGTATACCTTCGTCAATGACATCAATACCATCGAAGGCGGCATGCACCTTGCCGGCTTCCGCAGCGCGCTCACCCGTGTCCTCAATGAATATGCACGTAAGAATAACATCCTCAAGAACAATGAAGCGAACCTTTCCGGCGATGATGTCCGTGAAGGGCTGACCTGCGTCATTTCCGTCAAAGTGCCGAATCCGCAGTTTGAAGGTCAGACCAAGACGAAGCTCGGAAATCTCGAGGTCAAGGGCATCGTGGATAATCTCGTCTCGGAAGGCCTGCGTACCTACCTCGAAGAGCATCCTGCGGAAGGGAAGGCCATCGTCGAGAAAGGCATCACGGCGAGCCGTGCCCGCGAAGCAGCCCGCCGCGCCCGTGAGCTGACCCGGCGTAAGAATGCGCTCGAAGTCTCCAGCCTTCCGGGAAAGCTGGCTGACTGCACAGAAAAAGACCCGAAGATGACAGAGATCTATATCGTCGAAGGGGACTCTGCAGGCGGATCTGCGAAGTCCGGCCGTGACCGCCGCTATCAGGCGATCCTCCCGCTGCGCGGCAAGATCCTGAATGTAGAAAAAGCCCGCCTCGACCGTGTCCTGAATTCCGATGCCATCCGTACCATGATCACCGCTTTCGGTACGGGCGTTGGTGAAGACTTCGATATCACGAAGCTCCGCTATTACAAGATCATCATCATGACGGATGCCGATGTCGATGGTGCGCACATCAGGACACTGCTCCTCACCTTCTTCTATCGCTATATGAAGCCGCTCGTCACCGAAGGTCACGTCTTCATCGCCCAGCCGCCGCTGTATCAGGTACGCAAGGGACGTCAGAAATACTACACCTACGATGATGATGAACAGAATAAGCTCCTCGATGAGATCGGCCGCGATGGCTGTGCGATCCAGCGCTACAAAGGGCTGGGCGAAATGAATCCGGAACAGCTCTGGGATACCACGATGAATCCGGAACAGCGCGTCATGCTGAAGGTCGAGCTCACCGATGCTGTCGAAGCAGACCGCCTCTTCACCATCCTCATGGGCGACAAGGTCGAGCCGAGACGCAAATTCATCGAAGAGCATGCGAAGGACGTCACGAATCTGGACCTGTAATGTGGTAGAAGCTAGTGACTGGTGACTAGTGACTGGGATTCTCCGGCATCGTCATCCCGAGCGTAGCCGAGGGATCTCTACTGCTCTGCGGGAATCAGCGCGTATGTGTCTGGGAAAAACGATGTCTTGGTGCTGTCTCACAGCAGGCAATGAGCGTTCTGCAATAGAGATTTCTCGCTTGCGCTCGAAATGACGACGGCGCGAAGTGCTATCAAAACTCCGCGGCGCTTCATTATTTTTATGCGCCGCACCACCATTTCTCATTTCTAATTTCTCATTCGAACAAAGCTTTCATCCGCGATCCATGGGCAGCTCAACCCACGGGCAACCCTGGACTCGCCAACCTGAACCCTGAACCTTCATTTTCCTTACATTTTCTTTACTTTTTGTTGCCATTCCATGCCCAAATAGTATACAATAGGGATGGCAGTGATCTGCCATCGAGAGTGGTAAGAAGAGGGAAGGGGGACAGAGATGAAATACTTCTACCCCGCCATTTGTTCATACGATCAGAAAAAGGGAATGTTCTTCGTGATGTTTCCAGACCTCATCGGTTGTGAAGCGAAAGCCAGCACCATGAATGAGGCTGCGAAGAAGGCCAGAGAAGCTTTGGCCGCCTCTCTTCTGGAACTGGAAGAGAAAGCGCTCCCCATTCCGAGCGCAACCAGCGAACGGCAGCTTCGTTTCCGCGAAAGCGGCAAGCGAATCTGTACATTCTTGGTAGATATGGATGAATATCGGGCCTATAAAACGTACAAAGTCAGACACGCAGATGCCAAGAGCGCAGAATGGGCTGGCGAAGCCAGAAAAGGACGTCGCCAGAGCATCCTCGCCAAAGTCTTCGGATTCAGATAAATCAGATAAATAAAAAAGGCAGAAACGAAATGAGTAGTCATTTTCGTTTCTGCCTTTTTGTTATGTAAGGCTTGGCAGGTTCTATAGATTCAAATGTCGGCTTCGTCGCGATACGAGGATTGTATTCTCGTATTACAAACCTAGTCCCTAATCCCTAATCCCTAGTCCCTAGTCACCAGTCACCAGTCACCAGTCACTTATTTCAGCAAATTCATAAACACCATCAGTATCGATGCATTGAGGAAATCGACGACAAAGGCTCCGATGAGCGGGATGACGAAGTAGGCTGTGTGCGCAGAGCCGTAGCGTTCACACATCGCATTCATGTTTGCGATGGCATTCGGCGTCGCACCGAGGCCGAAGCCGCAGGTGCCGGCAGCCATGACGGCGGCTTCATAGTCGCCTCCCATGACGCGGAAGATGATGAAGTAGGCGAAAGCACCGATCAAGGCGACTTGGATGAGAAGCGTCAGCGTGAGCGGTACAGCGAGCGAGGCGAGCTGCCAGAGCTTGAGACTCATCAGGGCACAGGAGAGAAAGATATTGAGGCACATGCCGCCCAAGACTTCACATTCCTGCTGGTAAGAGCCGTACCACTCCGTGATCTCCGATACATTGCGGATGATGGCAGCGACGATCATGCCGCCGATGTATCCGGGGAAGACAAGGCCGATGCTGCTGAAAAAGGCACTCACATAGGTACCGATACCCATGGCAAGGAGCAGCTGCCCGAAAGCGTACATGAAGTGATCCATATTGAGGTAAGCCGCCGCGGCATCTTTGGGATGCAGCGCCGCCGGTCTCTCGCCGGTCTCTTCTGCCGCATTGTCTGTTTCATGGGAGATCAGTGAGAAGCGGCGCACCAACAGCTCGCCGATCGGGCCGCCGATGAAGCTGCCGGAGACAAGACCGAAGGTGGCAGCCGCAAAGGCGATGGTGGTACCATTCATGAGCCCCATCTCTTCCAGTACCGGGCCGAAGGAGCCGGCTGTCCCATGCCCTCCGACCAGCGGGATCGAGCCGTCCGCAAGCCCCATCAACGAGGGCAGGCCGAATACATGCGCCATGGAGATCCCGATGAGGTTTTGCAGGAGGATGAGGATCGCGACCATGATGCCCATTTTGAAGACGAGATAGCCGCCCCGCAGGATCAGCCGCAGGCTCGCCATGTAGCCGATGCTCGTGAAGAAGAGCATCATACACCAGTTCTGCATGACGGTGTCCTGGCTGTAGTTCCATATCCCCTCTGTGTAGAGGATACAGTTCACGATGGAGAAGATCGTCCCGCCGATGACCGGCGCGGGGATGCAGTACTTGCGAAAGAGGGGGATCTTCCCCTTCAAAAATCCGCCAAGAAAAAAGACTGCCACAGCGGCAGCCAGCGTTTGATACATATTGAGTGTGATAGTCATTCTTTGCTCCCATTTATGAAAACACGGATGAGATCAGATTCCGCGATTGCATCAGCGTTTCCTTATATATTACTCGAAAATTATAATTGATTTTGAGAGCCATGTCAATTTAGGAAAGGAGAGGCTGGTGACTAGTGACTAGTGACTAGTGACTGGAGACTAGAAGACTAGAAGACATCAGACTCCCGTATCGTCATTTTGAGCGAGGCGAGAAATCTTTGTCATTCGCGGTCATGCGGACGATGGCAGGAAATCCCAAACGGGAAACCTGTTATTCCGCCTTTCTTCGGGCATCGCCATGATTTATACTCCGCGGTGCTTCTGACTTTTTATGCGCCGCACCAACCCTTTTGAACCTATAGAACCTGCTGAACCTCTTTCTCGTGCAATTAAGGAACAGCACGCCTCAAGGGCTAAACCTTGCCCCCTATTTTCCCCTCACTCTTTCTCAGAAATTCGATTTCGGTTATAATAGAATTATAGAAATACCCATAGACTACTGACAGAAAAGAGGCGTCCGTATGATTCCGAAAGAATTAGATGAAACCGATATCAAGATCATCAATGCACTGAAAAAGAATGGCCGTATTTCCATGACAGATCTGGGGCGGCAGGTGTACCTCACGAGTCAGGCGGTGAAGAACCGGCTGGAGCGTCTGCAGGATCTAGGCATTGTCGAGCGCTATACAGTCAATGTGAATTGTCCGGTCTTTGGCTACGCCGTACATGGTATTTTCGAGCTCACATTGTCCGAAGACAAGAGATCTGATTTCCTCGCCTTTGTAAAGACGACTGAGTACCACATCCTTCACTGCTATGCGGTGGATGATGGAAAGAAGATCTTCATCGACGCACATTTCGACAGCGAGGTCTCTCGCGATGCGCTGCTCACCGTGCTCAGTGCCTACGGCAGCTGCCAGCTCCATCCCGTAACGGCAGAGATCCACAGCAATCATCCGGCGGATGAATGAGAGTGGCTGGTGACTTGTGACTGAGATGTCAGCTCATGGCATCGCCCTATTTATACTCCGCGGTGCTTTATTATTTTATGCGTCGCACCACCATTTCGCATTTCTCATTTCTAATTCGCGCAAAGCTTTCATTCATAATCAGTGGACGGAGCCGCCCCATGGACTACCCTTGAACCCTGAACTTGTTTTTTCAAGGAGCTTTTATGTTTGATTTTCTTGATGTATCTTCCCTGATCTACCGCGCTCCGGCACTTCTGATCGCGCTCTCGATGCACGAGTACGCGCACGCTGCCGTGTCGGATGCCTTGGGTGATCCTACGCCGTCTCGTATGGGACGGCTCACCATCAATCCGATGGCGCATCTTGATATGCTGGGGACGCTTCTTCTCGTACTTTGTGGATTCGGCTGGGCGAAGCCGGTGGAAATCAATCCACGCTACTACAAAAATTACCGCACGGGCATGCTGAAAGTCGCTTTCGCGGGGCCGGGGATGAACCTGTTTCTGACGTTCATTTCCATCCTGCTCATCATGGCTTTCGGCGGCATGGCGATGCTCGGTGATGGCGGTTTCCGTTTCCTGCAGTGGATCATGATGTACAATGTATGGTTCGCTTTCTTCAATCTGATCCCGATACCGCCGCTCGATGGTTCGAAGATCGTCTCCACCGTGCTGCCCGGAGAGCTTGCCTGGAAATTTGAAAACTTCAATGCGCGCTACGGCTTCGTCATCCTGATGCTCATCGTATTCTCCGGCTGGGTGAACCGCATCATCGGGCCGCTCGCGCAGGGTTATGTGAATCTCTGCTATGCGGCGCTGCGTGTGGTATTTTGAATAGCGCTTAGCATTTCTGAATATGGGTCAATAGAGCGGTGAAACATTTGCGCTAAAAGTGAGGAGTGAGGAGTGGCGGAAGGGGCGCACAAATTATATAGCGCCCCAATACCCCTTTTTATATTTCCATTTATGCGCTACTTATATAAAATTTCACGGCGCTTCCAAATTTTGTGCGCCGTACCTACACTCCTAACTCCTCATTCCTAACTCCTAACTATATCCGACATATTGCCTAGTGTTCCCCCTGAACCCTTTTTCCATTTTTCCAAAGGATTTCCCATGACCATTACCTGGCTCATTTTTGAAACGCTCGGCACCATCGCCTTTGCCTTTTCCGGCACTGTGGTGGGACTGTCGCGGCGTATGGATATTTTTGGCATCACCGTGCTCGCTGTCATGACCGGCGTAGGCGGCGGGATGGTGCGTGACGTTCTCTGCGGCATCACGCCGCCGTCGGTACTTCGCAGCCCCAACGGGCTCTTCGTTTCCATCATCACGGCACTCATCATTTCTTTTCTCTACCCGGTCTATCGCGTATCGAAGGAGAATGAGCGCTACATCACGTTCATGTACAATATCTCGGATACGGTGGGTCTTGCGGCCTTCACTGTGACGGGAGCACTGACGGCATTTTATCAGTACCCCGACTCGTATCGGTTTCTTCTGCCGACCATGCTGGGGCTTATCACCGCGGTCGGCGGTGGTATGCTGCGAGATATGATGGCGCGGCGCATGCCCGTCGTGCTGTACATGGATGTGTACGCCATTGCATCCATCGCCGGCGGCCTTGTCCTGTGCTGCCTGCGTCATTTCACGGCGCTGGAGCTTTCCGTTTCCTCATGGATTGCTTTTGCCTGTGTGACACTTCTTCGCTTCTGTGCGATCCACTTCCACTGGCAGCTCTATCATCCGCATAGGAAAAGAAGGAGACCGAAGAAGTAGGTATAGCAGATTCTCCGGTATGCGTCTCACATTGATTTTTTGAAAGGAGTCCTCCCATGGATCAGAAACGTATCATCGATGAATTCAAAGAACTGGTTTCTATCGAGGTCCACTCGCGTGACGAAAGGGCGATCGCTGACGTACTGAAGGAAAAGCTCACGGCGCTCGGCCTCACCGTGACGGAAGACAAGGCAGGCGAGGTGCTCGGCGGCAATACGGGCAATCTCTATGCACAGCTTCCCGGAAGCACGGACGGCGAGCCGGTCCTTTTCTCCGCGCATATGGACCGCGTGGGAAATCACGGGCACATAGTTCCTCTCGTGAAGGAGGAAGGGAAGATCGTCTCGGACGGGACATCGATCCTGGCAGGCGATGATATCGGCGGCGTCGCGGCGATCCTTGCGATGCTTCGTGAAGTGAAGGAGAAGCAGATCCCGCATGGCCCCATCGAAGTGGCCTTCTCTGTCTGTGAGGAAACGGGCGTCGAAGGCTCGCGCCAGTATGATTTTTCAAAGTTCAACGCAAAGAGTGCTTTCGTATATGATGCCTCCGGCAAGGCGGGAACCATCGTCCTTGCCGCTCCGAGCAAGGGGCGTGTCACGATCCGTGTGCATGGTGTGACGGCGCATGCGGGCAATGAACCGGAAAAGGGACTGAATGCGCTGAAGGTGGCAGCCGATCTCATCATGCAGCTTCCCGATGGCCGCCTTTCGCCGGTATCGACGGCGAATTTCTCCATCATTGAGGCGGGGAGTGCTACCAATGTCGTCTGCGATCTCGTGACGATCACCGGCGAGCAGAGAAGCCGCGATGCGAAGGAGTATCAGCAGATCTCTGCCGATATTCAGGCGGCGGCAGACAGGATCTCCGAGAAATACGATACGAAGATCGAGGTCGAGCTGCATACGCTTTACCATGCCTTCAAGCTCGCGGAGACCGCACGCCCCTGCGTGCTGGCCAAAGAGGCGGCAGAGGCAGTCGGGGCAGCGCCCTTCTTCAAGGAAGGGGGCGGCGGCATGGATGCGAACCATTTCAATGAACACGGCATCGCTGCTGTCGGGATCGGTACAGGGAATTTCAAATGTCACACCAGTGAGGAATATCAGGTGATCGATGACCTCGTCAAATGCGCCAAGCAGGCGGTGGAGATCGTGAAGCTCGCAGCGGGAAAATAAGAAGGAACAGCGGCGGGGCCGGTCTTGCTCTGATTGCCGCTCACAATAAAAGCGTAAGTGATATTGGATGCGATATCACTTACGCTTTTGTTTTTTAGTGACTGGTGATTGGTGACTGGTATTTCCTATTTCCTAATCCCTAAACCCTAGTCACTAGCAACTATTTACCCGAAGATCACGAAGTTCGCGACGACGATGAGGATGCAGGAGACAGCCATCGGGATGGCGGTGCGTTTCACAAGGTCGAAGGGGCTGATGCCAGCCATGCCGGAGGCCACGATAATGACACCGGTGATCGGAGAGATGGCGCGCGCGGAGCTCGCGATGAGGTGCATCGGGAGGACCATGAAGGAGGCGGCGACACCTGTCTTGGCAGCGATCGCAGGGACGAGATTGGCAAAGGCAAAGAAGGGAGCATTGCCGCTGCCCATGAGGATGGCGCAGACTGCGATGATGGCGATCATGACAAGCGTCAGGCCGGATGCGCCGAAGCCGGTGGTCTGGGCGCCCTGGATCATGGCATCGATGGAGCCTGTGGAAGTGAGACCTTTCGCGAAGAATTCGCCGGCGATGACGATGGTGATGACATTGGCGAGCTGCTTGCCCATGCCGTCGAAGAAGATTTGGATCTCAGAGAAGGTCTCCTTCAAGTCTCTTGTACGGAAGAACTGGGCGATCATGCCGAGAGCGGTCCCCATGAGCATCGCCATGATGATGTTCATCTTGATGCCGGGGATGCAGAGCGGCGAGAAGATGAGGATGAGAGCGAGAGGAATGATCGGAAGAAGGGCATAGATCTTCGGCGGATGGGAAAGTGCGGCTTTCTTTTCATCCTCGGTCTCGATATTGACAGAGACTTCCGCCGGATCCAGAGCGCGCACGATGTGCCCGTCGCGCTTATCCATGATTTTCTGCGTGAGGTAGTGGGCGATGGCGACACAGGGGATGACGGCGCAGGCGATCGGGATCTGGAAGGTGTGCCAGTAGATGACGGGATCAAAGCCTGCGATCTCAGCGGCAAAGATGGTGCCGGTATCTGACGGGCTCCAGTCAAGGCAGAGCGTGGTCGCGATGGCTGCGGTCGCAGAGATGCGGGAGACGCCGAGTGCGACAAGGATCGGGAACATGGTCACCATGAGGAGCATGGCGAGGCCTGAGGCGCTATTGATGGCCAGCCCAAGGAACATGCCGAGTACCCAGCAGGCGCTCATGACGATGTAGGGCGATTTCAGCAGCATCAGCGGGCGGATGGTGAGGGCGACCAGCGCATTGCTCGCGCCGATCTTATCCATGTACCGTGCAAAGCCGCCGACAGCCATGATGTTGAGGCCGAGACCGGAGAGTCGGTTCGCAAAAAGAGTGCGGATGAGTTCAAAAATATCGAAGCTCCACATGCCGGTGCTCTTTCCGGCGGGAAGGATCGTGCCCCAGCTCATGATCATCGAGCCGGCGAGCAGCAGGCCGCCAGCTACGAAAAGGACGGTCTGTGGCTTGTACTTCTTCAAAATGAGCCAGGCCGCCCATACGACAATGAGTGCAGTGAATAGCAGGTTCATAAAAATCTCCTTTCATATCATACGCATTATAGAATGCATGCTTATATATCTATTTTATTATATATTGACCAAATGCGCTACTATAAAAATGATTTATTAAGGGGTAAGAAAGGGGTCATGGTTAGGCCCGGGGGCGGGTCGCCTCATGATTGCGTACGAAAGCTTCGCGCTCTCTAGTTAGGAGTGAGGAGTGAGGAGTGGTGGTGCGGCGCATAAAAATATGGAAGCGCCGCGAGTATATATGGGGCGATGCCCGAAGGTGTGGGGATAGCCTTACTCTCGTATCGTCATCCCGACCGAAGTGGAGGGATCTTTGTTATTCGCGGTAAAACGGTAAGTGTTTGAGAAAGGAAAACGGGAAACACCGCAGTGCAGAAAAGTGAGATGCGGTGTTTCAGGTAAAATGGATGGTTGGCGCGAGCAATAAAATGGAATGCAACAAAGATTCCCCAACTGGGCTCGGGATGACGATGCTGGAGAATCCCAGTGACTAGTCACCAGTCACTAGTCACTCCTAATCCCTAATCCCCAATCCCTAATCCCTAGCTACTTATCCCGGCTTTCAAACAGAATCAAGGAGCAGCACGCCCCTCGGTCTAACCCCTCTCCCCTTTATCTATGCTATAATAATATGAATATGTTCAAATCGAAAGGAGGGGCGCCATGGGGCCCAGAGACGTGCTGAAGGAATATTTTGGCTACGACACATTCCGCACGGTACAGGAGGATGTGATTTCTACCATCCTCTCCGGGAAGGATGTGATGGCCATCATGCCGACGGGGGCGGGGAAGTCGATCTGTTTCCAGATCCCGGCGATGCTGCTGCCGAAGGGGACGGTCATCATTTCTCCTCTGATCTCCCTCATGAAGGATCAGGTGGAGGCGCTGACGGAGCAGGGAATCCCCGCCTCCTATGTGAACAGCACAGTCCCCTACGAGGAGTCGATCGAGCGGCTGCGTGATATGTACAGGGGGAAGATCAAGCTGCTCTACATGGCACCGGAGAAGCTCGAGCCGTCGTATTTCACTCATTGTCTCTCCATGGTACCGCTCTCGATGGTCGTGATCGACGAGGCGCACTGCGTGTCGCAGTGGGGGCATGATTTCCGTCCATCGTATCGGAAGATCAAAAGCTTCATCGACAGCCTGCCGCAGCGCCCCCTCGTGACGGCCTTCACCGCGACGGCGACGCCGCTCGTCGAGCAGGATATGAAGGAAAGCTTAGGGCTTGCTGCGGCGGCCGTTTTCCGTACCGGACTTGACCGGCCGAATCTCTCCTTCCGTGTGATGCAGGGCGGAAATCGCGAGTATTTCATCCTGCGCTATGTGAAATCGCATCGGAAGGAGAGCGGCATCATCTATTGCGCGACCCGAAAAGCGGTGGATGAGATGTATGACAGGCTTTCTCAGGCGGGGATCACGGCAGGGCGCTACCATGCGGGCATGACGGACGAGGAGCGCAGGCAGGCGCAGGACGATTTCTCCTATGACAGGACGACGGTCATGGTGGCGACGAATGCATTCGGCATGGGGATCGATAAGAGCAATGTGCGCTATGTCATCCACTACCAGATGCCAAAGAGCCTTGAGTCATACTATCAGGAGGCGGGCCGCGCCGGGCGCGACGGTGCGAAGGCGGAGTGCATCCTGCTCTACAGCGGCAAGGACGTGCACATCCAGACGTACTTCATCGAGAATGGCAATCAGCCTGAGGAGCAGAAGCGGATGGATTACCAGCGCCTGAATGCGATGATCGACTATTGCCAGACGTCTTCGTGCCTGAGAAATTATGTTCTTGCCTACTTTGGAGAAAAGGTGAAGGAGCCCTGCGGGCACTGCAGCAACTGCGAGAACCGGACGGCCAAGGTCAGGATCACGGATGCGGCAGTCCTCATTTTCCGTACCGTCCTATCCCTTCGCGAGCGATACGGAGCGAGCATCATCGCCGCTGTCCTGAAAGGAAAGAAAACAAAGGAGCTCATCGAGAAGGATCTCCTCACGGTGCCGACTTTCGGCAAGCTCTCTTTTGAGAAGCTGGGCCATATCAAGAGTGCGCTGAACAGCTTCGTCGCGGATGGCTACCTCTTCCGTGACGGACAGCCCTATCCCGTACTCAAGCTGACGGACAAAGCGAAAGAAGTCCTTGCGGGGAAGGCAGAGGTCTACGGCCTTGCCTTCGGCGCAGAGGATGCGATGAAAGAGGCAGCGGTCGAGCGGGATCTCGATCCCCGCCGCGAAAGCCGGGACGGCCTTTTCGAAGCCCTGCGCGAGCTTCGGCGGACATTGGCGGCCGAAGAGCATGTGCCGCCCTTTGTCATCTTCTCGGATGCGACACTGGAAGCGATGGCACGTGAGCGCCCTGAGTCCATGGAAGCCATGGGCGCGGTGCATGGCGTCGGCGCATTCAAGCTGCAGAAATACGGCGAGCGTTTTCTGGAGATCATCCGGACCGGCGCAGAAGAGCCTGTCATCGAAGAAAAGGATCCCGATGCCCAGCTCCTGCAGCAGCTTTTCTCTGTCCGCAATGCGATCGCAGCTAAGGAAGGACTGGCTCGGAATCGCATCTTCACGGATGAGCAGCTGCAGGAAATGGCCTTCTGGCGTCCCAAGACGAAGCTGGAGCTGAAACGCATCCGCGGTATCGGCCCGAAAAAGGTCGATCGCTACGGAGAAACGATCGTGAAATGCATCTGGGGAGACAGGATTTAGGGTTCAAGGTTCAGGGTTAGCCCCTCGGGCGTGCCGTCCTTTGATTCCGTTTGAAAGCTTCGCTTGAATGAGAAATTAGAAATGAGAAATGAGAAATGGTGGTGCGGCGCAAAAAATAGTGAAGCGCCGCGGAGTATAAATAGGGCGATGCCCGAAGCCCGGTGGATAGAAGTCTGAAGTCTGGTGTCTGATGTCTGATGTCTGAGGTCTCCCAGTCACCAGTCACTAGTCACTAGTCACTAGTCACTATTTACAAACAATATACAAGTAAAGGAGTCACTACCATGAGTCTTGCTGATCAGGAATATCTCAGCATCGTAAAAAACATATTGGACAAAGGCGCACTCGGCGAGAACCGCACGGGTATGCCTGCCTATAAACTGCCGCATCAGATCATGCAGTTTGATTTAGAAAAAGAATTTCCCATCCTCACGACGAAATTCGTTGCCTTCAAGACGGCAGTGAAGGAAATTCTATGGATCTGGCAGAAGCAGTCGAATGATGTGCGTGAGCTGCAGAAGTGGAACTGCCATGTGTGGGACGAGTGGATGCGCGAAGACGGTACCATCGGGAAAGCCTATGGCTATCAGCTTGGGAAGTACCATCAGGTCGATACCCTTCTGGAGACACTAAAAAAAGATCCGCAGAGTCGCCGTATGGTGGTCGATCTGTGGAATGTGAAAGACCTTCCGGACATGGCACTCTACCCCTGCGCCTTTCTCACCATGTGGGATGTCTCGAATGACGGCCGCCTGAACTGCATGCTCGTCCAGCGCAGCGGGGATATGGGGCTCGGCGTGCCCTTCAATATGACACAGTACGCGGCGCTCATCTGTATGATCGCGCAGGTGAGCGGTCTTCGTCCGGGGCTTTTCACCCATGTCATCAATAACGCGCACATTTATGAAAACCATGTGGAACAGCTGAAGCTCCAGCTCTCCCGCCTGCCGGAGGCTTACGCCGCCCCGAAGCTCGTCCTGAATCCGGATGTAAAGAATTTCTATGATTTTAAGCCGGAAGATATCCAGCTGGAAGACTACCGGCATCATGACAAGATCGCAATGGAGGTGTCCGTATGAGTCTTTCTATCATTGTGGCCCGCGCGAGAAACGGCGTCATCGGCAAGGATAACCAGCTCATCTGGCACCTTTCCGATGACCTGAAGCGGTTCAAGGCTCTCACCATGGGCCATCCCATCATCATGGGGCGGAAAACTTTCGAGAGTTTGCCCAAGGTCCTGCCGGGCCGCGTCCACTATGTGCTGACAGGAAATCCGGACTACCAAGCCGCTGAGGGCGTCCTTCTCTTCCACGATGTCAAGGAACTGCTCGCGGCACTTCCGGCGGGAGAAAACTTTGTGATCGGCGGCGAGCATATGTATCGCGAGCTCCTGCCCTACACCGATACGATGTATATCACGGAAATCGAGGAAGATTTCGAAGGGGATGCGTACTTCCCTGACTTCGATCCTTCTGCGTGGAAACTGGAAGAGAGCGTAGAGGGGGAAGGCAAGATCCCGCATCGCTTCTGCACCTATCGGAAAGTGACTAGTGACTAGTGACTGGTGACTGGTAGCTAGGGATTAGGTTTCCTTAGATTCCTGGCAACCGACACCATACGCAACGGAAAAGCGTCATGCCCAGAGCATGGCGCTTTTTTGCGTGCCTAAATTTAAGACTAAGGATATACAATTTTTATTTTATGCCTAACCAATGTAAGAGAATGTGACAAATAATCATATGGCTCATCTAATAAAAATATTTCGGG
>JAJWRZ010000214.1:0-2438 GCA_021633965.1 Dialister sp.
TATGCATAAAAATTCAAGAGTAAAATCTGACAACGATTTAATCAGTGTTTCCCTAATTCTGCGATGGAATCAGTGTTTCGCCAGCTTTTCTACCATATCATTGCGTCCCAAAAAGGTGAGACCGTAAATATATGCGCCCTGATCGATGAGATGGGAAATCGTGGAATCATACGCAGCAAGCACCGCCTGGTCCAGATCCTTCTCTGCGAGGCTGCGCAGGTCTTCGACACCTGGGAAATCACGGTTCGGCTCGATATAGTCGGCGAGGAAGACGATCTTTTCGAGGAGCGTCATACCGGCGCGCCCTGTCGTGTGATAATAGATGGCTCCCTGGATTTCTTCATCCTCGATGCCAAATGCTGTTTTCGCAAGGACACTCCCTGCCGGGCCATGCAGCAGCGCACGGCTCGCCAGCATATGCTCCGCATCCACAAATGTCAGATGGGCTTTTTTCACGACTTGCTGCATCTCGGAGAGTGTCATCTCCTTCGCGCAGTCATGGATCCAGCCCGCCAGAAAGGCTTTCTCTTCCGATGCGCCATACAGCTGCGCCAGATGCCTCGCCATGTCGGCGACTCCTGCGGAATGGCGGAAACGCTTCGGCGACAATGTTTTTTCCAGTTCTTTTTCTATTTTTTCCAGTTTCATAACAGCCTCAGTAAGTGGTGGTGTTTCCCGCGCCTCATTCATACAATTTATTGCTACGGATCATATCGATCACCGCATCCGGGATCAGGTAGCGCACGGATCTCTTCTCTGCGATCCAGTCTCGGAGGATCGTAGAGGAGATCGCCAACTCCGGCGTCTTAAGGAAATGGATCTTTTTCCTCCCCAGTTTCCCAAAGTAATCGATGGACTTCTGTATCTCATTTTCATTCCCCGGACGGCTCGCGCAGATGAAATGACAGGCAGAAAGAAGCTCCCTGTTATATTTCCACGTCGGCAGATCCGCCACGGCATCAGTGCCGCAGATGAAGTAGAATTCATACTCATCGCCAAACTCGCGCTGGAGGATACGGATGGTATCCACCGTATAGGAAGGGCCTTGGCGGTCACGCTCAATGGGTGAGATCATGAAATGCCCATTCCCTTCGATGGCCTTTTCCACCATCGCATAGCGGATATTCTTGTCAATGTGGTGCATATCCTTATTCGGTGTATCACCGGAAGGAATGAAAAGGACTTTGCGCAGCGAAAATTCCTGCCATGCCGCTTCTGCGATCACCAAATGTCCTACATGAATGGGATTGAAAGAACCGCCAAAAATTCCTATCCGTTCAGCCATAGATACAGCACCATTTCGCACACTAAAATACAAACTGCCCAGAATGCCAAAAGCTGCAGGATATGGGACAGTTCAAATTTCCCTTTCGGATGGCGGGTATAGTAGTACGCCATCCAGTATAGTTTTTCTGAAAATTTCATTTTGTCTGCCAGCAGAAATCTCATCACTTTCTGGCGCTTCGCCCCATCAAACAGCGGGAAGCGTTATCTCATCACCAAGAGGTTGTCCCTATGGATGACCGTGTCATAGGGCGCTGCCATCCCGAGAGCCTCGGAAAGCCCTTCGGTGCGATGTCCCATGATTTTCTGTACATCTTCACTGCTGTAGTGGGAAATACCGCGGGCCAGCTCCTGATTCTCATAGTACACAGCAACCGTATCCCCATCGCTGAAAGTGCCTTCCACATCGATGATGCCGACCGGAAGGAGAGAAGAGCCCTTCTTGAGGAGCGCCTTCTGGCACCCTTCATCGACATAGATCTTGCCTTTGACTGCCGTGCCGATGATGATATCGCGTTTCTTCAGCTGCGGATGCACATTCTCGCCGCGGAAGAGTGTCCCGATCTCTTCTCCGTCCATGATACGCAGCAGCACTTCCTTCTCATCGCTTTTCGCAATGATCATATCAATGCCGGAATGCACGCAGATTTCTGCTGCCTGGATCTTCGTATACATGCCGCCCGTGCCACGCGCCGTGCCGGCGCCGCCCGCAATGGAAAACAGCTCGCGGGAGAAGGCGGGGACTTCATGGATCAGCTCCGCATCCGGATGGCTCTTCGGATCCTTCGTATACAGTCCCTGAATATCGGAAAGAATGATCAAAAGATCGGCTTCGGCTACGCTTGCGACGATCGCAGACAGCGTATCATTGTCGCCGATCTTGATCTCATCAGCCGATACCGCATCATTCTCATTCACGATCGGGATCGCGCCGAGCTCAAGCAGTGCCTGAATGGTGCCTCTCATGTAGAGATAGCGCTTCGAATTCACCGCATCGCCCTTCGTGAAAAGGAGCTGTCCGACGGTCTGCCCATATTCATGGAAGAGATGCTCGTACGTATTCATGAGCGCGCCCTGCCCCACAGCCGCCGCTGCCTGCTTGTAGGGAAGGAAATCCGGCTTCTTCGAAAATCCCAGCATGGGCAGCCCCACAC
>JAJWRZ010000215.1:0-2420 GCA_021633965.1 Dialister sp.
AGCAAAGTAAAAAGGGGCTGTGAAGAAATGAGGATTCATTTCTTCACAGCCCCTTCCCGCTATACATATTTCTTGAGCACAGACAAGAGAATGTCTATATGGATCGGTTTTGCCACATGATCATTCATGCCGGCATCCTTTGCCGCCTGCCTGTCTTCTGCGAAAGCATTCGCCGTCATGGCAATGATGGGGATCTGTGATTTCTTCGGATCCTTCAGCTTTCGGATCCGTCTCGTCGCCTCATAGCCATTCATGTGCGGCATCTGGATATCCATAAGAATGAGATCGTAGTATCCGTCTGCTGCCTCGATGAGCCGATCGCAGCAGACCTGTCCGTCTTCTGCACGCTCCACCAAGATCCCCTTCTCTTCCAGAAGCTCGCAGGCGATCTCCGCATTGAGATCATTATCCTCAGCAAGGAGAATGCGTTTCCCAGTCAATGCTGCCCCCTGGTCTGACGCCGCCTCTGTTTCTTCCCTTTTGACTTCCGACTCACCGGTCAGCTGCAAGGGGAGATCCACGTGGAAGCATGTCCCGCAACCCTTACGACTCTCGACATGAATCGCGCCTCCCATAAGCTCGATCATGGACTTGACGATGGAAAGTCCCAGTCCGGTCCCGATGACTTGATTCTCTGTAGAAGAGCGCTCTCGAGAAAACTCCTCGAAAATATGAGGCAGGTAATCCTGGCTCATACCGATCCCCGTATCTTGGCAGGTAAAAATATAGCGCGCCCTTTCCGCTTCACTTGGAGGCACTTCGCAAAGCTTGATATGGATCGCCTGCCCTGCCGGCGTATACTTGATGGCATTGCTTACGATGTTTAAGAAGATTTCCTGCACCCTTGTTTTATCGCAAAGGACATAGCGATGCTGGATCTCTACCTCTGATGAAAAATGCAGCTGCTTTTCTTTGATATCCGCCTCAAAAACCGTCTCCACAGACTGCCACATATCCATCAGGTCTTCCGGAGAAAGATTCAGCCGAGCCGTCCCGCTTTCGATACGTGCCATTTCCAGCACCTGATCGATGATCGTCGTCAACAGCGCGCTCGACACCTGCATTTTCGTAAGATATTCCTTTGCCTTTTCCGGACGATCCAGATGCTTTTCCAAAAGGCTGGCAAATCCGGCGATAGCATTCATCGGCGTCCGTATGTCGTGGCTCATGTTGAACAAAAACCGAGTCTTTGCCTCATTCGCACTTTTTTCCCGATAAGCTGAGCGCTGCAGTTCGGCCGCATGCTCTATTTCCCGACGTCTTCTCCTCAGAAATTGATAAAAAATCGTAACGATCAAGATGGCGAGAAGCCCTGAGATCCCACCGTCAGCGATCCAGTATGCGGGCGGGATCCACCCATTCACAGGCATAATGTCAAAATACCATATCGCATTCGGGATCTCGCAAGTCACTGTCAGGCGATCGTTCGGCATACCCGATTGTCCGCTGGCGATCGTCACAGGCTGTCCGTCTTTGTTGTTGTGCGTCCAGATCTCATACAGGAAGGAAGACCTGGATAGTTGATCCAATCCCGTTTCATTCAAAAATTTCTGCCAGTCAATGACAATGACGACGAATCCCCAAAATGAATGGTGTCCCCTGCCGTCCGGGAGGTACACCGGCGTAAAAAGCAGCGCTCCCTGCCCGCCCTGCTTCAGCGTATAGGGGCCTCCGAGCGTATACTTCCCAGTCTCCTTTGCCCGAAGTGCATCATAATATCTTTCATGCTGTGTCAAAAGATTCAGCGACAGCGCCTTCTCGTTCCCCTGCATAGGGTAGATATCGGTGACCACCCCGTTCGGCGCCAGCTCATAAGCCTTGACCACACCGTCTTCATTGGGAAATGCCTTTGCCGTTTCAGAGAATGCATCCTGATCCGGCTCACCCCCGGCGAGGATCCGATTGGCCATGAAATCGGAGATCTGCACATACTTCTCAAGCTGCATCTCCACACGGCTTGCTGTGATTTTCGCTGTATACATCGCCATATCTTTCTGTTCTTTTTCCATATAACGGAGTATCAGCGAGCCTGCCGCAAAGCAAAAAAGAAAAGAGATCACTCCCATGAGCACGCAATAGATTTTGATCCGTGCCTCCGTTTTATGCTTTCCTTTATGCCTTTCCTCATGGTTTTTCTTCATCATTTGACCGTTCCTTTGTATGATTCTTAACTTCCGTCCTCGATCGCATCAAATTTCTTTTAATTTTACACTTTCAACCGATGACTTTCAATATCATCGGGCGCACCGTCTTGAGGAAAAGCAGCCCGCATATCATCCTTTTTCACTTTTGGGTATAACCGACATCACATATTTTGCAAATCAAAAGGCGATGTGAAATAACGATCACCTCATTTTCGCGTCCCATCTGCCGCGGGGGACTTGCAGCTCTCATAGGAGTGACCGGGAAACCTTATCCCA
>JAJWRZ010000036.1:0-15219 GCA_021633965.1 Dialister sp.
TGTTATAAGTATCTTTTATTATATTATTCAAGAAGGGCAATGTATAATGAGAGAAACTCAATTTCGGATTTGTTATAATTCTAGAAGATTTTGTTATGAAAGGTTCAGAGGGGGGAGGCCAATGAGGGCTAGGAAGGATGCGGTGGAGCGTCTGCTCGCGGCGTACCGCAGGTATTATACGATCACGCGTTTTGACGGCGTGAGAGAAGCGCCGGGAGAAGGGCTCCGGGAGGCGAAGGAGCTGACGGCACCCTTCCTGCCCGAAGGGGCGTCTCTGTCCGCGGTATGTGAATATTACGAAAGGGCAGAGAGATATTTCATTCTCCATTCGAATGAGCTATGGTCGACGCATCAGGAAGAGTTCGTCTTCGTCTTTTCCGTTCCTCATCTATCCAAAAAAGTCTTTGATGCCTGCAGGGACTACGCGTATCAGGCGGGGATGGATATGGCACACATCGGATCGGGCCATATGTATACGTATATCTCACCGGTCTTTCTGTGCGACACGGTCGATGAGGAAGCTAGGATCGCCTTGGAAAAGTGCAAGTATTACAAGACCTTCCGCTTCTCCTTCCACGGATGGATGGAGTACCATGCGGGATGTTTGGCACTTCGTGACGATCGGTTCTATTTCAATAAGGCAGGACGCTGCATGGAAAAGGGCCTGAAGAAGCTCTTCGAAGGATCTGTGCGGATGGAAGCGTGAGAAAAGGTTCAAAGAATTTCAAACGACCAACAACAAGCAGCGGTTTGCTGTGAGGGGCAGACAAGGAAGTCAAGGAGAAAGGAGAATGATTATGAATACACTGGTATTATTGGCTGTCTGTTTAGTGATTTTGTTTTGTGGTTATGTATTTTATGGGCGCTGGCTGGTCAAGCAATGGGGCGTAGGTGAGGGGGATATCCCGACACCGGCGCATACCATGAATGACGGCATCGACTATGTGCCGGCAAAGGCACCGGTGCTGATGGGGCATCATTTCTCCTCCATCGCTGGCGCAGGCCCGATCACCGGACCGATCGGGGCCGCTATGTTTGGCTGGCTGCCGGTTACCCTGTGGGTGCTGATCGGCGGTATCTTCTTCGGTGGTGTCCATGACTTCGGGGCGCTCTTCGCTTCTGTCCGTCATAAGGGGCAGTCCATCGGGGAGATCATTTCTGCGAATATGTCCAAGAGAGCCAAGCAGCTCTTCATTATTTTCTCGTATCTGACGCTGATCCTCGTCGTAGCAGCTTTCGCTGCGATCGTAGCGTCTACCTTCGGGGCGACCTATGAAAACGGCGTCTTAAATGAAGCCAAGAGTGCGACACAGGCTTCGGTCGCCATGGTATCCCTCCTTTTCATCCTCGTTGCGATCGTATTCGGTTTTGCTGTATATCGCCGTCACACCTCCATGGTGACCTCCACCATCCTGGGCGTCGCTGCGATCGTAGCCTGCATGGCGGTCGGCATGAACTGGCATCCGTTGTATTTCTCCACCACCACATGGATGTGGCTCATCGGTCTCTACATCACCATCGCCTCCGTCACTCCGGTCTGGATCCTGCTCCAGCCGCGTGACTACCTGTCTTCCTTCCTGCTCTATGCGATGCTGGCTGTCGCTGTCGTAGGCATCGTAGGCGCCCATCCGGATATCAAGCCGGACCTTTTCCCGGCTTACACCGGCTTTGCGGTAGACAATGGCAATGGCATACAGTACATGTTCCCGATCCTTTTCACGACCGTAGCCTGCGGTGCGATCTCGGGCTTCCACTCTCTCGTATCCTCCGGCACGACGTCTAAGCAGCTGGATAAGGAATCGGATGCAAAGCCGATCGCTTACGGCGGCATGCTGCTGGAATGCGTACTCGCGATCATCACCCTCTGCGCCATCGCTTATGCGAGAGAAACGGGTCATGTGAAAGGTGCGACCGATATCTTCGCCGGCGGCATTGCTGCGATGATCGGTGCGATCCCGGGACTCGAAAGCATGGAGAACTCCATGTACACCCTGCTCGTCTTGACGTACTCCGCATTCTGCCTGACCTCTCTGGATACCGCGACACGTCTGGCTCGTTTCATGTTCCAGGAATTCTGGCTCGAACCGGGTGAAACGCCGAAAGATATCAAGAGCGGCTTCAAGAAAATGATGGTCAATCCATACTTTGCGACCATCCTCACGGTATTCCTCGGTGTCATGCTCGGTATGAACGGCTTCATGAAGATCTGGGGGCTCTTTGGTGCAGCGAACCAGCTGCTGGCCGGCATCGGCCTCTTGGCTGTCGCAGCATGGCTCGGCAATGCAGGCAAGAACAATAGGATGTTCCTCTTCCCGATGTCTTTCATGATGGTCGTCACCCTTTGTTCGCTGGCTCTGATCGTAAGAAATCAGGTCCTCATCATCATGAAGGGCGGCGCTGACTGGGGCCCGTATGCACAGGCCATTATCGGTTCCTTCCTTATCGTCCTTGCATTGGAGCTTGCGGTAGAAGGCTATCGCACGATCTTCAAGAAAAAGGATCCGGATGACAACGGCGAAGCACCGGCTTTGGACTAAGAAAAATCAATGAAAACCCCGCTATCCGAAAGGATGGCGGGGTTTTATGGTTTATGGTTTATGGTTCAGGGTTCAGGGTTCAGGGTTCAGGGTTCAGGGTGTACTGCCTCTTGATTGGGATGAAAGCCTCGTATGAATGGGGAATGAGGAATGAAGGCAGCGGCTTCGCCGCGATCCTTCGACTCAGGTCGCAGCTGTTCTGGCATTCATTATCTCACATACGACGTTTCTCGCCGCTCAGGATGACGAAACGGGGCGATGCTCAAGGTAGCATTTAGTCACCAGTCACTCAAGGCTCCTAATCCATAATCCCTAGTCACTAGTCCCTAGTCACCGGCAATCTAGATCTTCGAATTTGGAGACATGCTGGTATCTCTGGGATCCCAGGCAATGATTTTTCCGGCGGCGAGGCTTTTTGGCACGTCAATGGTGCGCTGGTTGGAAGAGCCTTTGAAGAGGAGGGTGACGTCCTTCTTGTCGAGCATGAATTCACCGTCGACAAGGACATCGATGCGCTTCAAGAGCTCCATCGTTTCCGGCATGATTTTGGCAAAGCGGCCGAGAAGATCACGGTCGAAGAGGTAGCCGGAGAAGCACCAGATGGTTTTCTGCGGGTAGCGCTCCTTGAAGCGCGTGACGAGGGAGAGGAGGCCTTTCTGGTTGACGGGCTCCATGGGTTCGCCGCCCAGAAGGGTGAGGCCTTCGTAGTATTCCTGCCCGACTTCTTCTAAGATATGGTTTTCGATCTCTTTGGTGAAGGGCTTGCCATAGGCAAAGTCCCATGTCTCGGGGTTGAAGCAGCCCTTGCAGTGGTGCGTGCAGCCGGAGACAAAGAGGGTGTATCGGATGCCGGGGCCGTTTGCGATGTCGTATTCTTTGATGTTGGAGTAGTTCATGGATAGTTCCTTTACTGGCTTGTGCCATTTCTGCTGAAAATAAAATAGCGAGAAATTAGAAATGAGAAATTAGAAGTTAGAAATGGTGGCTGTGAGCCGCACCGAATTGCTTTCATGTCGGTGCCGACTTCTACCATTCACTACATTCTATATGGCTCACAGGGAAAAGCGATGACGGTTTTCTCTGTAAACAGGGCGGCGCTTTTCATTTGTGCGCCGCCACCTTCATTTCTCATTTCTAATTTCTCACTTCTCATTCGTGAGGAAAGCGGTTTCCCATGGTATGCGGGGAAATCATTCGCGATCACAGATGCAGTACGCGGTCTTTGATTTCTTGGGTACGGCCCTGATTCCAGAACTGGGTGCCGATGTAGCCGCAGGTTCTTCTGGCGACGCTCATTTTGTGCTGGTCGCGATTGCCGCAGTTCGGGCATTCCCAGACGAGCTTGCCGTTTTCGTCTTCGACGATCTTGATCTCTCCATCATAGCCGCAGATCATGCAGTAGTCGCTCTTGGTATTCAGCTCTGCGTACATGATATTTTCATAGATGTACTTCATGACGGTGAGAACGGCCGGGATATTCGTCTGCATGTTCGGGACTTCGATGTAGGAGATCGCGCCGCCCGGAGAGAGCTTCTGGAAATCGGATTCAAATTTCAGCTTGTGGAAGGCATCGATCTTCTCTGCGACGTGGACGTGGTAGCTGTTGGTGATGTAGTTCTTATCCGTGACGCCTTTGATGAGGCCGAATCGTTTCTGAAGGCATTTGGCGAATTTGTAGGTGGTGGATTCCATCGGGGTGCCGTAGACGGAGTAGGAGATGTTTTCCTTCGCTCTCCATTCGCTGCATTTGTCATTCAGCTTCTGCATGACGGACATGGAGAATTTCCGTCCCTCTTCCGTGGTGTGGGAGACACCGAGCATGCGGACGCACATTTCATAGAGGCCGGCATAGCCTAGGGAAATGGTGCTGTAGTTATTGAAGAGGAGCTTGTCGATGGTTTCGCCCTTCTTGAGGCGGGCGAGTGCGCCGTACTGCCAAAGGATCGGTGCGACGTCAGAGACGGTGCCAAGGAGCCTCTCGTGGCGGCAGCGGAGGGCGCGGTGGCAGAGCTCGAGGCGGTCTTCCAGGATCTTCCAGAAGCGGTCCATGTCGCCGCCGGAGGAGCAGGCGACGTCGACGAGATTGATGGTGACGACACCCTGATTGAAGCGGCCGTAGTACTTGTGCTTATGATCCTTCCCAAGACCTTCGGTATCCGGGGTGAGGAAGCTGCGGCAGCCCATGCATGGGTAGACATCGCCATTTTTCATCTGCCGCATGATCTTGGCGGAAATATAGTCTGGTACCATGCGCTTGGCGGTACATTCCGCAGCGAGCTTGGTGAGGTAGTAGTAGGGGGTATCCTCATGGATATTGTCTTCATCGAGGACGTAGATGAGCTTCGGGAAGGCCGGAGTGATCCATACGCCCTTTTCATTCTTGACACCCTGCATGCGCTGGCGGAGGACTTCTTCGATGATGAGGGCGAGGTCTTTTCTCGTCTGGCCGTCCGCGACTTCGTCAAGGTACATGAACATGGTGACGAAAGGCGCCTGCCCGTTGCAGGTCATGAGGGTGATGAGCTGGTACTGGATGGTCTGGATACCAGACTTGATTTCTTCCTTCAGGCGGCGCTCCACGATCTTGGAGATGATGTCTTCATCCATCACTTCGCCGGTTTCCTTGCGTTCTGCGAGGACTTCTTTTCTGATCTTCTGGCGGCTGATGTCTACGAAGGGAGCGAGGTGCGCGAGCGTGAAGGACTGCCCGCCGTACTGGTTCGAAGCGACCTGCGCGACGATCTGCGTCGTGACATTGCACGCGGTGAAGAAGGAGTGCGGCTTCTCGATCATGGTCTGGCTGATGACGGTGCCATTCTGTAGCATGTCTTCGAGATTGATGAGGTCGCAGTTGTGCTCGCGCTGGGCGAAATAGTCGGCATCGTGGAAATGGATGATGCCCTGCTCGTGCGCTTTGACGATTTCTTCCGGGAGCAGCAGGCGGCGGGTGAGGTCCTTCGATACCTCGCCGGCCATGTAGTCACGCTGCGTGGAATTGATGACAGGATTCTTATTCGAGTTTTCCTGCTTTACTTCTTCATTATTGAGGTCGATGAGGGAGAGGATCCCGTCATCGGTGGTATTGCTCTTTCTGGAAATCTCGCGTTTGTAGCGGTAGCGGACGTACTTCTGCGCCACTTCGTAGCCGCGCATTTCCATGATGCCCGTCTCGACCATGTCCTGAATGTCTTCCACATTGCAGGCATGCGAATACGCCGAGATCTTCTTGGCGATGTTGTCAGCGACGGCCTGGATCTGGAAGCCGCTCATCTGATGGATGCCTTCGACTTCCTTATTGGCTTTGCGGATGGCATTCACGATCTTGGAAATATCAAAAGCAACTTCCTGGCCATTTCTCTTGATTACGTTTGTTTTGACTGTGATTCCCGTCATTTCTTCTCGATTTTCCATAGCTGATGCACTCTCCCGCTGGTAATCCGATGATTTTCTTAGATTTTATCGGCTTTATAGTAAATACAAAATGTATGAAATTAGCAAAAATATAAGCACAATATCTTGTGCCGGAACTATAATACAACAAATCGGGAGAAAAGGGAATAGGGAAAATATTTTCGAAGCAGAGCTTTCTTTGGCAAGAAAGTGAGAGAAACCGCCAAAAAGTGAGAAAACAGCGGATTTGCTGCTGTATGAGAAATTTATGAGAGGTAGTATAAATCCTTTCTATGAGGGACTATCAAGAAAATGTGGCTTGCTTTTTATGAAGAAGTGTATAATGAGGGGAAAGGGGTTCAGGGTTAGCCTCTGGGGCGTGCTGTCCTTTGATTGCGAATGAAAGCTCTACTCGCCAGTTAGGAGTGAGGAGTTAGGAGTGATGAGTGGTGGTGCGGCGCATAAAAATCAGAAGCGCCGCGGAGTTTTGATAGCGCTTCGCGCGCATCGTCATTTCGAGCGTAGCCGAGAAATCTTTATTGCAGAACGTTCATCGCCTGATATGAGGCAGCACCAGGACATCGTTTTCCCTCGGCGCATACACGCTGATTCCCGCAATGCAGTAAAGATCCCTCGGCTGCGCTCGGGATGACGATGCCGGAGAATCCCAGTCACTCCTAATCCCCAATCCCTAATCCCTGGCCACTCATCCCTGCTTTCAAACTTAGGCCTTGGGGCGTGCCGTCCCGTGATTACGTGCAAAAGAGGTTCAGCGGGTTCAACAGGTTCAGAGGGTTCAACGGGGGTGGTGCGGCGCATAAAATTTGAAAGCGCCGCGGAGTTTTGAAACTAGCGGTTTTCTCGTATCGCAAACCTAATCCCTAGCTACTAATCCCTAGTCACCAGTCCCTAGTCACCCGTCACCAGTCACTTGAGACTCCTCATCCCTGGCTACTAATCCCTAGTCACCAGTCACTCTGCACCCCTAATTCCCATGTTTTTAAGGAGTATTTACTCGTGCTTTTCAAAGAAAATCCCTTCTACCTGCTCTCTGTCCACAGCACGGACGGGGCGGCGGCGATCGATGCCGCGCTCTCTCACAAGCGCATGGCGCTTTCCAAGGAGGCGGAAGGCGCAGCCTATAGCGAGGCGGCGCACTGGCTCCTCCGAATGGAGAATCGCAGCGAAGCAGAATATTTCTGGCCGTCGGGGCTTCCCCGCAAGGAGGCCTTTCTTCTCGCACAGGGCGGGGAAAGCGACAGCCCTCTGTCCCCGCGGCTTCGCCTGCTCCGTTTCTTGAATGCGCTTCCTGAAGGTACGCTCACGCTGGAGGCGCTGCTGGCGGCAGAAGAAGATTTCCTCGCGCTGTCTCCGCAGGAGGCGCTGGAGGACATCCAGCGGGACCGGCGTGTCGCCGGATTTCCTGTCATCGAAGAGCCGTGGGTGATCGAAGGATACCAGCAGGAGCTGATGCTGGAAATCGGAAGCGGTGCCATCGCTGCTTCCCGCCTTCTGCCTGAAGAAGAGAGGAGAGGACTGCTCATCGCTCTGGCGAAGCAGGGACGGCGAGGGATGCTCTACACCCAGCTCCTTTCTGCCTATGAAAGAGATGTGGCAAAGGAACGCGCGCAGCTGGAGAATGATATCGCCTACGCGCTCATGATCAGTCCTAAACATCCGCAGCAGGGACTGTCGCTCCTTGCAGAGAAGACCCGCCGCTACCTGTCCCTGTCGATGCCCCTCTATGTGATGAGCGGCTGCTGGGTACTTCGCCCCGTCTTTTCCCGCATACGGAATCGCGCTATCGATCTATCGGAGCGCTTTGGACGGGAGACGGGCGAGCAATGGCTGGCTCTCATGGAAGACCTCTTTGCCTTCGCGCCTGTCTTTGCAAAGGAAATCAGGGAAGATCAGACGCGTCTTTTCCGCGGAGAGAAGCTCCTTGGCAGGAAAGAGGAGACAGAAAGAAAGGACAGACTGGAAATACCGCGCCACATATCGAGGATCCCTCACGTGGAGATGGAAAAAGGGGATCGCCGCTGGGGAACCGTGGTGGTCATAGCGCTCGCACTCTCCTTCCTGCTCTTTGGGCGGTAACAGGAAATGGGCTAAGTTTGAAAGCGGAAAGAAGAATCTCCCCCCCTTTTATATGAATTCTCATAGGTTAAACAGGTTCTGAAGGTTCAAAAGGTTCACAGGTTTCCCGTTTTTCGTGAATACCAAATCTTCAAAACTCCGCGGCGCTTTCTTATTTTTATGCGCCGCACTACCCCCGTTGAACCCTCTGAACCCGCCTTACCCTCTGAACCTATTAAAAGAATCCATTTTTCTTCCATTTCTGCTATAATAAAACAATCCTTCGGACTTTCACTCCGATGAGATTTTCTGGGGATACCCCCGGAATGATGGTTATGGGAATGGTAGGGACCAGGAAGAAATGGATACTCTTTCCACCACTGGCAGCCGCTGCTCTTCCCGCAGAAAGGATACCTATTTTTATGACAGAAAAGAAAAAAGTCGTCGTTGCCATGTCCGGCGGCGTCGACAGCACACTCACCGCAAAGCTCCTTTTGGAAGCAGGCTACGAAGTCTGTGGCGCGACCATGCACCAGTTCGACGGGCAGGAGGAGGAAATCGAAGGCGCGAGAGCCATGGCTGATTTCATCGGCATCCCCTTTGAGGTCATCGACGTCAGAGAGGCTTACCAGAAATTCGTCCTCCGGTATTTCATCGATGCCTACGCCAAAGGAATGACGCCGAATCCCTGTATGATGTGCGATTTCAAAGTGAAATTCGGACTTTTCTATGACGAAGTCAGGAAACACTTCGACGCACCGTACTTTGCGACCGGCCACTATGCGAGGATCCTCTTCAACCCAGAGCGGCAGAAATACGAAGTCCATAAAGGCATCGACATGGGCAAAGACCAGTCGTACATGATGTACCACCTCACGCAGGACCAGCTCGCGCACATCATTTTCCCGCTCGGCCGCACCTTCAAGAAAGACACCCGCCGGATTTCCAAAGAAAAAGGACTTCCCACCTACAACAAAGCCGAGTCCCAAGACATCTGCTTTTTGACCAGTGAGACATCCTACGTCGAATTTCTCAAGAGCCATGCACCGGAAGCCTTCCGAGAAGGCGACATCGTAGATACCAAAGGCCGCGTCCTCGGACGCCACCGCGGCATCCCTTACTACACCATCGGACAGCGAAAGGGGCTCGGCATCGCAGCGAGGACTCCGCTCTATGTCGTCTCCTTAAAGCCAGAGAAATCGCAGGTCATCGTCGGCACGAATGACGAACTCTTCCGCACCCGTCTCCTTGCCGGCGAGCTCCACTTCACCGATGGCGAAGCGCCCGGAGAGGAATTTTCCTGTCAGGCCAAGATCCGCTACGGCATCCGCGTCCACGACTGCACCGTGTCGCTTGAAAGAAACGGCCGTGCTGTCGTGAAATTCAAAGAACCCCAGCGCGCCATCACCAGCGGCCAGTCCGTCGTCTTCTACGACGATGACCGGCTCATTGGTGGAGGAACGATTCTGAGGGGACTGTAAATAGAGAAAACCGCTGTACTCCAGTGTCGAGTACAGCGGTTTTTGCATGGGTTCAGGGTTAGCCCCTTGGGCGTGCTGCCCTTTGATTGCGGATGAAAGCTTCGCTCGAATGAGAAATTAGGGATTAGAAATGAGAAATGAGAAATGAGAAATGGTGGTGCGGCGCATAAAAATCAGAAGCGCCGCGAAGTATAAATAAGGCGATGCCCGAAAGTGGCATTTAAGTCACCAGTCACTAGTCACCAGTCCCTATTTCCCCTGAAACTCCGCCGGCCGCTTTTCCAGAAATGCCGTGATGCCTTCCTTGAAATCCTCCGAAGACGAGCATTCGCCGAGGTAGACAGACTCTGCCTTCATGTATTCCTCAAAGCCCTTGTACATGCTTTCGAACATCAATTTCTTCATATTTCTATAAGCGAGCGTCGGGCCCTTCGTCAGCTTTTCTGCAAACGCATAGACCGTCGGCAGGAGATCCTCCTTCGTCGTGACAGCTTTCACGAGGCCGATGTCATAGGCCTCCTTGGCCGCTACGATGCGTCCCGTGACGAACATGTCGAAGGCGCGGTGTGTACCGATCATGCGGGGGAGCGTGTACACGCCGCCCGTATCCGGACAGAGACCGATGCCGACAAAGGCCTGCAGGAATTTTGCATTGTCTGCGGCATAGATGAAGTCACAGGCAAAGGCGAGATTTGCCGCCCCGCCCGCACACGCACCGGCGACCGCGCAGATCACGATCTTCGACATTTTCTTCATGTAGAGCACGATCTCCGATAGCTTGCCGGCCAGAGGACCCATGGACTTCTTCGCAAAATCCGGCTCATCGCAGTGCGTCTTCATGAAGCGGATATCGCCGCCTCCGCTGAACGCGCGTCCTGCGCCCGCGAGCACGACGACCTTGACCGCCGCATCCGCTTCCGCTTCATGCAGCGCGCTTTCCACCTCGAGCGACATGTTCATGTCGAGGGCATTCAGCGTCGGTGCGCAGTCCAGCGTGATGGTCGCGATGGATCTCTCTACCGTGTAGTGAATCATTTTGTAATCCATGGGAATACCTCCTTTTTGAATCAGTGTTTCCTTAGAAGTCTGTGTCTATATTATACATCTTTTGAGGAAAATGAGAAATTGAAGATCGCCCTTTTGCGTCATTGGCGCAAAAGGGAAGGGCTTCCTTGGAAATGGATCGGGGGCAGAGCGCAGTCCGACATTCGCGGAGAGGGTGACTCTAAAAAAAGAGAAATGTCCATCCCATGTTCCTTTTGCTGCTTGGATACCATAAATGCATAGCAACCCCGATCTCCCATGCATAACCTGTATTTTGATAGACTCAATGCATGGTGTATACTATAAATCATCGAATCATCCAAAATAAGCATACAACAAAAAATGGAGGAAATGATTTATGGAAATGCTATTGGGGTTTATTGTCCTTCTCGGGTGTCTCTTCCTGGGAATTAAGCACGGGGGGATCGGGCTTGCGGTCATCAGCGGCATCGGTCTTACGCTGTACACGTTTGTTTTCCACTACAAGCCGGGCACGCCGCCGATCGGCGTCATGCTGACCATTCTGGCGGTCGTCACCTGCGCAGGCTTCCTGCAGACGTCCGGCGGGCTGACGGTCATGCTGAAGTATGCGGAAAAATTCCTGCGCAACAATCCGAAGCACATCACGGTCCTGGCTCCGGTGACGACCTGGTTCCTGACTGTCCTCTGCGGCACGGGTCATGTCGTGTACACCATGTTCCCGATCATTTATGATATTTCTATCAAGCAGAATATCCGCCCGGAACGTCCGATGGCGGTATCGTCCATCGCATCCCAGATGGGGATCTCGGCATCTCCTGTATCGGTCGCTGTCGTTTCCATCGTAGGCTTCATGGCGGTGGCGGGCTACACCTTCAACCTGCTGCAGATCCTTGCGGTGTCCATCCCTGCGACTTTGATCGGCGTCATCTGTGCGGCTCTTGTCAGCTATAAGAGAGGCAAGGATCTTGAGAATGATCCCGCGTTCCAGGAAATGATCAAGGATCCGGAACAGAAGTCCTATGTCTTTGGCGAGAATGAATCGCTGCAGGGCAAGGAGCTGCCGTCCTCTTATTATCATGCGACCATCATTTTCCTTGTAGGTATCATCCTCATCGCGATCCTGGGCAATTTCCCGGATCTTCTGCCGCACTTTGCTGATGCGAAGGGCAAGATGAAGGCGATTTCTATGACGACGGTCATCCAGATCATCATGCTCCTGATCTCTGCGATCATTCTCTTCGTCTGCAAGACGAAGGCGAAGGAGGTCGGAAACAGCCAGGTCTTCCGTGCGGGGGTCGTCGCACTGGTCTCTGTATACGGTGTCGCTTGGATGGCGGATACCTATTTTGCGAATCATATGTCGATCTTGAAGACCTTCCTGGGCTCTGTTGTTACGGCATATCCATGGGCGTATGCGGTCGTTCTCTTCTTCACCTCGAAGCTGGTCAATTCTCAGGGCGCGGCCGTCGCTATCGTCATGCCGATGGCACTGAATCTGGGCATGGATCCGATCATGGTGCTGTCTTTCATCCCTGCCTGCTATGGTTACTTCTTCCTGCCGACCTACCCGTCGGATCTGGCGTGCATCGGCTTTGACCGTTCCGGTACGACAAGGATCGGGAAGTTTGTCCTGAACCACAGTTTCATGCTGCCGGGGCTCACCGGTGTCGTGACAGCCTGCATCGCCGGCTTCATCATCGCACATGTGCTGTACTAAGATATATATGAGAAACTAAGAAAACGCTCCTGTCGAACATTCGACGGGAGCGTTTTTGCGTGTGTGGTGGCTAGTGACTGGCGGCAGAAGTCTGATGTCTAATCCCTAATCCCTAGCTACTCATCCCTGCTTTCAAACTTCAGAAATCAGATGTCAGATGTCTCCCTGTCTAATCCCTAGTCCCTAGTCCCTATCTACCTTTATTTCACAACTCACTAAAGAGCGGTGAGTACATCATGAAGAGGGTACAGGTGGTGATCGTGGTGGCGAGTGTGATCAGGGTGAGGAGGAGGCCATACTTGATCTGCTGCGCGGCATCGAGTCCGTGACCGATGGGGATGGCGCGGGTGGAGATCGGAAGGACGTAGGCGCAGTTGGCGGCGACGATGCTGCCAAGGATGTAAGGGATAGGATTCACGCCCAGGGCTTTCGTAAGGCCGGTGACGACGGGGATGGAGATGGAGGCGGCGGCGGTATTGCTCGAGAGCTCGGAGAGGAAGGTGGCAAAGCCGCAGGAGATCGCCATGATGGATAGACTGCCGGAGAGATGCATGGCGGCGATGAGGGTGGCGAGCTGCTCGATCGCGCCGGTCTCGATGACGAGGCGGCCTAGGGCGAGGCCGGAGGCAAAGAGGCAGATCATGCCCCACATGATGTGCGACTCGGCGTATTTCCATGTGAGCATCGGATGGCCTGTCTCATCCTTCAGGAAGAACATGAAGAGACCGAGGGTGAGGAAGATGTAGGCAGGCTTCCAGCCGGGGAGCAGGTCGGCGAAGGCGGGCCTAGCGAAGGCAAGGATGGTCGCGGAAAGGAAGAGGATGAGGCCGATCCATTCGCCTTTCTTCAGCGGGCCGAAGGCCTTGTACATGTCTTGAAAGTAGCTTCGTGTACCCTTCATCTCTTTCACGGGGACGGGGATCGCCCACAGGAAGAGAAGGTTCACGAAGAAAATGATCGCAAGCAGCGGGAGGAAGCGGATGACCCAGTCATAGTACATGAATTCGCGTCCCGTGAGCTGCTCGATGTAGGAGACAGCGACGAGATTGGCAGATGAGCCGATCGGTGAGCCGAAGCCGCCGATGCCGCTTCCCCAGCCGATGGCAAGAAGGATGGGAAGGGCGAGGCGGCTCTTTGTGATGTCCTTTTCGCCGACGAAGTGGAGCATGGCGACGGCGATAGGGCAGAAGATGGCAGCGACGACGACATTCGGCAGGAAGACGGAGAGCAGGGTCGAGGCGAGGAACCAGACAAAGATCTGGTTCTTCATCGAGGTGCCGATGCAGCAGAGCGTCTTGACGGAGATCCTTCGATCAAGTCCTGTGGTCGTCCATGTAAGGCAGATGAGATCGGAGCCTAAGAGCAGGACGGCGATCTCGGAGAAGTACTGGCTGAGTACGTGGCCTTCGGGGATCAGATCAAAAAAGGAATCCACCAGAATGGGGATGAAGGCGGTGACGTAAATGGAAACGGGGCGGAGGATCCACCATAGCGCCATCCAGACGGCAGTGCCGATCGCAAAGGCTTGCGCGGGCGTGAAGGTGCCTGTGAGTGCAAAGGCGGTGAATGCAAAGCTGGCAGGGCCGGCGAGGATTTCGAGTATATTTTTCATGAGACCTCCTTGGGGAAAGCGGGGCGGTGCGAAGCCTTCATGGGCCGCGCCTTCGGAATCGTTTTCTTTCCCTATTATAGGATGCTATACTATAATAGAAAAACTGTTATATAACGTACCAAGTACAGGGGAATGCCTGTACTATGAAGGGGGAGATCCGATGAATTTTTTGACGATACACTACTTCCTGACGCTGGTCGAAGAGCGGAATTTTACGCGGGCCGCGGAGCGGCTGCATGTGACGCAGCAGACGCTTTCGGGGCATATCGCGATGGTGGAGAGGGAGGTGGGGATGAAGCTCTTTATCCGTCATGTGCCGCTCGAGCTGACGGATGGGGGCGAGGTATTTTATCGCTACGCGCGTATATTCCAGCGCAATGAACTGGCATTTCGCCGTGCGCTTTCGGATGTGTCGGGAAGTGAGAGCGGAGTGCTTCGCATCGGTGTCGCGCCCGCCCGCGGCGAGGTCCTGCTGCCGCCCTTGCTCGAAGCCTTTCACCGTCGGTATCCGCGCGTGCGCATCGTTCTTTGCGAGATGGCGAATGCAATGATCTGGAAAGCGCTGGAACGGGAGGAGATCGATCTGGCGTTGGCGCGGTGGGAAGAGGAGCTGCCCGGTGTCTCGCTCTATCCTTATCAGGAGGAGGAGATCGTGCTTCTTCTTTCCGCCGATCTGTATCAGCGCCTGCCGGGGACGGAGGAAGAGAAATCGCGCGTTCTCTCTGCGCCGCAAAAGGAGCTGCCTGTTTTTTTGGAGCCGTGTGATTTTCTTCTGAACAGCGAGGGGGATATCGCCGGACGTCTGGCGAGGAAGCTTTTCCGTGAGGCCAGCTTCGCTCCGCGCGTGGCGGCGGAGTCTGAGCATATGGCGACGATGCTCCGGCTCTGCCTGCGGGGACTGGGGGCGTATTTCTGCCCGAAAAATCTGGCCGAGGCCATGCTTGCCCCGCCGGATATGCAAAAACTCCACCAGATCGCTTTCACGGAAGGGAAATATATGATTTCCTTCGCGTGTCATGAAAGCTCGCATCGGTGGAGTATGATAGAGAATTTTTTGAAAATAGCAGGAAAGTAGGAGAAAACGGCAAAGGGGATGCACAGCCCCTTTGCCGTTTTGCTTTCATTTGGTTCAGGGTTCAAGGTTCAAGGTTCAAGGTTCAAGGTTCAGGGCTCAAGGTTCAGGGTTCAAGGTTCAGGGTTCAAGGTTCAGGGCTCTTGTGGCGGCTTCGCCGCCTTTTTTTAGAAGATGGTATTCTCGTATCGCAGCCTTCCCCTCTAGGTAATGCTATTAAGTTAAGCGGCAGAACGTTCTTGGCTCCCCATCGGGGGGAGCTGCCCGAAGGGCTGAGGGGGCTACGTAGCGGTATTGCATGAAAGTGT
>JAJWRZ010000216.1:0-2378 GCA_021633965.1 Dialister sp.
TTAAGGAGGATGTCGACGACGCTATGTATAAAAATCCATATGAAATCTGATTCTGCGATTTAATCAGCGTTTCCTTATATATTCCTGAAAGGAATAGGAAATCAGAGGTATCTGATTGTTGTACTGGACGTTATGAGTAAAAAATGAAAATTTCTTCGATTTCACCAAAAGAAAATAGATAAAAGACCTGTGTCGAAAATGTACTTGGCGTATAGCGAGTAAGTTATAATATAAACTATAATCTATGGATAAGGCATAGAAAAGTATTATACAGACTATGAATTGACGGTTATAATCACAGTCGAAACGTGAAGAAACGTTGCAGATCGCTTTCCTGCTTTCTGGCAGCCATGGAACCGGAGAATAGGGCAGTATGAGAAAAAGAGATACATTACCCGACGGGTGATGTGGTACAGAAAGGGATACCCATGATTAACTTAAATGATTTTATTGCGGTAGGGCAGAATGCCATAGCACGTCGCGTGGTACAGCAGTCGGATGCGTCTGACAATTACGACAATGATTTCAAAAGTTTGTTAGCTACACCGAGACTGATCCATTGGGCGATCGATGCATCCATCAAAGCGATCGACCCCTATCTTCCCGATGACTATGCAAGCATCGGGCTGTCGGTGAATTTTGTGCATACGGCACCGACCAGCCTCGGAATGACGGTGACGGTACATGCGTCGGTCATCGCTTTGACGGATCATGATGTGACGCTCGAGGTCAAAGCGTGGGATGAGCAGGGAGAAATCGGTCACGGCCTTCACAAGAGAGCGATCGTACTCAAGCAGGCGGTCTTGGACAGGGCGGAAGAGCGTACACGCCTGCTGCTGATTCGTCAGGCCAATGAAGAAATCAAGGGGATGAGATAATGGCAGCTTTACCGGATACATTAGGCGGCGCACTGCTTCTTTCCGCCATCGATTTTTTGCTGAGTTTTGTATTTATTTCCTTCATCGGCGTGGTGCTCCATTTCTTTCCCCTGCTGAATAAGCTCGGCGAAGTGAAGGAGAGAAAGGATTGAGATCGTGGATCAGTTATTTGTGACCTTGATGAGTGAACTTTTGCATCAGACCGGACTTTTGGATCTGACTTTGGGAAATCTGGTCATGATCGTTGCCGGATGCGTCCTGCTGTATCTGGGCATCATCAAGAAATACGAACCGTTTCTGCTGGTGGGGATCGGCTTTTCCTGTATCGTGGCCAATGTGCCGGGCTCGACACTGACAGCGCCGGGCGGACTTTTCTACTTTGCGTATCAGGGCGTGGAGCAGCTCATACTGCCGCCGCTTATTTTCCTCGGCGTCGGTGCCATGACGGACTTCGGGCCCATGATCGCCAATCCTTCTCTTGTCATTTTGGGGGCAGCGGCTCACCTGGGAATCTTTGTAGCCCTCATCGGGGCGCAGGTCTTGGGATTCAATCTGGGCGAAGCGGCCTCGATCGGTATCATCGGTGGCGCAGACGGCCCGATGGCGATCTACACCACCATGAAACTGGCGCCGCATCTTCTGCCGCAGATCTCTGTCGCAGCCTACTCCTACATGGCGCTCATGCCGCTCATTCAGCCGCCGATCATGAAGCTCCTCACGAATAAGGAGGAGAGAAAGATCATGATGAAGCAGCCGCGCTATGTATCCCGCCTCGAAAAGATCGCATTCCCGATCGTCATGGCGCTCATCGTCAATGTGTTCCTGCCGCCGGTCGCGCCGCTCATCACCATGCTGATGCTGGGAAATCTGCTGCGCGAATGCCTCGTCGTCGGCAAGCTGGCGGAAACGGCAGCCAATACTCTTCTCAATATGGTCACGCTGGTCTTGACGGTAGCCATCGGCTCGACCATGGCCGCAGATACCTTCCTCACGTCCTCGACCATCCTCATCATCTTTTTGGGGCTTGTGGCGTTTGCCTTCGGTACCGGCAGCGGTGTGGTCTGTGCCAAGATCATGAATAAGCTGTCCGGCGGCCGCATCAATCCGCTGATCGGTTCCGCCGGTATCGCCTCCGTTCCGATCGCTGCCCGTGTTTCCCACCTCGTGGGGCAGCAGGAAAGCCGCCGCGTCTTCCTTCTGATGCATGCGATGGGGCCGAACCTCGCCGGCGTCTTCGGTACCGCGATTTCCGGCGGCATCATGCTCGCGCTTCTGGGCGGTTAGCCCGTGGGGCGTGCCGTCCTTTGATTCCGTTTGAAAGCTTCGCTTGAATGAGAAATTAGAAATGAGAAATGCGAAATGATGGTGCGGCGCATAAAAATCAAAAGCGCCGCGGAGGTTTGAAACTAGTATTGCGTATTTCGATTAAGAGGACTTTCAATCGACATACAAATGCAGTCAGAATTAGCGTCGTAGCGACTTGCTTCCCCCTTCGGGGGA
>JAJWRZ010000217.1:0-2358 GCA_021633965.1 Dialister sp.
TGCAAGTTCCCCGCGGCAGATGGAACGCGAAAATGAGATGATCGTTATTTCACATCGCCTTTTCTTATTTATGATAAGGTGTGAAGCTTATCCTGTGATAGTTTCATAAACGTATTCCCGCATCATCATTTTCCCCTGAGCAGAGGATCTTTTTTTCAGGAAAGCCCGCTCTGGTAAGCAACACGGAAAATGGAAATGTCATCCGAGAAATCCGCCCAACCTCCGGCCCCCATTCCTATCTTCCCGTCACCAGCCGCCGCATTTCCTTCGCCGATGTCAGTGCGCTCTTTGAGTCTTCCGTACCTGAGATCATCTGCGCGATATTGTCCAAATGCTGCGCGTCATTGAGGAGTACCGCCTTTGTCGATGTACGGCCATTTGCGATCGTCTTCACGATCTGATAGTGTCGATCCGCCGCACAGGCAGTCTGCGGAAGGTGCGTGATGCAGAGTACCTGGATCTGCTTCGCCAAGCAGGCGATTTTTCTGGCGACCTTGAGCCCCACCTTCCCGCTGATGCCGACATCGATCTCATCAAAGATCAGTGTCTGCTGCGCGAGCAGGTGAGAGATCACCATCTCGATGGCGAGCGCAATACGGGAAATCTCGCCGCCGGATGCCGTATCGCGCATGCTGCGGAGCGGCTCACCCGGGTTCGCCGAGAAATAAAATTCCATCTCCTCTGCGCCATTGGGCATCGGGCTCTTCTGAGCGACGAGGTGCAGCTCCATCCGCGCATTTTCCATGCCCATATCCTTCAGCGTCGTGACGACCCCTGTGAGGATTTTCTTCGAGGAGATCATGCGATACCGATTCAGCACCTCTGCCTTCTTCATCAAAAGACCGGTCAGTGATGCATAATTTTTTTGAAGCGCCTCATTGTCATAGATGACTTCCTTCAGCGCCTCATATTCCTTTTTTGCCTTTGCTTCATAGGCGAGCACATCCGAAAGCGTCGGACCATACTTTCGTTTCATTTCAGAGATCACTTCATCGCGGCTCTGCAGCTCATTCAGCTCTTCCTCAGAGAAGTCGGTATCTGAAATGTAGGAATCAAGCCCATTGATGGCATCTTCCAGCGCATACGAGGCACTGTTCAGTGACTCGACGAAGGCTTCCAGCGCTTCGTCATACTTAGAGACCGATGACACCTCACGGATCGCATCCCCGATGGCATCCTGCGGACCATTTTCTGCCGTCAGAAGCTCCAGTGCCTGATGCACCGATCGGAAAATGCGCTCATGGTTCTGGAGGACGGAGAGCTTCTTCTCGATCTCCTCATCCTCATCCGGCAAAAGATGCGCAGAAGAGATCTGGGAAAGCTCCCACTCCAGAATGTCCAGCCGCCGCTCCCGCTCCTGCTTCGCATTCTCATAGTCCTCGAGGGCATCCTTCAGCTTTTTCCACTCCCGGTAGGAATCCTGATAGTCCCTGTAGGCAGCTGCTACCTCCGATGTCCCCGAATCCACCATCTTTTCGCAGAAAGGGATGGATAAGAGCTCCATATTGTCATTCTGTTCATGCAGACGCACCAGCATTTTGCCGATCTTCTGAAGCTGTTTGACGGTACAGAAATCCCCATTGATGGTACAGAGACCGCGCCCCGACTTATTCAGCTTGCGCGACAGGATCACTTCGCGCCCCTCACACTCGATCCCAAGCTCCTGCAAAGCAGAGACGATGCTGTCATCCGCATAGAAGATCCCTTCCACTTTGAAGAAATCGGCGCCGGTACGGATGAGATCCGTCTTCGCCCGCCGTCCGGTGAGAACCGCAAGCGCATCGATCAGGATCGACTTCCCCGCTCCTGTCTCACCCGTAAAAATCGTGACCCCTTTCGTGAGATCGATCACCGTATCCTCGATGATGGCAAAATTCACGATATGTAAACTCTGCAGCATGGCAACCTCGTCAATTTTTCAAGAGACCCTGAAGCTTTTTGATCATAGCCGGTACATCTTCCGGCGTCTTCAGGATCAGGAGCACAGTATCATCCCCCGCCAGTGTACCGATGACCTCCTCTGTCCTGGAATGATCGATGGCAAAGGCGACCGAGGATGCAGAACCCGGCAATGTGTGAAGCACGACCATATTCATCGCACTATCGATCCGGATGACCGCTTCCTGGAAAAGAATCGCGGTGTGACTCTTAGACATCACATTCGGCTTTTCACTCGGGAGAGCATACCGATAATGCCCATCCCCATACGGAATCTTGAGAAGCATCAGGTCCTTGATATCGCGGGATACCGTCGCCTGTGTCACCACGATCCCCTCTTTTTTGAGAGCATTTGCCAGCTCCTCCTGTGTCTCGATGATCTGCGACTGAATGATCTCTTTGATTTTCATGATTCTATAT
>JAJWRZ010000218.1:0-2341 GCA_021633965.1 Dialister sp.
GAGCTCCGCCTGCATCGGGCATAGGTGGGAAGCCTTTTCCGGATGTTTTTTTATGTCTTTGTAAGAAAAATCCCCATGGGCTATGGCATGACACATGCCGCAGCCCATGGGGATTTTTCTATTGATTTTTTGCTCTCACTCATTCGTGGCTTCTTCTCAGACGGAGTATCCTGCTTCTCGCGCGATTTCTTTCACATACGGGATCGAACTTTCTGTCGCAGCAGCAATGTTGTCAATCGGCATGTTCAATTTGAGCAGATTCATGATCACTGTTCTACCTTTTTTCTCCATGCCTTTCTCCATACCGATTTCGATCCCTTCCTGCATGCCTTCGGTTTTATATTTTTGGAGTTCCATCAAAAGTGTCATATATTCTCGCCTCATTTCTTTATGTTCTTTGATCCGGATCACTTCTTCGTTGATTTCTTTCGTAAATGCACCCTCTGCTGCTTTCCCGTCCACATAGCGCAGGAAGGCTGTTTCATCAAAACGCGGAAAGAACATAAGTCATAATCAAAAGCAGTGAACCTTTCGGCTCACTGCTCTGGTATTTATTTCAGACGGAGTATCCTGCTTCTCGCGCTATTTCTTTTACATACGGGATCGGACTTTCTGTCGCGGCAGCAATGTTGTCGATCGGCATGTTCAGTTTGAGCAGATTCATGATCACTGTTCTACCTTTTTTCTCCATGCCTTTTTCCATCCCTTGCTCCATACCTTTCTCCATCCCCTTCTCCATACCTTTTTCCATGCCTTTCTCCATACCTTGCTTCATACCGATCTCGATCCCTTCCTGCATGCCTTCGGTTTTATATTTTTGGAGTTCCATCAAAAGTGTCATATATTCTCGCCTCATTTCTTTATGTTCTTTGATCCGGATCACTTCTTCGTTGATTTCTTTCGTCAATGCACCCTCTGCTGCTTTCCCGTCCACATAGCGCAGGAAGGCTGCTATATCCGGGTCAATGGTATCACTTTCGCCTTTCGCGTTCAGGAAGATCTTTGTCGAAAGATCCCCCAGCTCCAGACCTTCCTTTTCGATGCAGCGATGGCGGAAGGTATACATGGGGAGATTTTCGCCGAAGGGGTCGAAGGTACAGATGAAGATGATGAAGGACTCTTTCAGCTCTGTATAGTACTGCCCTTTTTTCAGCTCGTCCATATCGATCATGCCTTGATAGTAGCGGGTCCGCTTGGGGAGTTCCCCTTCGCTGCCATTCGTACATTGCATCTCTATGTCATAGACATGGCCGTTTTCATCGTGCACATAGACGTCCAGACGGATGCTTTTGCTGTCGTAGCGGTTGTCTATGGATTTTTCGCCTTCTGGAAATGTGATCTTCTCGATCCGGATGCCCAAAATCTTCTCGATCAGGTATTTGCAGATCCGCTGGTTCTGCATGACTTTCTGGAAAAGAAAATTATCCTGGATGGTCAGCTCTTCCCATTGTTTGAATCGTCCCATGGCATCACCGCCTTTCTACCTGTATTGTAACAAAAAATAGAGAAAAAGCGAAGAGAGATTCCGCAATATACAAGCAGAAAAGAAACATTTTCTCATCATATTTTGTGTCTGTATGAGGGAAACAGGCAATAGAAAAGCAGTCTGCCGATGAAAACCGACAGGCTGCTTTTCTATGATTTTTATTTTTCCAGCTTTTTGAAAAGGCTCGCCATTTCGAGTGCATCCATCGCACATTCGAAGCCTTTGTTGCCGGATTTGAGGCCGGCGCGGTTGATGGCCTGCTCGATAGTGTCGGTGGTGAGGACACCGTAGAGGACGGGGATACCGCTGGAGAGGGAAGCCATAGCGACGCCCTTCGTGACTTCGGTCGCTACGTGCTCGTAGTGATCGGTCTCGCCGCGGATGACAGCGCCAAGGCAGATGACGGCATCATATTTGCCGCTTTCTGCCATTTTCTTCGCTGCGAGCGGGATCTCGAAGGCGCCCGGCACCCAGGCGAGATCGACTTTGTCCATATCGACGCCGTGACGGGCAAGACCATCGGCTGCGCCGTCGATGAGTTTGGAAACGATGACTTCATTGAAACGGGAAGCGATAATACCGACGCGGATGTCGCTTTCATTGAAAAGTCCGGAAATGATATTCATGAGGAAGTCTCCTTTGGGTATATGTAACATATTATGTAAATGGTAAAGTCTAGGGTTCAAGGTTCAAGGTTCGGGGTTATCCTCTGGGGCGTGCTGCCCCTTGATTGTGGATGAAAGCTTTGCTCTCTAGTTAGAAGTTAGGAGTTAGGAGTTAGGAGTTAGGAGTGGTGGTGCGGTGAAGTGGTAAACTAAAATTGGACACAGAGGGGGTAATCTTTAGACATACAGT
>JAJWRZ010000037.1:0-14665 GCA_021633965.1 Dialister sp.
CTTCACGGCATCTACTGCTTTTTCTCTTTCAGCATCTTGACGGCGTCTCCATACCAGTGCGTGATGTCCGCTCCATATCTTTCCCGGAAACCATCCAGCGGGATGCCTTCTTTCATGCGAAGGTGGAGGAAGCAGTATTCTTCCATTTCGTCTGTATCCGAGAGCGTTTCCACTTCCTGGTGCGGCGGATGGCCGGTGAGGAGTTCTTTTTCGTAGAGGCGCACGCCGGGAGTGTTCTCCGTGCGTGTGCGTCCGATGCGGGAGCAGGCGGCGGGGCCAAGGCCGAGGTAGTCAGAAAGCTCCCAGTATTTCTGATTATGCCGCGAGCGGAAGCCTTTTCTGGCAAAGCTGGAAATCTCATAGCGTTCAAAGCCATAGGCGGGAAGGATGCGGCACATGGCCTGATACATGGCCCAACTTTCTTCTTCACTGGGACGGGCGAGCTGGCCCTTCTCTGCGAGCTGTGCCATGCGCGTACCGTCTTCGAGAATAAGACTGTAGATGGACATGTGATTCACAGGAAGATGGACGGCCCAGCGAAGGCTCGCTTCGAAGTCTTTCACGGTCTGGCCGGGGAGCTCGTACATGAGGTCGAGGCTTAGATTATGAAATCCCAGCCGATACGCGCGCTTCACGGCATCTACTGCTTCTTTGGCGGTGTGCCGGCGGCCGATGGCGGAAAGGAGGTGGTCGTGTTTTTCCTGAACGCCGATGGAAATACGGTTCACGCCGGCGCACATGGCATTCTTGAGATAGTCCTCGCTCATGTCGCAGGGATTCATCTCCATGGTGATCTCTGCCGTGTCAGAAATGCGAAAATGCTGAGAGAGAGCCTTCATCAGTCTTGTGATCTGCGCTTCGGAGAGTGAAGAGGGTGTGCCGCCGCCCAGATAGACGGTATCGCAGAGTCGGTCCTCAAAGTCCCGGCTTTTGAGATCCATTTCCCTTTCAAGAGCATCGATGTAGCGGTCGGTGGGCTTTCGTCCAATCGAATAGAAGCCGCAGTAATCACAGCGGCTTCTGCAAAAAGGAATATGGATGTACAGGCCGAGGGGAGCGCAGACTATCTCGCAGCGCTCTGTTTCATAATTTGTTTCATGCGGCACTTTATCCGTGTCCTCCTTTGAGGTTTGAGGTTAAAAAAGGGATTGTGTGTGACTGGGGACTGGTCACTGGTGACTGGTGACTAAAACGCCACTTTCGGCTATTGCCCTATTTATACTCCGCGGCGCTTCTGATTTTTATGCGCCGCACCACCCCCGTTGAACCTTTAGAACCTATAAACCCCGATAAACCTCTTTCGCTTGAGCTAAGGAAACACGCGCCCATCAGTCATCTTTCAATACCGCCATGAAGGCTTCCTGCGGGATTTCTACGCTGCCGACCTGTTTCATGCGCTTCTTGCCTTCCTTCTGCTTTTCGAGGAGTTTTTTCTTACGGGAGACGTCGCCGCCATAGCATTTGGCGAGGACGTCCTTCTTATAGGCTTTGATGGTCTCTCGGGCGATGATCTTGCTCCCGACAGCCGCCTGGATCGGCACCTCGAACTGCTGGCGCGGGATGATGTCTTTCAGTTTCTGCGCGAGAGCGCGGCCGCGGGCTGCGGCGTTGCTTCGATGGACGATGATGGAGAGGGCATCGATGAGATCACCATTCAGAAGGATGTCGAGCTTCACGGCATCGGTCTTCTGATAGCCGGAGAGCTGGTAGTCGAGGGAGGCGTAGCCTTTGGTGGAGGATTTCAGCTTGTCGAAGAAGTCGAAGATGATTTCCGAGAGCGGGATGGTATAGGAAAGATCGACGCGTGTCTCATCAAGGTAGGTCATCGTCTGGAAGACGCCGCGGCGGTTCTGCACGAGCTCCATGACATTCCCCACCATGTCGGAGGGGACGAGGATTTCTACCTTTGCGACCGGCTCTTCGATGTGCTCGATCTTCGTCATCGGAGGGAGCTCCGCCGGATTGTCCACCGGTACCATCGTGCCGTCGGTCTTGTAGACGTGATAAATGACCGAAGGCGCGGTGGTGATGAGCTTCAGGTGGTACTCACGCTCAAGGCGTTCCTGCACGACGTCCATGTGAAGCAGTCCGAGGAAGCCGCAGCGGAAGCCGAAGCCCAGTGCCTGAGAGGTTTCCGGCACGTATTCGAGCGCCGCGTCATTCAGCTGCAGTTTTTCAAGAGCCACTTTCAAGTTGTCATAGTCCTTGCTCTCGATCGGGTAAAGGCCGCAGAAAACCATCGGAAGTGCCTTGCGGTAGCCCGGCAGTGCTTCGGCGGCACCGCCCTCTTCGGTCGTGATGGTATCCCCTACCTCGCAGTCGGAGACGTTCTTGATGCTGGCTGCCACATATCCGACTGAGCCGCAGGTCAAAACGTCGCAGGGCTTCGGGAAAGGCGAGAAATAGCCGACTTCCGTCACGGTGTAGACCTTGCCGGAGGCCATCATGCGGATATTCATCCCCGCACGGATTTCTCCATCCTTCACGCGGACGTAGGCGATGGCACCCTTGTAGGAGTCGAAAATGGAGTCAAAAATGAGGCAGCGCAGCGGCGCTTTCGAATGATCTTCCGGCGGCGGCACCTGTTCGACGATACGCTTCAAGACTTCTTCGACATTCTGCCCGGTCTTGGCGGAGACGGGGATGGCCTCCGACATGTCAAGGCCGATGACGTTCTCGACTTCCGTCTTCACGCGTTCCACATCCGCGCTCGGGAGGTCGACTTTGTTGATGACAGGGATGATTTCCAGATCATGGTCGAGCGCGAGATATACATTGGCAAGCGTCTGCGCCTGGACGCCCTGCGTCGCATCAATGATGAGGATCGCGCCTTCGCAGGCAGAAAGGGAACGCGAGACTTCATAGTTGAAATCGACATGCCCTGGGGTATCGATGAGGTTCAGTTCGTAGGTTTCGCCGTCCTCATACGTGTAGTTCAGGCGCACCGACTGTTCTTTGATGGTGATGCCGCGCTCACGCTCGAGCTCCATCGTGTCTAAGATCTGCGCCTCCATGTCGCGCTTCTGCACGGTCCCGGTGATCTCGATCAGGCGGTCTGCCAGTGTGGACTTGCCGTGGTCGATGTGGGCGATGATGGAAAAATTTCTGATGTGCTCTGTATCCATGGGTTCTCCTTAGTTTTTTGGGAAAGTAGGCGGTGGATGTCATTCGTAGAAATCGCCCCCGCCCCGTAGACGTGACTTATACGTAATTATCGGTATTATTATAACATATGGTGGAAGGGCGTATGATACACTATTTGCACACGGCAGAGATATAGGTGCATTGACAACACGTGTACATGTGTGTAAACTATAGATAGAAATGAAGGAGGTTTCCATGCCAATATCAGGAAAAGAATTGATCAAGATTCTGAACCGTCTGGGCTGGACTTGCGTACGTGTAACAGGAAGCCATTACATTATGCGTAAAGGATCCCAGACCGTCGTTGTCCCCTGTCATCGCGAAGACCTGCCCCGGAAAACGCTAAAAAACATATTGGCTGGTACAGGTCCAATCGATGGAGTCAAACTATAGGAGGTGCCTATGAGAATCGTATATCCCGCTATCATTGAGCAGGACAAAGAAGGATTTTACGCAACCTTCCCGGATCTGCCAGGATGCCTGACAGATGGAAATACACAGGAAGCGGTGCTGACAAATGCGGAAGAAGCTCTCACGGGCTATATTCTTGCGAGAATCGACCTTGGCCTTCCCATTGCCCACGCCTCTGATCCCTCTGCTGTCGTTCTCCCCAAAGGCGCCTATCTGGCGCTGGTTCGCTCCGATATCAACCCCTCCGACCTGGGGAAATCCATGAACAAGACTCTCACACTTCCTGTCTGGCTAAATCAGAGAGCGGTCAATGCCCACGTGAATTTCAGTCAGGTGCTGCAAGACGCACTGATGAGAAAGCTGAATATCATCTGATGCCATCAAAAAAAGAGCGCTTAGACGCTCTTTTTTGTTTTCTGCGAAGGTCAACCTCCGCGACTGCCACCTCTCCCCGAAGGGCTATTTCCTAATCCCTAATCCCTAATCCCTAGTCACTAGTCACCAGTCACCAGCTACACTACAGTCCCAATTTCACACGTCCATACACGACAAAAGCGGTAAGGAGAACCGTCAGTGCCATGACAGCGAAGTCTTTCCCTTTCGGTGCGACGCTTTCCATGAAGGTACGTTTCGAGCCGCCGAAGCCGCGGAGCTCGAGTGAGAGTGCCATGGTCTCACTGCGTCCGAGCGAACGGAGCATGAGCGGGCGGACGATGGACATGTAGCGCTTCACCTGTTTGAAGAAATTTCCTTTCACAGCGAGGCCGCGGCAGGCCTGCGCTTCGGAGACCGCTTTGTTTTCTTCGATAAAGTCCGGGATGAAGCGAAGACCGGCGGTGAACATGAAGGCGTATTCATACGGTACTTTCAGCTGGCGCACCATGGAGGCGGTGAGGTCCTGCAGCTTCACTGTCCCAAGAAGGTAGATGAAAATGATCGTCATCCCCAGCATACGCAGGGCTGCGACGTTGCATTCCTTCACGCTGCCGCCGCCGATGTACTCGATGACGCCCAGCATAGCCGCAAAGATGACAAGGGCAAGGAGGGCTTTCAGGTTCTTGATGAGTTCGCCGGACACGAGGAGGATCAGAAGCTCAAGGACGCAGAGCGCAGCAAGGCTCGTCGGCTCGGAGAGGACGATCGCCCAGACGGCCGTCCCGAAGGTGAGAAGGATTTTGGTCAAAGGTACCAGATTTCTCATTCTATTGTTCCTCCTTTCAGTTCATAAAAAGCACGGCAGAATGCATTCATATCCTTACAGTAGGGACTGCCGGGGAGCTTGCGCCCCAGACGGACGGCCGGCGGATAAGCCAGTCCCCAGTCTTCCGGACGGTTCTCCGCAGAGAAAAGCTCAGAGGGATGACCGTCGAAGGCGATCTCATGCTCTGCAATGACGATGACGCGGGTGCAGTCTTTCGCGACGATATCCATGTCATGGGTGACGAGGATGATGGTGATGCCCTTCTCCTGCAGACTTTCCATGAGTTTCATCAGGCGCTGTTTTTCTCGTCCGTCCTGTCCGCTCGTCGGTTCATCGAGTACGAGGTACTCGGTATCCATCGCCAGTGCCGAAGCGATGGCGACTCGCTGCTGGTCGCCGCGAGAGAGGATGCGCGGATATTCCTCGGCGAGGGCTTCGGTATCAGTATCCTGCATGGCGCGCGCTACAGCCTCCTCGAGCTCCGCGCCACGTTTCCCCTGCTGATAGGGGCCGAAAGCGATCTCCTCTCGGACTGTCGGCATGAACATCTGCCGATCCGGCTGCTGGAAGACGTAGCCGATAAAGCGGCTGCGCTCAGATGGTTCTTCGCGAGTCACATCTTTCCCATGATAGAGGATCTGACCCGAAGCTGCTTTCTCAAGTCCCGTCAGGAGGCGGGTCACAGTCGTCTTGCCGCAGCCGTTTCGCCCTGTGATGGCGACGAATTCTCCCTTGTCAAAGGAGAGGGAAATGTCTTTCAATACGTCCGGCAGCCCTTCCGCATAGCGGAAGGTCACATGAGACAGCTCAAGCATCTTTCTCTCCTCCTTTCGCAAAGGAATGAATGACCGAGGTTTCTGCATCGGCCAGATTCAGGAATGGCTTCTCGAAGGTCATCCCCACCTGCTCGAGTTCGAGCTGTGCCTTGTACATATCCGGGATGGCTTCTTCATAAATATGTTCGGTATACATGCGGCGCATCACTTCTTCCGGCGTGCCACTTACGATGATTTCACCATGATTCATGAGGACGAATTTCTTCGCATAAGGGAGCGCGGCTTCGAGATGGTGCTCTGCCACGATGACCGTGAGGCCTTCCTTCTCGTTCAGCTCGCCGACCATTTCATAGAATTCGCGGATGCCTTCCGGATCGAGTGCAGATGTCGGTTCATCGAAGACCAGTACGTCCGGCTCTTCGGCAAGGACGGCTGCGACGACGAGGCGCTGGCACTGACCGCCGGAGAGAGTCGTCACCTTGCGGTCCTCAAGACCTTCGAGATGGACTTTCGCAAGTGCTTCTTTCGAGCGGCGGCGGATCTCTTCCGGGGGAAAACCATGGTTTTCAAGCGTAAATGCCATTTCCTCGCCCACCGTCAGCGTGACGATCTGCGCCTTGTAGTCGGAAAGGATGACACCGATGGAGGATGCCAGGTCGGCGATATTGTGCTGTGTCACGGCTTTGCCGTCCGTGAAGACCATGCCTTGCATCGTACCACCGTAGTAGTGCGGGATCGCCCCCGCCATCGACATGAGGAGCGTCGTCTTCCCTGCCCCGTTCGGTCCCGTCACGATGACGAAGTCCCCCTTACGCACCGCAAGAGACACATCTTTCAATGCCGGCTCTTTGGCAAAAGGATAGGTGTAGGTGAGATGCTCTACGCTGATGACACCTTCTTCGGACTGCCTAAGAGACAGACCGGAGTGGTCACTGTCTACGGTATCTGACTCAGCCATGTAGTGCATGGACTTGAAGAGACGCAGTGCCGGGAAGTAGAGGAATGGAGTGATGATCCCATTGCCTACGCCGACCAGGGCCACCATCGGGAGCATTCCGTAGAGATACACCTTCATCGGGATCCCCATGACGAGCGTCAGGATGGAAACAAAGGTGAAGCCGGAGACGATCGTCGTCACGAAGCCTGCGATGGCAGGACGGAGGGAAAATTTCCCGATCCGGATCGGCGGTACGCTGTGTGCGAAGAAACCTGCCACATAGGCACCGAAGAATTCCGAAGCAAAGTCGCCATACGGAAAAGCCGACTTACTGGTGAAGACTTCCATCAGCGCTGCGACCATGCAGATGCCAAGGCACTGCTTGTATGTCGGCTTCGTCAGAAGGATCGCTACCACATAGGTCGCGATCATCCAGTTCGGCGTGAAGCCTGCCACCGATGGCGAGACCAGATGCAGCAGCATCCCGATCGCCAGCATCAGTGTGGAAATCGTCAGCCAGCGGAAACGCCCACCCCGCGCCTTGACAAAGACAAGCTTCGATACATCTTTCACTTGTTCCATTTCATATCCCCCTTTACAGGATCGTATTCATCCAATAAAAAATCCCTTCATTCCTCTGCTTTCCAGCAAAGGGACGAAAGGATCACATTCCGCGGTACCACCCTACTTGACACAAGGTCCAGCTCATCATCGGTAACGGCGATCTCCGGCAGCTCCTACCCCTTTCGGCTCAGGCTGCGCCTCCCAGGCCCATTCACATAGCTGTCGCACCGGACTTGCACTCTCCGCCGGCTCCCTGAAGCGCCATCACTATCCTACTCTTCCTGTTCCAAGGCTTTCTTTGTTTAACTTACTATAGCACGGAGAAGAATTGGTGTCAAATTGATTTTGGGAAATCGGGCGGGAATTAGTGGCTAGTGGCTAGGGATTAGGGATTAGTGGTGCCGAGTGACTAGTGACTAGTGACTAGGGACTGGGGACTGAAATGTCAGCTCATGGCAGCGCCACGATCTATATTCCGCGGCGCTTCTATATTCTTATGCGCCGCACCACCATTTCTCATTTCTAATTTCGCATTTCTCATTTCTCATGATTACCCTCTTCCGCTCGCCTTGTCCAGATCCGCTGCTTTCCGGATATCCGCTTCTATGCCATCTCTTCGCTTAAGGAGCTTCTCCAGATTTTTCCGCTTCGATCGCTCGATGTACTGATGCGCGATCGCATCCGGGAGAGTCGCACCAAGAGAGAGCCCCAGAATGATAAGCATCGCCTCGACACCTGTTTTGAAAGCCGTCAGCAGCTCGATCAGATCGATCTGTCCGATATCAATGATGGCAAACAGGAAACGATAGAGCAGCACGCCCGGGATCAGCGGAATGATCGCCGGTATCGTGACCACAAAGACAGGGGCATGGAAGTAGCGGGAGACCGCAAAATAAAAGACGGAGAGCAGCGCGGCTCCGAGGAAGGAGGCACTCGCCATCCCCATATGGAAGGAGACCATCAGAATATTTCTCGTATCCACCGTGAGGACGGCTCCGAGGCAGGCTGCGATGATATAGCGCTTCGGCACATTGAACATGATAGAAAACCCCAACGCTGCCATAGCGGCTGCCAGTGCCTGCATGATGTACAAACGCTCCGGCGCGATCGGTACTTCGGTGAAGCTGGGGACATTCGTCAGACTGACAGCGCCTGCGATCCCAAAGGTCATCGCCAGCATGATGAGGACCGTGTGCGTGAATCGCGTCATCCCGGATGTCAAGTAGCTGTTCAGAAAATCATCGACCCCATTGATGAGTGGCACGCCGGGGATCAAGGTGAGCGCCGAGGCCACCACAGGAAGAAATGGATTCGTCGCCCCGGGAAGATACATCGTCCCATAGGCCGTGAGCGTCGCAAAGAAAGCGGAGATGGCAATGGTGACATACCCATTCACCTCAAGACGGTTGCAGCCATACTTCACCACAGCTCCCACCATCGCCGCCAGCATGGTGAAGAGTGCATCGACAGCATGACCGCCGAAAATCAGACAGAATGCCGCTGATGCCAGTCCGATGGCCAGAATGACCATCCACTCCGGATAAATGCGATTTCTAAAATTCTGCCTGATATAATTCAGGCGAAGGCGGAAATTATCATAGGATTCGTTTTTATACAGTGCTTCCCAGCTGGCCTCACTCGTCTGCAGAAGAGCCGTCATATTGATGCCATGGCGGTAGCATTTGCGGAACATCGTATATGCCTTTTCCCCATCATCGACATTGATCATGATGGTAGAGTATGTGATATGGATCTGTACATCTTCCCAATAGATGCCAAGGCAGGCCGCCGTGCGGAGCATGTCACGCACGATACGCTTGCTCCCTGCACCACTCTCCATCATCAGCTGCCCCGTATCCAGGATGAGCGTCATCTTGCTTCGGATGGAAAGAGAAGAATTGGATATTTTCATAGTTAGACCTCGTATATAAAAAGCTTTTCTTTAAATTCTAATGCACGTATGAAAAAAAGCAAGAGCAGAATGGTAAAAAGCGGAAATCCAAGGACAAAGCGTCCTAAAAAATGCCTTCCCACCCATTTGACACTCCCCCGCTCATATGCTATAGTTACATACAATTACACAGTGGCAATGAAGAGAAGAGTACGCAGAGACGGCATTCAAAGAGAGCTTCGGTTGGTGAAAAGAAGCATTGAGATATCTGCAGAAGATGGACTCCGAGCCAGGAAGGCTGAATCATGAAGCATCCCGGGGACGCCCGATACAGCGCGAGGGTATCAAGGCTTTGCCGGCGTACCTGTGAAGACCCGTGCAGTGATGCATGAGTGAAATTGGGTGGTACCACGAATCTTTCGTCCCTAGAGGGATGAAGGATTTTTTTATTGCTTTTTCCGTTTTTCATATGTCCAAAGGAGACCCTATGCCACTATTCAACGGAACATTGTTCCAGATCGATCAAAAAGAAATGATGCGCTATGCGGGACTCTCTCCGAAGGTGAAGAAATTTCCCCAAGACGCCATCGACAGCGCCATCAGGGAAGCGCTTGCCCTCGCCGAGCCGAGAGGCATCTGGCAGATCCTCCCCTACGACCCGGAAAACGGGACGATCGGCGGAGCGCATCCGCTGACCCTCACCGGCCGCTCGATCTTGAGGCACCTTTCCCATGCCTGGTCCGTCGGCGTACTCGCTGTCACGGTGGGCGAAGAAATCGAGAAGGCATCCGGCGATCACTTTAAGAACGGTGAGTACCTGCAGGGGCTTCTCCTCGATGCCGCCGCGACCGCTGCCGTCGAGCACCTCGCCGATCAGGTCGATGCCCTGATCCAAAGAGAGGCCGCGCGAAGCGGACAGCATACAGTCTGGCGCTTCTCCCCCGGCTACGGGGACTGGCCTGTCACGCAGCAGCCTGATTTCTGCCGCGCGATCGGTGCAGAAACGATCGGTATCCATGTGACCGACCACGCCATGCTTTTCCCGAGGAAGTCCGTCTCTGCCATCATCGGCATCTCTCAATGCAGCGCCCGTCCCGCTCCGGCGAAATGCCGGGCGTGCGGACTCATGAGCTGTCCATTTCGGAATCTATCATATAGGTGACTGGTGACTGGGAGGCATCAGACTCTCTCGTATCGTCATTTCGAGCGAAGCGAGAAATCTTTCTTGCAGTCCGATAAACGACGCATGTGTGAAAACAGAAAGCGGCGCTTCATCATTTTTTGCGCCCCCTGAACCGCGAATCCAAATCCCTAGCCACTTCTTTCCCCCCTACGCTATAATAATGAAATATATAATACAATAATAAAAAGGAGAACCACTATGATTTTTTTTGACGGCGGCATGGGCACCATGCTGCAGCGCTACGGTCTCTCGACAGGAGACTGCCCAGACTACTACAATATCACCCACCCGGACATTGTACAGCGCATCCATAAGGAATACACAGACGCTGGAAGTAACTATATCACGACGAATACCTTCGGTACCTCCCCCATCAAGCTCGCAGACTATGATCTTGCGGATAAGGTGGAAGCCATCTGTGAAGCCGCTGTGCGAAATGTGCGTACATCCTGCGGAAATCGTGTAAAGATCGCCGGTGATATGGGTCCGACAGGGAAATTTCTCTCCCCCTTGGGCGATCTTTCCTTCGATGAGACCTGCGAGAACTACTACCGTCTGGCAAAAGCCCTTGCCAATGCGGGAGCAGACTCGCTCATCATCGAGACCATCATCGACATTCAGGAGATGAAGGCCGCCCTCATCGCTGCCAAGACGGCCTGCGACCTTCCTGTCATCTGCCAGATGACCTATGCAGAAGACGGACGCACCATCACCGGCACCGACCCGAAAGCCGCTGTCATCCTCCTGGATGCCATGGGCGCAGACGTCATCGGTGCGAACTGCTCCGTCGGCCCGGAAAAGCTGCTGGAAGCCGCGAAGCAGATGGTCCCTTACACGAATAAGCCCATCATCATCCAGCCGAATGCCGGCATGCCGGTGCTGGAAAATGGCGAGACACATTTCCCACTCACGCCGAAAGACTTCGGCAGCTGGGCACCGGAATTTGCCAAGGCCGGCGTATCCTTCCTCGGCGGCTGCTGCGGCACGACGCCGGATCATATCCGTGAAGAAGTCCTCGCACTCAGCGATGTGACGATCTCTCCGAAAGAAAAGATCCCGCCCTTCACTGCACTCACCTCGCGGACACAGACCGTCTTCATCGGCGATGACTATGCCCCCGTCAAGATCGGCGAACGCATCAATCCGACCGGCCGCAAGAAGATGAGAGAAGACCTGAAGGCGGGCAGCTTCACCTCCGTCAAGAAAGAAGCCCTCGCGGAAGTCGATGCGGGCGCTGACATCCTCGACGTGAATATGGGCGTCCCCGGGGTAGACCAGGTCGCTCTCATGGAGACGGCGATCTCCCAGCTCTCCATGCTCTGCCCCGTCCCCTTCTCCATCGACAGCACCGACCCGAAGGTCCTGGAAAAAGCCCTGAAGCTGTATCCGGGCCGCCCGCTCATCAATTCAGCCAATGCAGAGAACGAAGAACGCTTAGACGCGATGCTCCATCTTGCCAAGACCTACGGCGCCGCTCTCCTGCTCCTTCCGATCGAGAAGGGAAATCTGCCCGAGACCGCCGAAGAACGCGTCCGCATCATTCGCTGTCTCGAGAAAAAAGCCCTCGCTGCCGGCCTCCGTAAAGAAGACCTTCTCCTTGACCCACTTGTCCTCACCGTCGGCTCCGGAGACAGAGGCGCGAGCGAGACCCTGCGTACCATCAAGCTGTACAAAAAAGAATTCGGCTTCCCCTGCGTCATGGGGACGAGCAATGTTTCCTTCGGCCTCCCCTGCCGCCCCCGCATCAATGCAGCCTTCCTCACCATGGCACTCGCCTGCGGCATGAATGCCCCCATCGTGAATCCGCTCGATCAGGGCGTGAAGGATGCCTTCACCAATGCCAAGTTGCTCCTTGGCTTTGACAAAGGCGCCCTGCACTTCATTCAGGAAGCACAGGATGCCCCGGCCGCAGCAGATGCAGCCACGCCTGTGCAAGACCTCCCGCCGCTTGCCCAGGTAAAGGCCGCCGTGAAACAGGGGGAAAAGGAAGAAGCGGCGAGTGCGGTAAAGCGTGCCATCGAAGCCGGGCTCTCATCGGAAGAGATCATCCAGAGCGGTCTCACCGCCGCCATGACCGAGATCGGTGACGGATACGGCGCCGGGAAAGTCTTCCTCCCGCAGGTCATGATGAGCGCCGAAGCCATGCAGGCCGCCTTCAAGGTCATCAAGGAAATGCTCCCCGAAGCCGCCACGGCTGCCAAAGGTACACTGATCCTTGGCACCGTGCAGGGCGATATCCACGACCTCGGCAAGAATATCGTCTCTGCCCTTCTTGAAAACAGCGGCTACCGCGTCATCGATCTCGGCAAGGACGTCGCCCCCGAAGCCTTCCTCTCCGCCATCGAAGAACACCACGCGGATCTCGTCGGCCTCTGCTCCCTCATGACCACCACCCTTCCGGAGCTCGAAAAGACCGTTTCCCTCGTCAAGGAAAAATGCCCCGCCGTCTCCATCCTGACAGGAGGCGCCGTCGTCACGAAAGACTACGCCGCCTCCATCGGCGCTGATGCCTACTGCAAAGACGGCATCGCCGCCATCAAAGAAGCCGATCGGATGATGGAGAAATAGTCGGAGGGCCAGCCCGCTGAGCGTGCCGTCCCATGATCGTGTATGAAAGCCGCGCTTGCATGAGACATGCAAAATAGTGGTGCCATGAGCTGACATTTCAGTGCCTAGTCACTCGTGGCATCTGATCCCTAATCCCTAGCTGCCAATTTTCCGAAAGGAGTCCCCTATGTCCACATTAAAAGAGAAAAACCAGAATCACATCTTCACCATCACGACCGAGCTGGATCCGCCGAAGAGCGCCTCCTCCGCCATCACGGAAGAGCAGGCGCAGAAAGTCGCTCCCTACGTCGACGCAGTCAATATCGCCGACTGCCCCATGGCAAAAATGCGTATGAGCCCGATCGCCCTCTCCTGCATCATCCAGCAGAAGTACCAAGTCGAGTCCATCTTCCATCTGACCTGCCGCGACAGAAATGTCATCGGCCTTCAGGCGGAACTTCTGGGAGCAGCGGCACTCGGCGTGCATAACATCCTCACCCTCACCGGTGATCCGCCCAAGATCGGTGACCATCCGAATGCCAAAGGAGTCTTTGAAATCGACTCCACCGGCCTTATCCAGATCGCCAGCTGCCTGAACAGCGGTCACGATATCGAAGGGCATGACCTTGGCGCGGCTACAGATTTTTACATCGGTACCACAGGAAATCCCGGCACCGATGACCTCGATGCAGAGATCAAACGATTGGAGGGCAAGAAAAAAGCGGGAGCTCAGTTCATCCAGACCCAGCCGATCTATGACATCAAGCAGGCAGAAGACTTCCTCGCCTGTGCCAAAGACCTGGAGCTTCCCATCCTCTTCGGCATCGTCCCGCTGAAAAGCTTCAAGATGGCGAACTATCTGAATGACAAGGTCCCGGGCATCACTATCCCGAAGAAAGTCCTTTCGCAGATGGAAACAGGCGGCCGCGAGACCGGTCTTGCGATCTCCAAAGAGATCGTCACCGCCCTGCGCGAGATCCACGCTGCCGGCGCTCATCTCATGCCGGTCAACGACATCGACGCCATCCCCTATATCGTAGGAAATGAGTGACCGGCGGAAAATCAGGATACACCGCTTGTTCTCTCATGCCATGCACGAAAAAGCCATGTCTGCTCATGCAGACATGGCTTTTTTGATCAATCGTGAATGCTGATCACTTCTTACTTTTTTTCGTATACCACCAAATGCCGCCGTAAATGACAGCGACAGCGATGATAATGATCGTCAGGCGCAGCGAATTATCACCGAAGTTCACCACATCATGCCCCAGAATGACTTCGAGAGCCACAGAGGGAAATTTCCCGATGAGACAGCCCAGCGCGTAGTGGTAAAAGGACATATTCGAAAGAGCGCCCACCGCTGTAACGAGGCCATTCGGCATATAGGGGATCGCGCGCGCGATCGCCATCGCCTGCCAGGAATCATAGGAGTCGAGCTTCGTCAGCATCTTGCTCTGCGCAATCACATGCTTCGCCATCCCGCGGAAGAGTGTACGCATCATGTAGAAGGAGATGATGACGCCCACCGTTTCTGCCAGCCAGGAAATGATCGTCCCCCAGAAGAGACCGAAGATGAGCCCATTCGCGGTCGAAATGAAGATGGAAGGGAGGAATCCGACCACATTGATCACGACATCGATGAAAAAACTCATAAAGGCCGCATATACGCCGAAGGTCTTGAGGTAGGCAATGGTACCTTTGAGGTCCCCGTCCATGGAGAGCTGGTAGATCGTCGGATAGAAAGACGGATCTACGAAGTGCACGCCCACCAGCACGAACAGCAGCACCCCAAAGAGCGCGATACGGAAACGCCGCTCCGCTCTTTCATCCCCATTTCTTTGTATCATAGCATCAGACCTCTTTTGGTTATTTGTTATTGGCTGTCGGCTTGGCACGAGCGATCCCCCTTCCCTCAGAGGAAGGCTAAGCGGAGTGGCGCTTCACACCCTTTTATTTAAGGAAACGCTGATTAAATCGCAGAGTCGGATTTCATATGGATTTTTATACATAG
>JAJWRZ010000038.1:0-14607 GCA_021633965.1 Dialister sp.
GTATAGAAAAACTGACCTTAGCTGTTGGATTATTAATACTTGGTTCTTTGAAAATTCCACCCTGTCTAATAGCCAATACCTATATGCCGGTAGGTATACATTCTTTGTGTACCACCAGTAGAAGTTGTGGCCGTAATTTCGAGATACAAATTGGAACTCCAAAAATCGTTATTTGGATTTGGACTTGATAAAGATGCAACTGCAGACATGCATTTGGTCGGGAATGCAATTGGCCATTTAACAGTACCTATACCAGTTACACCCTGTAGATTTACGCTTTCCGACGATCCCATATCACTCGATAAAATCTGATATTCCCAAATTACTACATTGTAAAAAGTAGTTAAATCGATAAAAATCCTAGCAACAAAAAAGTATCACGATACAACTTGTATTCGTGGTACTTTTCAAATGGTGCAAATATCCAGTTAGTAGCAGGTTAGTATCAAATCTTTTCGATGGCTTTACGTAGTTGTCTTAGGTTCTTGTGAGTGTATACTCCGTTAGTCACATCATGTCGAGCGTGGCCAAGGATCATTTTCCGGGCATTGTCATTCACTTCGGCATTATCTAGCCATGTAGCACAGGTATGACGAGTATCATGCGGTTTGTATTTCTCCCCGTGAATTAGCTTCATGACACGGCTAAATAAGCGGGATAGGCGGCTATAGCTATAGGGATTGTCGTACTCATCACATAACAGGTAATCGCCCGGTAAAGAGTATCGAGCTTCTACGAGAGGCCATATCTTACTAGCGATAGGGATGATTCGTTTTCCGGCTTCAGTCTTTGATTTTGTGATGCGGATATATTTCTGTCTACGGTTGATATCGGATTTTTTGAGATTCCGTAGCTCACAGGTTCGCATGCCGGTATAAATGAGTATCAGCACAATATCAACATTGTGATTATCAGCTAGCTTCCAAAGCCGGTTGATTGCCTGCTTGCTCATGGCTTGGTGGGGATTAACCGGCTTGTTTTTGCCGATGCGGATGAGTCCGGTAAAATCGTGAGACGTGTATTCCATTTTGCGAGCATAAGCAAACAGGAGAGATAGCAGATTGCGTACTTTCTTCTTGCTGGCGTAGGAGAGCCTACCCATTTCATCGATAACGGTCTGCAGATGACTGTATTTGATATCAGCGACCGGCAAGTCATACAAAAGCCTACAGTGCTTATATGCACTTTCATATCCGTGTATGGTGCTATCAGATATGCTGCTGTATTCGATATGTTTGGGTAACCAGCGAGCGTATAACTCTGCAAATGTCATTTTATTGTCCGAAAGGCGGTGGAGCCCATGAGATCGATTGTAATCGACTTGGTACGTCATAGCTTCCAGGCGGGTGGCAAAGTAGCCCATTACTTTTTGTTTGCCTTGCTGAGACACAACAAAGCAATACGGCCGCCGCCGTGAACCACTTAATAATTTAATACAACCATATCCATTTGGATTTTTCATTTTTTAGACCTCCAATCATATTGATGGAGGTTATTTTAATGTAAGGAGATAATGCGATGGAAGTTTCAATCGCCAACCCCGCGCTTACCTATTTGTCTATCTATGACGCAACAGGCGAAAGAGTAACCTCTTATGTGACCGGTGTACATGGTGACACGGTGGAAGAATTGCAAGCCAAAGCGGAGGCAGAATATCCGGATAAAACCCATGTCGTGCAGGATGCTTTGACCTATAACAAAGCCCTTCAGGGCGATTTGCTGTATAAAGATGGTGAATATCAGAATAGGCCAGAACCGACGGAAGAAGAAAAGCGAGAAGCCGAACTGACGGCACTTGATTCTGAATATGCTAGAAAAATCAGTGATATCGAAACAGGAATGGCGAAAGCAAAAGCCGTAGAAGATGAGGACTACTACAATGACCTCAAAGCTGAAAGAGAAGAACTGGTTGCGGAATATACAGAAAAGAGAGGAGCAATCTAAAATGGAACGGTGCTTTTTATGTCACAAGAAGATGGACGAGAAAACGGGGCTTTGCACTAATGCGAAATGTATCAGATCGAAGCCGCTGACACCCAAAGATGAAACGGAAGAAAAGAAAGATGCGGAGGATAAAACATGACTGAAATCTTCATTCAAATTTACAATTCCGCCGATCGTGCGATTTGCAGCATCCCGGACGGTTGGCCCTACAAAATTCTTATGGGGATTTTACTCATCGCCATGTCGAAGCACATCATGCTTTTTACCGCATTCGCAGTGTTGGTGGCTCTTGACTTGTTCGCCAAATTTATTGCCCTGTCCTATCACTGGCTGATTGAGAACAATATGGAAAAGCCCTCGCTGGTTGATTCCATCCGAGGCATTCCAGCAGCACATCGGGCTCGTATCATCAATAGCCATGAAATGAAAACGCAGTTTGCAGGGAAAATCTTTGCTTATATGTTTTTGGTGATTGCTGGCGGTCTAGCCGATATCCTTGTGGGTCATGTCAATTTTGCACAGATCGTGATTGCCTACCTGGCATCCACTGAGCTTCTCAGCATCGTGGAAAACCTGGACGATGCTGGCGTGTCTATGGTCCATAATTTAGCTGCAGTAATTAAAAAGAGGAGTCCAACATGAAATTAAAAGAATGGATTGTTATTTACGTGGCAGCCTTTTTGTTTACCGTAGGGGATTGGATAAAGGGACGTTGGAAAAAGGAGGATGACGAATGCTGGTAACAGATTTAAGCGACTGGAATGATCACATCAACTGGTCCCATCTCGTCGATGCGGGCGTTGGTGGTGCGATTGTGAAGATTTCCGAGGGCAGAAGCCTGACTCAACTGCACGGAAAACATATCGCCGGTGCGGAGGCTAGGGGATTGCCGTGGGGCGTCTATTGCTACGCGCACGCACAAACTACCGAGCGAGCAAGAGAAGAAGCAAATCGAGTGATCGAGGCGCTGAATGCATTGGGGTACGGTACACCGCCGTTAGGGATTTGGTTTGATGTGGAAGCCCCTGAGGTCATTGGACAGGGTAGAGATGATGTGACGGCTATCTGCAGTGCTTTTATTTCAGAATGCAATGCAGCGGGTTATTCTGCCGGAATCTATGCAAGTCTGTCTACTATCACAGACTGCATGAATCTTGATGATCTAGCTGATTATGTACCCGTATGGATTGCCCAATATGCCGGTGCATGTGATTTCCATGATTATTTCCCGAACAGAATCCTTGCTGGTTGGCAATATACTGATTCTTTTGAAATTGATGGGCGGAAATATGATTTAAGTGAATGGTACTGATGAGGTGATATTGTGTTGAAAGTGGTCAACAATGGAATTAGTCTGACAAGAGGAGATACTGCTACTTTCAGACTGCAAATCAAAAATCAAGACGGTACTGACTACGAAATCACTCCGGATGATCAGGTGCTTTTTACAGTAAAAAGATCCCCAAATGATGAAGAAATCGTTATCCAAAAAGCGGTTGCTAATAATTGCATCACCATTGTCCCTAGAGAGACAGATAATCTGGCGTATGGCACATACTACTATGATGTCGAATTGCGCCGACCTGATGGATTTGTCGCGACTGTGATTCCACCACACATGCTGAAACTAACAGAAGAGGTGACTTTCTGATGAGTGATAATGCAACACTTACAGGAGTCCTGTCTGCCGTAGGAGTTTTAACTGGCGTGTTGACTCCGGCTGATACTGGCGATTTCGTGGCAGATTATGCAACCGATGCGGAATGCGTGGCTGTCATTGATGATATTTTTGATAATCTACTAAAAGGAGAAGAATAATATGGCTGCTATTGATAAAATTCTGAGAAAATCCAATTTTGCTGCTGCTATGACCGCTTTGATTGCAAAGCTGAATAGCCTTTTTGTCAGGAAGGAAGCCGGGAAAGGCCTTTCTACCAATGATTATACTGCCGCAGAAAAAGCAAAGCTCGCAGGCGTAGCAGCAGGAGCGAATAACTACGTCCTCCCGGCACCGACAGCAAGCACCATCGGTGGTGTCAAGGCGGGCAATAATGTGACTATTTCCGAAGACGGTACGATTTCCGCTATTCAGGGTAAAGTGGACCTGTCTCCCTACGCAAAGACGACCGATGTGAATACTGCTTTGGGTAAAAAGGCAGATGTAGCCACCACGCTGAAAGGCTATGGTATCACGGATGCCAAGATCGTAGGCGGTGTCATTACATTGGGTGCTAATACCATTACCCCGCTGACGCAGCATCAGTCGCTTGCTGCCTATGCAAAGAGCGCGGACGTAGATCGTACTTATGCGAAAAAAGCAGACATCACCACAGTCTATAAGTACCGCGGGAGTGTGGACACCTATGCGGATCTCCCCGTTAATGGGAATGCTGTAGGCGATGTATACAACGTCGTGGCGGCGGATGCGTCTCACGGAATCAAAGCCGGAGATAATGTAGTTTGGAATGGCAATGCATGGGATAATCTGTCCGGCGTGGTTGACTTGTCTGCTTATATCAAAGCTGCTGATGCTGATAAGAAATATATGCAGCTTAACAACTTCCCACTGTCGACGGATGAGGAAATTACAGCCATCGTCAACGAAACTATTGTATAAGTGAGGTGCTAGCATGAGCACTTACAAGGACTCGCTGCTGGGGGCTATCCGGAAACTATGCACGCAGCTGAACGGGAAATTTGCCAAGAAATCCGATGTACCGACCAAAGTATCTCAGCTGACCAATGATAAAGGATATTTTGCCGGCAGCGTACCAGAATCCAGCATTAGTGTTATAACAGGTTTGAATGATGAAGTACCTCCACTGGCTAGAGCTCTCATAGACCATTGCCGCGCCAATAAGTTGGCTTTTCTGCCAGCTGACCAAATCATCGTAGAAAAAACAATAGATGGTGGCAAAACATGGACCGATGCAGGAGTTTCTGATGCAACCAAAGCTTATACTTTTTCTGGCGTACAATATGGCGGTATCGCATTGCCACTAATTAGCGGAAAGATGAATACATTGTGCGGTGTTCGCGTGACTTTTACCGCTATGAAGTATGATGTGCCGTCAGGGACAGCTGAAACAGACAAATACAAATACTGGAATAAAAACTATGTAAAATCAACAGAGCGATATTGCCGGCTAGACTATTTTTGGTTTTGGGTAAGCAGTAGTAACAATGCTATTTCTGTGAAATTAGAAGCGGCGTCTGGTGCCAATCCCGACGATTGGCGTATTCACTATGATGGTGGACTACGAATGACAGGATGGAGTGGTCCTAATACTATTAAGCAGGTAAGCTATGTGTTTGGTGGTCAGCGGTCACAAACAACACAACCCTGGAATTATCGTTTTACATTTATGACAGTGCCGCCTAGAGGAAAAACAGAACTGTCTACAGGATTTGAGACAAAATCACAGATGATTTATGCAATTAGAGGGTACGGCGCTGGAGTATGGACCGCTGCCAATAATCTCATGGCTACAGATAATATCTATTCCGTGGGCGTGGACAAATCAACAACATTTCCTGCTACTGTTTCCGCTCCCGTATTCAAGGAGAATGGTAAGAACCTAGCGGATTTATACATGGGTAAAACATCCATATACCCTGTGGGCAGTATCATTATGTCTATCACTAATATCGATCCTGCTTCGCTCTACGGGGGTACTTGGGTGTCAGGTGCATATCTCTCGCAATACGGCGGGCAAATTATATTTTCTGAAGGGGCTACTCCTATTAACGGAGCGCCTTATGTATATAAAAGGATAAAATAGGAGGGCTAATGTGCAAAATCGTGGGAAACTTATGGCCATTGTTGCTGGTGTGCTCCTTGTGGCTGGTGGCTGGTTCTACTTCGCAGGCAGAGGAGATGTATCAGATATCGGAAAGCGAGCTGACGACACTCGAAGCGAACTTACATCAGCTGAAGGAGAACAACGAGACCAAGCAGCAGCTCTTGACCGAGCAACAGGCGCAGCTGACCGAAGCCAATCAGCAATTAGAGACGGTGCAGAAAGAGCTGACCGCGTCCAAGAGCTTGAACGAAGCGACGCAGAAATCATTAGAGAGAGCCAATCAATTATTGACCGAGTTAGAGAACGAGGCAAAAAGAAAAATTGAAGTAAAGACCCGCCAGCGCAATCTGTGGATTGCTATTTCCGGCGGGCTTTTGTATGCGTGGATTAAGAAATAGGAGGGATCGCATGCCGAAGTCTAAGACTTATGAAGAGTTTATCGAAAAGTTCAAGCCGAAGAAAACCACGGATGACTGTTACACACCGGACGCGATTTATAAGGCCGTAAAGGACTGGGCAGTCAAGGAAATGGACTGGGGGGGGGCGGACGGTAGTCCGTCCCTTCTGGCCGGGAGGCGACTTTGAAAATTTCGACTATCCGGCGGGGTGTGTGGTCATTGATAATCCGCCATTCTCCGTTATGACGAAAGTTGTGAAATTCTACGAAGATCGTGGGATCGACTATTTTCTTTTTGCGCCGCACCTCACGTGTCTCGGTATCCGCCCGGCGCATAGCCGTATTTGCGTCGGGGTGACATTGACGTATGATAACGGTGCCAAGGTAAGTACCAGCTTTGTGTCGTCCAAAGGCCCGTTGATTCGAAGCGCACCCGACCTCTATCGATTACTGGACGAGGCGAACACCGCCAACGTTAATGCAAAGAAACCACCAGCGAAGCCTGTATATACGTATCCAGATAATGTGATGACATCGAGCACTGTGGCGCTGTTTTCGAAATACGGCATAGAATACCGCGAAGACATTGGCGTATTTGTTCGTGCTATGGATGCGCAGCGCGAAGCAGGGAAAGACATTTTTGGTTCTGGCTACATTGTGCCAGAAGAGGCAGCGCGCAAGGCGCAGGAGGCAGCGCGCAAGGCGCAGAAAGAAAAGGCGAAGCGCTGGGAGTTGTCAGAACGGGAACGCGCGGTGCTTGAGGCGGCAGAGGAAGCCGCAAAGTAATGAAAAAGACGTCTTGATTTAGCACATGGTTAAATCAAGACGTCTTTTTTATTTTGGCAAAATGCCAAAAAGTGCGATAAAATCGAAGAAAGAAGCAAGTTCTTGCTTGACGGTATTGACGAAAAAGAGTATAATAGAAACATAGAGAGGAGGTGAATACATGAAAATGGATAAAGAAAAAGCAAGCTGGGCAATCGTGATGATTAACCTTGCAACAGCGATCATCAACCTTGTAGCCAGCCTGCTGAACCGGGATTAAGGAAATCCCTAAAGAAGAGGAAGCCTCTCAAGAAGAGGGGCGACCTTCCTTCTTTATCCATTATATCATGAAAGCCATGGATAAAACAAAATTAGCATTCGTCATTTCTATCATCGCATTCATTCTGTCACTCATCAATTTGGCGTTGGCATTATCGAAGTAAGGAGGCACGCATGAAGTACGAATTCACAGACATCATGACTACCGCAGAGGCAGGAGAGCGCTGGGGGATTGCCCAGTCGTCCGTGAAGCAGCTTTGCACCGGAGCGCAGGGAAGACCACCGCGTCTGATCGAGGGTGAGGAGTTCCGCAAGTCCGGCCGCACGTGGTTAGTTACGCGCACCGGAATGGAGCGCCTGTATGGGAAGGAAAAGAAATAGCTGGGCGCAAAGTCGGGCGCAGTTGGCGGCCCGAAAGTCCACTAAATGAGAATGGAGCGGCATAGGAACGGAAGGAAATGCGATGGTATCGGATTCGCTGAATTTCATATAATTTGTCATTCTCATTTGAAGGTCTCCGGAACCAGGTGTCGAGAGTTCGAATCCCTCTAGACGCACCAGAATTTTTCCGATCATATCGGACAAAATATAATTCGTCCAGTTACACCCATGAAGGTGGGGTAATGCATGGGGGAAATCGACCTTTGAGGAGGTCAGAAAGCCGAGGCAGTATGCCTCGGCTTTTTATCATGCCTTTTTCTTTGTCTTAGCAGCAAATCACTGATCTAAGTCCGATGGCTCGGCATCGCATATTTCCTTGGCTATGGTGCTTCCAAACCGTCTCTTTCTACTGTATTCTCCATGGTAAACATGCTATAATAATAAGACGTTTCATTTGAATACATCGGACAGAGACAGGGGCTGCGCTTCAGGATGCGCCGCGGATTTTCGCTTTATCTCACAGGTCTTTGACCGTGGGGAGCTCTGTACCGGCCTTTATATATCGTGAGGGTTTACCATGAAAATGTTTCGAGGACTATCGAACTGGATCGGTATGGACATGGGCTCGTCCCAAGTCCGTATCTACCGGGAAAATAAAGTGATCCTTGCTGAAGCGAGTACGGTCGCGGTGGATAACATCGACGGCCATGTACTGGGCTTTGGCACGGAGGCGCTCATTCATTACCACAAGGCGCCGGAGAATATTTCTCTGGAGTGGCCGGTACAGAATGGCGTCATCGCTGATTATGATATGACGAAGGCGATGCTTCGTTTTTTTATCCGCAAATCGCTTCATCATGCGGTGTCGCGTCCGACGGTGATGATCTCCATTCCGGGCGAGACGAGCTCGGTCACGCGGCATGCACTGGTGGATGCTTTGATCCACGCCGGCGCGCAGCATGTGTACCTTCTTCCTTCGCCGGCGGCTGCGGCTATCGGGGCGGGGAAGGATATGCTGGCACCGTCTGTGATTTTTTCTCTTGTCATCGGGCGTGATGTCGCTGATGCGGGGCTTTACAGCTGCGGAGGGATCGTCACGCAGGAGGGGATCCCTTTCGGCGGGCATCATATCGATAAGGGGATCTGCCAGTATCTGCAGGAAAAGTATCAGATCATGATCGGGCTGGATCAGGCGGAGAAGCTGAAGAGTGAAGTGATCTCTCTCAAAGCGGCAGATGGGCAGGCGACATTCACTATCCGCGGACGCAGGATCCGTGATGGCGTGGAAGTGGTGGTGGAGCTTTCCACGGAGGAATTAAGACCGGTGATGCAGCGTATCCTGCAGCCTGTTCTGAAGCTCATCCGCCGTGTCCTTCGCGAGGCGAAGCCGGAGATGGCGGGCGATCTTCTGAAGAATGGTCTGCTTCTTTCCGGCGGCAGTGCGCTTCTGGACGGGCTGAAGGACTGGCTCGCCGGAGAGCTTCATATGCCGGTCTTCGTGCCGGCTCTGCCGGGGGAGGTATTGGCTATGGGCTGCTATCAGGCTCTTGGCATGTATAAGGATCTGCCGCTTCTCATCGAGAACGGTGAAAAATATTACGGAGGCGCTTGATCGTGATTTTCTTTGGCAGAAAAAAGATGGCCGCCGCGGTCGCCCTCTTTGTTTTCATGGGCGCGTGCGGCTGGTTCTGGCGGCATAGGGAGTACATCCCTTTCATTTCGCAGCCGCTCTCTATCGGTGCAGCTCCTTTCAACTATACTGCGAGCAGGACGGCGCTTTCTTTCACACAGGGGCTTGACTTACTTTCGGGCGTGTGGGAGAACTGGAACGAGCTGGATGCGCTTCGGAAGGAAAATGAAAGTCTTCGCGCGGAGCAGGCTCAGTACAGCGAGATCCTTGCGGAGAATATCCGACTGAAGAGTCTCCTTTCGTTCAAGCAGGGCTATAAACAGTACCACCTGACGGGGGCTTCTGTCATCACTCGCGACTACGGGGGATGGACACAGACGCTGGTCGTGGACCGCGGCAGTGACAGCGGCATCCAGAAGTATATGCCTGTCATCGTCCCGACGGGGCTTGTGGGCTTTGTGAGTGAAGTGTATGAGAATTCCGCACGTGTGCAGCTCCTTCTGGATCCGCGTACATCGGTGGGCGGTATCGTTGCGCGTCCGGCCTCGCGCGTGGTGGCGATGGTTTCCGGAAACAGCAGTGAGCCGGGCAAGCTCTCTTTCGTGAATCTGCCGCGTGAGGCTGATGTCATCAAGGGGGATACCATCGTGGCATCCGGCTATGGCGGGGTGTATCCGAAGGGGATGGTCATCGGTACCGTCGAGCAGGTGGATGTCGACTCCATCGGCGGCACGCAGGTGGCACGCATTGTTCCGGCGGCTGATTTCTCTCATCTGGAAGAGGTCTTCATCATCACAGACCATATCCAGAGGGCGACGCCAGAGAGTATCCTGGTGAAGCCGCCGAAGAAGGAACCGCCGATGAATCCCAATAAACATCAGGCAGGTGAGAAGGAATGAGTGGCTATGCACTGGCTTTTTTGAGCTTTCTCGTTTTTCTTGTGCAGTCCTCGGTGATGCCATTCTTTTTCTCGGGGCTGCATCAGCCGGATCTGTGGCTGGTCGTCATCGTCCTTGCGACATTGATCTTTGACAACAAGACGGCGATGACGCTTGCGCTTGTGGGCGGGCTCCTTACGGATCTTGTGACGGGAAATCTTTTCGGACTGCACCTCCTGCCATACCTGGCGATCGCAGCGCTGTATCTCGCTTTGGGGAGGAAGCGCTACAACCGTCACTGGTATATTTCGCTTTTTGCGATGACGCTGGCCTCGCTCCTTTATGCACTGCTGTCATGGCTAGTGCTTTTGGCAGCCGGCAGCCATGTCTTCTCGATTTCTTATATCCTGTACTTTGTGATGAGCACCACCTTCATGAATGGAGCAGCCGTGCTCTTTCTTCACAGGCCGCTATGGGCCATGAAACGGGAGGGAGAACCGAAGTGGTGAATAAGCATGTGCCCTCGATTCTCAGTGGGCTTTTGAAAAATACCGAGGAGTCCCGCTATGCGCGTATGATCTATGCGGCGATCTTCCTCCTGCTCGTCTTGGGACTGCGTCTTTTCTATATGCAGGTCATTCAGGGCGGGTACTATAAAGAAGAAGCGGATGGGAACCGCATTCGCTATCTTCCCATGCAGGCGATGCGTGGTGTCATGTATGACAGGAATGGCTTGATCCTTGCGGGCTCCCGCTCGGCATATAGCGTTGTTATGCCGGTTGATCGCAAGGGAAATACGCTGTCGGATGAGGCGCTCAGCCGCCTGTCGCAGCTTCTTCATGTGCCGACTTCCGATATCAAGAAAAAGATCGAAGACAATAAGCTGGCCTTCGGTGCGATCTATCTGGCAAACGATGTCGGCATCGATGTCGCGACGCAGATCGAAGAGAAGAAGGATGAATTCCCCGGCATAGAAATCGAAGTGAACCCGCTGCGCGTATATCCGCTGGGCAATGCGGGGGCGCAGGTCTTAGGCTATGTCGGCGAAGCGGGGCCGGATGACAGGGATGCGGAGGGAAATCCGTATACGACCACGACCTTGATCGGCCGTGCGGGCCTTGAGAGCCGCTATAACAATTATCTCGAAGGCAAGAATGGCTCAAAGACGGTCGAAGTCAATGCATCGGGCCAGCCTGTCCGCTATGTGGGCGGCACGCCGTCTGTCACGGGGAACAGCGTGCGCCTGACGCTGGATGCGAATCTGCAGAAAGCGGCAGAGGATGCGATGGAAGCACAGGTGAAGACGCTTGTCCATGGCGGCGTCATGCCGACGGGGGCTTCCGCGGTGGCCATCGATCCGAATAGCGGCGCGATCCTCGCGATGGCCAGCTGGCCGAGCTATGATCCGAACCGCTTCAGCAAGGGGATTTCCTCAAAAGACTGGAACGAGATCGTCAATAATAAGAATCATCCGATGCAGAACCGCACGATCCAGTCGATGTATCCGCCCGGATCGCTCTTCAAAGTCATCACGGGCGCGGCAGCGCTCGAGGCGAAGGTGACGACACCGGAAGAGCGTATCTTCGACAGCGGCAAGCACTGGCTCGTCGATAAGAGAAACTCGGAGGGCGAAGCCTTCGGATGGATCAATTTCTATGAAGCGATCGAAAAGTCGGATAACGTCTATTTCTATGAAATGGGACGTCGTGCGGGCATCGACCGCATCTCCCGTATGGCGGAGGAATTCGGTCTGGGGAAAACGACAGGCATCGACCTTGCCGGAGAATCGGACGGCAATGTCGCAAGCGAAGCCTACAAGATGAAAGTCTTCAAGCAGGACTGGTATCTCGGGGAGACGATGGATGCCGCGATTGGACAGAGCTTCACGCTGACGACGCCGCTGCAGATGGCGATGGTATACTCGGCGATCGCCAATGGCGGCTTCCGCTACCAGCCATACCTTGTGAACCGCATCGATCAGCTGGATGGGACACCGCTCAAGATCTTCTCACCGGAGAAGGTGGGGACGCTTCCGGTATCTAAGGATACGCTTGATGCGATCCACAAAGGACTTCGGATGGTCATGAGCAAGGATGGGACAGGCGGACAGATCTTCGAACATTATCCGATCTCGATCGCCGGTAAGTCTGGTACGGCGGAAACGAATGGTCTCGATAACGGCTGGTTCGTGGCATATGCGCCTTTCGACAAGCCGGAGGTCGTGATCCTGTGCATGTTCGAGCACAGCGGCTTCGGCTCGGAGTCCGCGGCACCGGTTGTCAAGAAGATGATGGATGCCTATTTCCATATCGGAGATTATTCGCCGGCAAAGCTGAAGGCAGCGGATGAGGCAAAGGCAGGAGGCAAAAAGAATGGCTGAGATCGTATCCTTTGCTTCCGGTAAGGGCGGCGTGGGGAAGACGCTCCTCACCGCTGCTCTGGGGATCTTCCTCTCCCGGAAGGGGAAGAAGGTGCTCCTCATCGATGGGGATATGGGCATGAGAAATATGGATCTCGTGCTGGGGCTGGAAAATGAGTGCTTCTATCATGTGATGGATCTGGCGGAAGGCCGCTGCTTTGCGAAGGATGTCATCCTGGAAGTGAATGATCATTTGGATTTCCTGCCGGCGGCGCAGAATGATACATGGGAGACTGTCTTTCCTGCGGCGATGGATACCGTGCTGGAAGACGTGGAGGATAAGTATGACTACATCCTTCTCGACTGTCCGGCGGGGCGAGGAGAGGGCATCCGCTTTGCGGAGCACCTCTCGGATCATATGTTCCTCGTCGTGGCGCCGTCCTGGGCCTCGAAGCGGAATGCAGAGCGTCTCATGACGGGACCTCGCAAGCGGTACATGACCTATGTGCTGAACCAGTTCTCCCTCTCGGGGGATACGCAGATCTCGTTGACGGATATGCTAGAGACCCTCGATGAAGAGTCCGTCTCTGCCATCATCCCGTATACGGAGGAGGCAGACCGTCTCGCCCATCAGGGAGAGCTTTCGGATTTTTCCGAAAAAGGGGCGCTCGGAGAAGCACTCGCTCTTTTCTGGAAATCGTACAAAGAAGAGAAACAGATCCCGCTTCCGCGCTGGAAGAAAGTCCTGCGGAAAGCAGAGGCGGAGAATGAGCGGGAGAAGACACCTGTGAAGACGGCACCGGCCGGCCTTTCCTGGCACTCCGGCAGCCGCTCGTATAAATGGCAGAGGAGGAGATAGCAGAATGAATCTCATTCGATATTGGCGGCGCATCGACAGCACGCTGCTGATGGCTGTCCTGGGCCTTGGCGTCATCTGTCTTCTGATCATTGCGAGTGCCACTCATGCGAATATGGATGGACAACCGGGGCAGTATGACTTCGTCATGAAACAGGGGATCTTCTTTGTCGGCGGTCTTATCATCGCCGGGGGCTCGCTCTATTTTGACTACAGGAAACTCTATCGCTTCGTCCCCATCCTCTATGGCATCAATGCGATCCTGCTTCTGGTCGTCAAATTCGCCGGGACGAGTGCGCTCGGGGCGCAGCGCTGGATTCAGATCGGCCCTTTCACGCTGCAGCCTTCCGAATTTGCAAAGATCATCATGATCATCTGTCTGGCAAGGCTCATGGCGCATGACAGATCCGGCTTCCAGACATGGAAGAGTCTTCTGCCTGTCGCAGGGATGATGGCACTTCCGACACTTTTGATCTTCATCCAGCCGGACCTTGGTACGAGCCTTGTCTTCGCAGCCATCACCTTCGGCATGCTTTATATTTCTGGGCTCAAGATGCAGCTCGTGAAACGAGCTTTTCTTGCATTCGTCGTGGTCTTCCCGTTCATCTGGTTCTTTGTCCTGCACAGCTACCAGAAGATGCGTATCCTCGTCCTTTTCAATCCGGACGTCGATCCGTATGGCTCCGGTTACCACGTCATCCAGTCGAAGATTTCCATCGGCAGCGGCGGTTTCATCGGGCAGGGCCTTTTCGAAGGCACGCAGAGCCAGCTGAATTTCCTCCCGGAAAATCATACTGACTTCATCTTCTCCGTTATTGGGGAAGAGCTGGGCTTCGTCGGAGCCATTTTCGTTCTCTTTTTATTCTTCGTTCTTTTATACAGGACACTTATGATTTCCCGCTCTTCGGGGGATGCCTTCGGCAGCCTGCTCGCCTGTGGGATCTTTTCCATGTGGCTCTTCCAGATCTTCATCAATGTCGGCATGACCCTCGGCATCATGCCTGTCACCGGCATCCCGCTGCCTTTCATGAGCTACGGCGGCTCGGCTCTCCTCATGAATCTCCTCTGCGTTGGGCTTTTGATGAATATTTATTTAAGAAGAAAGAAATTGATGTTTGATTGACTGGGGATTAGGGATTAGTGGCTAGGGATTAGTAGCTAGGGATTAGGAGTGACTAGTGACTAGTCACTGGGATTCTCCGGTATCGTCATCCCGAGCGTAGCCGAGGGATCTCTACTGCACTGCAGGAATCAGCGTGTATGCGTCGAGAAAAAAACGATGTCCTGGTGCTGCCTCACATCAGGCAATGAGCGT
>JAJWRZ010000039.1:0-14416 GCA_021633965.1 Dialister sp.
CTATGTGAGGCTATCCGTCTTTCTTGAACGTCATCCCGACCGAAGTGGAGGGATCTTTGTTGTATGGAAGCGGCTTCGCCGCCTTTTTAGAGGATGGTATCCTCGTATCGCAGTCTTCCCCTCTAGGGAAGGCTTATAAAGTCTCCACGTCACCAGTCATTCCTTTGATAAGCGGGGAGTGGATCGTCTCACATGTGTGGCATGAGATCCTTCGACTCAGTCCCCACTTGTTCTGGCTAGGGCTTTTCACACATAGAGCGTTTTCGTCCGCTCAGGATGACGATACGCGAGGGCGGAAGGGCTCTCATCAGGGAGATATGTTGCGTGTTTTGGAACTAGCGGTGTTATATTACGATACGAGTAGCCCCTTAGAGAAGGGGCGCGCCAAAGGCGCAGGATGGATCCACGAAGCGGTGTGAAAGACTATGTGAGGCTATCCGTCTTCCACCTGTCATGAGGGCCGAAGTGGAGGGATCTTTCTTGCAGACCGGTAAAACGTGGGTGAGGGAAAGGCGAAAAAGGAAGCACCAAGGTGTCGTCTGAGTGAGGGTGCATGTGTGCATATGGCGGCAGTGCAATAAAGACCCTCGGCTACGCTCGGGATGACGATACGGACGGGAGGATTGTCTCGCATACATGCGGATCCTGTATAGATATATAGAAATTTGACAATATAATCGGGGGGGGTACACTGTCGGTAGGAGTATCTAATGATTGTGATAGAGAGTTGTCATCTATTTCTTTTTATTTTCCGAGAGAGGGGATTTTAGTATGAAAAAAGAAACGAAGAGACTCATTGTGACTGGTATTGCAATCTTGCTTGGTTCAGGAGCTTTTGCTGTTCCTTCGGAAGCACATACCCATAGTGTAACTGACAGTTCAAATGATAATATTGACATTAAAGGGAATTGGGATGTAGGTATTTGCAATGAATCTAATAAAGAGTTGAATTTTGATGGGGAAAGTATTGATATTGATACCTTGCCAGGAACTGGTTGGAAGCATGGAAATGTTGGTGTTTGGGCGCAAGCACAGAGTATAGGTAGGTCGGTTATCAACTTAGGTGCTAAAAGTACAGAAAATATCAAAATTAATGTTGTGGACTCTTCAAAGATACTGGATACGGCAATTGGAATTTATGCTGTTGGACCAAAGCCAAATGCTATTGGAAATGGTGGCTTAATAAAAATTGAAGGTAAAAATTTATCGGTAACAGGGAATAGTGAAACCGGTATAATTTATGGTATTTGTGCACAAAATAATAGTACTGTTGCTGGTGGTAAAAAAGCGGAGATTGATATCAATACCGATAATACATACATTAATGTTACGGCCAACGGTAAAGACAATGCGCATGGAATAGTTGCCATGTCACAAGGTATTATCAATATAAATAGCAATTTGGAAGGTCATGCCGAAAATGTAATTACCGCCCGTGGCAATGCGACTGTCAATATAAATACAGAGGGAAATCATACTACGAAGTTATATGGTGATTTAAACTTTAACTATGATGAGAAGACATCTGGTACAGTAGTGAATGCAGATGTGGATATCAGACTGAATGGTGCGGAATCCGTATGGGAAGGAAATACCAAAGTCACATACGATCTTGATAAAAAGTCGTATAACGATATTGTCCATGATGGGAAATTAACGGTAAATAGTGTAAAGCTGTCACTGTCTAATGGTGCTGTATGGACGCCAACCGCGATTGAAAATTCGGATATTAATGAAAAATCAGGCACCCAGTATACCAATCTGAATAAGTTGTCTTTGAAGAATGGTGTGATTAACCTTGATAGCACCAAGTTGAAGGAAAATTTTATCCCTCAAATTGACAAAGTTGAAGGTGCTGGCACGATCGCGACGAACAGCCTCAATAATAAGCTCACGGCAGCGGATGCGGCGGATGCTGATATAACGGTCAAGGGGTCTGGCGATATCGCAGACCAGATCGCAGGCGACAGCGCGGTTGCACAGAAGCTGGCTGGTGTAGCTGTCAATGAAGAGGGCAAATCTATCGCAAAGAGCCTCAAGACGGATGCCGGTGTGATCGCAGGGGAGTATTCCGCACAGGTGGATGAAAACGGCAATGTCGTCAATGAAGTGAAATCCCAGAACCAGACGAACCTTTCCATCAGCAAGCTCGGCGCACTTTCTCTCATGACTTGGCGTCAGGAAAACAATGATATGAACAAGCGTCTTGGCGAGATCCGTGACAGCCAGGGCGAGCAGGGCATCTGGGCACGCATGAGCCGCGGCGAAGCGAAGTATGGCGCGCAGGGCGTGAAGAACCAGTACAATTACTATCAGCTGGGCTATGACCACAAGATCGCGGATGACTGGATCTTGGGCGGTGCTTTCACCTATACCGATGGCGAAAACAATCTGGTCGGCGGCAGCGGTACGAATAAGAATACGGGCTTTGCTGTGTATGGCAGCAACCTGCGCGATGATGGCAGCTTCATTGATCTCATCGCCAAGTATGCTCACATGAAGAATGATTTCGATACCATCGGTGGCGTCGGTATCGGCGAGTACAGCACGAATGGGTATGCGCTGTCTGCGGAATATGGCAAGCGTTTCCAGCAGGATGGCTTCTGGATTGAACCGCAGGCTGAGCTGACCTATGGCAAGGTCTCTTCGGCAGATTTCACGACCTCGGAAGGGGCGAAGGTTCATCAGGACAGTCTGGACAGCCTTGTCGGCCGTCTCGGATTCTCGCTGGGCAAGGATGTCAAAGCGGGCAATGTCTATGTCCGCGCGTCCTACCTCTACGATTTTAAGGGCGATGTGGCTATGCGCATGAGCAATGGCGTGGCTTCTGATACCTATGATCAGGATCTCGGCGGCAGCTGGTGGGAATTCGGTGTCGGTACGAATCTGAATTTCGGTAAGGATATGCATTTCTACTTCGATGTAGAAAGAACGGAAGGCGGGAAGGTCGATACCCCGTGGCAGTGGAATGCGGGTGTCCGTCTCTCTTTCTAATGAAAATGAAATAGGATGATGGTATGGAGGTCTCTCCCTCCAAGCCTTGCATGTGATCATGATCTTTCTAAAAAAGCATCAGCCTTTATGGCTGGTGCTTTTTCTGTGATCGGGCGATCTCTCCCGTTTCGTTCTTGCCGTGGGATTTCATCCGTGTTTCTCTAGCTTTTTCATCCATTGTTGTATACAATAAAAGCAGTGAATGCCACTGCTTTTTCTGGCGCGGCATTTTGATTTTATGATAAAAAGTCCGATCGTAGGAGTGATAGTATGACAAACAGGCACTGGCTGAAGCGCGAGGTGCCCGCATGGGTGAAAGAGAAGCTCATCAGTGAAGAAGAGGGGAAGGTGCTGCTGGCCCGGTACCGGAAGGGGAAACCGGGGCCGTACAAGGAGGCCTTCTTTGTGATGGCGTTGGTCTGCCTTTTAGGCGGGCTGGGATTTCTGGGAGCAGGGCTGTGGAATGGGCTCACGCAGGATGAGCGGTTTCTGCTGGCACTCGTTCCTTTGCTGGTCTCGCTTCTCTCGGTGGCCACCATGGTGCTGCTGGATCGGAGGATCCCGGATGATCCGGTCGCAGTGAAAGGGACAGCGATGCCTTTTGGTGCATCGGGGGTGCTCGATGAGGTGTCAGACTCGGCAGGGAGTCTGGAAAGGGCGCACCGCATCGGCAAAAAGGCGCAGCTCTGGGGAGCGCTCATGGAAGAGGAGCGTCTGGAGCCGGCGAAGACGTGGCATCACCGAATGCCTGTCTTCCTGCGCGAGTCGGCTGCTGCCTTCCACGGTGTGAGCATTCTCGCTGCTTTCTGGATGGTGGCGGATTCTTTCAAACTGACGGATGATCTCTACGTGGGTCTTTCGCTTTGCGGTTTGCTGCTTTTGGTGCTGACGCTCGTGACAAGCTCGGCGGCGTCCGGCATCTTGTATATGATCGTGTCCGTGGGGGTCTTCTATACGGCGCCGGTGCGTGGCTGGCCGGAGTTTCTTTCGTGGTTTTACATGCTGACGGCGCTGGGGATGCTGGCGCATCTGCTGCGGGAGCGTCGTGACCGCGCTGTCGTGTGTTTCTCCTGGGTCTGGGCGGTCGGCATTCTCCTTTTGATCTTCTGGTCGGCGGGCAATATGCTGTGGCAGACGCTTTTCTTTTCGCTTGCGGCGTCGCTCACATGGATGGCGGGAGGTGCTTTCCGCTCCTATGGCGTAGGCGCGGCAGCGCTCCGCTTCTTCGGTGGGATCGCGGTCTTTGCGGTGCTGCTCGAAGGCTCGTATGGGGCAGTCTGGGCAGATGTGTCGGGGAGCTACGCACTGTGGATCCTTTTCCTGCTCTTCCTTGCTGCGGATGCGGTGCTTATCGTGCGTATGGCGGTCAAGAAGGAGTGGCTCTCGATCCTTGCGGGGCTTACGCCTTTCATTATGGCGGTCTCGGCGATGATCGCGATCTTTGAATCCTCCGGGGCGCTCTCTGCGACGGTGGTCTCTATTTTCTGCGCGATCCTTTCGGTCGCAGTCATTGCACGCGGCGTGCAGATGGATCGTCCGATGCAGCGCTGGGGCGGTGTCGCGCTTCTGGCGGCGGACGGCGTGATCCGTGTGATGGATTCCGCACTGTCGCTCTCTGAGCGCGGGCTTTTTTTCCTGATGGTCGGATTGCTCTCCGGCGCAGTCTGCTTCCTGCTGTACCTGCCTGCGAAGAGGAAACGAAAAGTGGTTCCCGCAGAGGAAGAAAAGGAGGACGATCATGCTGAATAAGAAGCTGTCTCTCATTCTCCTTGCGGCGGCGGCAGTCGTCGAGCTTACGAGCCTTGTCTGGATCCGCGGCGAATATCGTAGCACGATGATCGATGGGGCAGAGTATCAGGTCCCTGCGGCGATCGATTTCAAGGGGGATTTCTATGAAAGAAATTATCTTCCCGTGACAGTGCCTCTCACAGAAGCTCCGTGGCACGGAGAGAAGGTACCGGAGAAGGGAGCGGAGATCTACCTCACGCTCACCAGAAATGCCGATGGCATGATGGAGATCACCGGGGCGCAGGATACCCGTCCCGGCGGGGACTATCTCATCACTCGCGTACTGTCGTACATCGACGGCACCGTGCATTTCCATTTCCCTGCCGACAGGATGTACATGTCGCCTGAGCAGCTCGCCAAACTCTCGATCGTCGAGCTCTCCGAACGTGTACAGGTGAAGAATGAGCAAAAGAAGACCACGGAGACTCATAGGAAAAATGAGCTCTCTGCACTGATCCATATCAAGGATGGCCGCGCAGTCATTGCGAAGGTCCTCGCCAATGGTTCGCCCGTCGAGCAGACCTTCACCACGGTCGGAAAAAATATCAATGTGACCTATGCGAAAAGCGCTAAAGAACGAGATCAGTATAGTACGAGGATCAATAAAGAAGAGAAACCGGAGTGAGACTGGGAGACATCAGACTTTAGACTTTAGATTCATGCTTTCGGACTTGGCGGGCGCTCGGTCTACCGTCTTCTCGTCTTCGAGTCTCATTTATGATCATTACCAAGGAGGCCATCTATGTACATCATCCTTATGCGTCACGGCGAAGCAGAGCCGGAGACAGAAGATATCGCCAATAAAAATCGTTCCCTGACGCCGAAGGGCATGCGTCAGGCACGAAAAAGTGCGCGCATCCTCAGCAAATTTCTGAAGGACAATCCCATCCGTATCTTTACCAGCCCCTACCAGCGCACGCGCCAGACGGCGGGGATCCTTGCGGAAGAGTGCTTTGCCGAGGAGATACATACCGCCGAAGAGCTTCTCTCCTCGAACTGGCAGATGGTGCTGAATCATCTGATCTCTGACGGCAGTCCCATCGCGCTCGTATCCCACCATCCCTTCCTGCAGTCCTACCTGCTCTCCTCCTGTAGTGCGGCAGTGAAATTTGACCTCGCCGGTATCGCCGTCATCGACTATGACCTCCGCTGGCGACAGGGGAAACTCGTCGGCTACTTTACACCGTCGCTGAAACTGATGAAGAAAGAGTGACTGGTGACTACGGACTAGAATATTCCTCCCGCGAGTAGGCCCTTGGAGAAGGGCCGCGCCAAAGGCGCAGGATGGAGTCCTCGAAGAGGCACAATTCGTCGCAGCAGCATGAAAGCCCATGTGAGATAATCCCCCGCGAGTAGGCCCTTGGAGAAGGGCCGCGCCAAAGGCGCAGGATGGAGTGCCTCGAAGAGGCACAATTCGTCGCAGCGGCATGAAAGCCCATGTGAGATAATCCCCTGCGAGTAGGCCCTTCTCCAAGGGAGAATGCATCTGACGGTAGTCGCATATCGTAGGGAAGCGGATTGGCATGATAACGGAGCAGGATATATCCCATGTAGCGACATGAAAAAATGATGTGAGCTGATCCACTGACTGCTGATCGCCCACTGTAAGCAGCACACTATTTCTAAGGAGGTACCTATGAAAAAATTACTCACCATCGCGGGCTCCGACTCCTCCGGCGGAGCCGGTATCCAAGCAGACCTGAAGACCTTTGCCGCCCTCGGCACCTACGGCATGAGCTGCATCTGCGCCCTGACAGCACAGAATACGAAGGGGGTCAGCATGGTCGTGAATACTCCGATCTCCTTGGTCAAAGCCCAGCTCGAAGCCATCTACGACGACGTAGCACCTGACGCCGTCAAGACAGGCATGCTCGGGACAGCTGCCATCGTGGATACGGTTTCTGATTTCCTTGGAAATCACCGAAGCGCACCTCTCATCGTCGACCCTGTTATGGTCGCCACCAGCGGAGACAAACTGCTCGAGGACGATGCCATCGCACTCTATAAAGAAAAGCTCATCCCCCTGGCGGCGCTCATCACGCCGAACATCCCCGAAGCCGAAGTCCTCTCCGGCATATCCATCACGAGCGAGCAGGACCGCCGAAAAGCGGCTGAAATACTTATGACCTTCGGCTGCGAAGCCGTCCTCATCAAGGGCGGACATCACATCATGGACGCCGATGACCTTCTCTATGACGGCAAAGACTTCATTGCCTACCCCGGAGAGCGCATCGATACGAAAAATACCCACGGCACAGGCTGCACCCTTTCAAGCGCCATTGCGGCAAGCCTTGCCAAAGGTCTTCCTCTCGAAGGTGCGGTAGAGGCCGCCAAGGACTACCTCACCGGCGCCATCGCGCGTGCGAAAACAGACTCCGTCGGACACGGCCATGGTCCCGTCCATCATTTCTGGTTTTATGGAGATACATGGGGGAGGATGAAATGAGCTATCCCTTCTTTGCCTACATGTCGCGTCTGAAATACATCGCCCGCTGGGGTCTCATGCGCAGCACCATCCCCGAGAATGATGCCGAGCACACTCTCCAGACTGCTATGATCGCCCACGCCCTCGCCCTCATCCGGCAAGACATCTTCCATGAGCAGACCGATCCCGAGCACTGCGCCATGCTCGCCCTCTACCACGATGCCAGCGAAGTCTTCACTGGCGACCTCCCAACACCTGTGAAATACTTCACCCCCGGCCTCCACGAAAAGTATGAGGAAATCGAGACAGAAGCCCGGAAGAAACTCCTCGCGACCCTCCCCGAAGAACTGCAGGAAAGCTACGCGCCCTATCTCGTCACTCTCGAGCAGGATCCCCTCTGGCCCCTCGCCAAAGCCGCCGATACCCTCTCTGCCTTCCTCAAATGCGCCGAAGAAGTCCGCGATGGAAATCCGGAATTTCAAGAAGCCTATCGCACGACACGAAAAAAACTCGAAGACCTTCACAGGAAAGAAGTCGACTGGTTCCTCGCGCATTTTGCTGATAGCTTTGAGAAGACACTGGATCAACTGAATCAGAAGCAGTAAGAGCAGCCCCTTGCGGGCGGCTCTTTTTTGTCGTTAGTTGTATGTTGTTGGTTGTTTGGAATCTGTCAATAAAAACAAACAACTAAAAATTAACAACAGGGACATTCTTTGTCTCATCTGGCATGTTATACTGAACTTAAAAATACCATTGGAAATCCACGCTAAGAGCATGTCAAAAAACTGCATAGAAAGATAGAACAAAAATTCTTATTTTCGGGGGGGTAATTGGTTAACAATATAGATTTTATCGAATCAAATGATGATTCATATTCAATAAAGAAATTCTAAAACCTACTATGTTTTAAATTGAAACGCACTTGCATGGGTGCTATAATTAATCTGTAATGTTTTCGCTTTTTGCAGAAAGATGTATTTTGGCAAGAGCTGAAGAATGAGGAGCAAGCCTATGATAGATATCCATTCACATATCTTATACGGCATAGAAGGGGATGACGGAGCAAAGACGCTGGAAATGTCGCTGGGAATGCTTCGGCAGGCGGTAGCTTCTGGCGTGACTGACATCTTTGCGACTCCGCACATGCATAGACACGGCATCGTTCCGTCCTGGGTATCCATTGTGGAAGGTGCGGCAAAGCTTCAAGAAGAGGCGGACAAGGCAGGCATATCTATCCGTATTCATACAGGTGCAGAAGTCAGCTTTGATGCGGATACGATGAATTACCTGCCGGAAGGCGGCACAGACTACTGTCTGGCTGGGACGCACTACATCTTGATCGAGCTTCTGCCTTCGAGTGCGCCAGAAAGTACGGGTCGCCTGATCTATGAGCTGCAGCTCCGCGGCTACCTTCCGATCCTGGCACATCCTGAGCGCTACCCTCATATTATGGAAAAACCCGAACATCTCTTGCACTGGATCGAAAAAGGTCTTCTTACTCAGTCGAATATAGGCAGCTTTTCTGGGCAATTCAAGGAAAAAACAGCTGACTATGCCAAATGGCTCTATGACCATAAAGCAGTTCATTTTCTTGGCTCCGATGCCCATCGTACAGATTGGAGAAGTGCGGACACTAGAGAATATCAGGAAAAATTGAACGCATACACCGGAAGCCAGGATTTTATAAAAGATTGTGATTCACATGCCGCGATGATTTTAAAAAATAGAATATACTACGCAGATCTGCCTTTGCCAAATAAGCCGCAGAAGAAGGGCTTTTTTGCAAGGCTCTTTGGAAAATAAGTAGCACTCGGCTTACTTTTACAGGAGGAACCATGAAGAAGAAACTCATTGCCCTTGCACTGATGATGACAGCGCTTACTGCCACAGCCGGTGCAGAGGACTATACCTTGCGCGCCGGCGATCAGCTGAACATCGTCGTCACGCAGGATAACGATATCAGCTCAAACACGCAGAACGCGACCCAGTCCCCCTACCTTGTGCGTCCGGATGGGAAGGTCTCCTTTCCGCTCGTCGGAGAAATCGATGCGAAAGGTATGACCGTCGCTGAATTTACAAAGACACTTGAGAAAGGACTTTCTCGCTACTACATCGCGCCGGATGTCTCTGTGAATATCGTGAGGCTCGGCACCGTCCGTGTCTTTGTCTTCGGCGAAGTGAAGAAACCGGGCGCTTATGAGCTTACAAAAGGTCACAGCGTCATCGACGCGATCGGCGCTGCCGAAGGCTTCACCTGGGATACTGCGAAAAAGAAAATCTTTCTGATTCATCAGGATGATACGGATAAAGCCATCCCCATCAATCTTAACCGCCTTCTCCAAACGGGTAGTATGAAAGAAAACTATGAACTCCGGGAAGGGGATATTTTATACCTGACCAAGAATAGCCGGATCAACTTTGCAAGAGACATCGTACCGTTCTTTAGTGCAAGCTACTACGTTTCTAGAATTGATAAGGATTGATGAGAAAAGGTTTGATGGTTTATGGTTTGCGGTTTGCGATACGGGAAGCAGGCCTGTATGAAGGAAGCGGATTCCAATGAGTATATTTCTGGACCTTGACGCGTGGAAAGAGAGCCGCGCGCTATATCAAGCGGTATACAAGGCCGCGGAACAACTTCCAGCGACCGAAACCTACGGGATTTCTTCGCAGATACGTCGAGCGGCGATTTCGATTTCATCCAATATTGCAGAAGGGCAGGGTAGAGGGAGCCGCAAGGATTATATCCATTTCCTCTTCATCGCCCGTGGCTCTGCGTATGAAGTCGAAGCGCAGATTATTGCATGTGCTGATTTGAATCTGATTGATAGAAATACACTGAAAAAACTTTATGCACAAACGCTAAAAGTCATTCGCTTGCTCAATGCTCTTATCAAAGCGTTGCAAAAAAGTGAGAAGAATTCTCTGACAGAAGAAATAGCACTTTATGGAGAAGACGCTATTCCTGAGACTGAATGGGAAGCGTTAAGAATAAAGCCTTAAATGTGGAAGTCGGATGTTGTTAGTTGTTTGGATATTACAGTAAAATTTATGATTTGAAAGCGTTTTCAAACCCTAAACCCCAAACCTTAAACCCATTTACCAATGAATGTTTGATAATAGTTCACCTAAAAAAGGAGATTCTCCCTTGAACGAACAAGAAATCGACTTACTCGAGCTATGGCAAGTCCTGAATAACAACAAGAGAAAAATTGCCTACATCACCGGCGGATTCATAGCCATCGCCTGCGCGTACCTCATCATCGTACCGCCGACCTACCAATCCACCTCGCTCCTGCGCATCAAGCAGGACAAAGGCCTTTCTGACTCCATCCTGAGCCAGATGCCGCTTGGCAATACCCAGATGACCCAGCAGAAGATGAATACGAATGCGGAAATCCTGAAAAGCCGTAACGTCGTCATCCCCGTCATCAAAGCGACTGAGGAACTGAAAGATGGAAAATATCCAGATTATGATGGATATGTGAAGTCACATATCACCACCAAGCCATTCAAAGATACGGAAATCCTCCAGCTCGATGTCACTGGCGGGACTCCAGAAAAAGCTCGTGAAGCGAACCAGCTCCTCGTCCAGGGATTCCTTGCACGCCTGGCAGACCTCTCTCATGAAGAATCTGGGAACACGAGAAAATTCCTCGAAAATCGTGTCGTTTCCGCCAAAGCCGAACTCGGGCAGGCGGAAGACAAGCTGAAAGCCTACCAGGTCGCTCATAAGATTTACTCCACTGACGACCAGATGAAGGGTCTCGCAGATCAGATTTCCACCTTGGACAAAGCCAAAGCACAAAACCGTCTCGATCTCGAGACCGCTCAGGCTGCGCTCTCCAGCATCAATGGACAGCTTGCCGGTGCTGGTGCTGCCATCGCAGACAGCCCCGCCATCCAGCAGTACAAAGCCCAGCTTGTCCAGCTTGAGACGATCAAGGCCAGCTACACGGGAAAATATACGAATGAACACCCGAAGATGAAAGAAGTCAATCAGCAGATCGCTGAGACCAAGGCAAGCCTTGATAAAGAAATCGCAGCTATCATCGCCCAGCAGGCTCCCTCCAGCAACACCGTCCAACAGAAACTCTTGGCGGATAAATTTGCAAATGAAGCGGCCATAGCGGTGGCAAATGGCAAAAATGGTGCCATCGCCAGCCTCGAAGCCAAGAATGACGAACTCATTTCCAAACTTCCAGAATCCTCCCAGGGCTATATCCGGGTCAAGAGAGACGCCGACGTCGCACAGGAAATCTTCGTCATGCTCTCCAAGAGACTCGAAGAAGCCAAAGTTGCTGAAGTCATGGTGCCGAACGAGGTTCAGGTCATCGATGAAGCAACACTTCCAGAGCACCCCATCAAGCCAAGAAAAGCCATGACCCTCGCCCTTGCGGCTATCTTAGGCCTTCTCGCAGGCAGCGGCTTTGTCCTCGCCCGTGAACTTCTTGACCGCAAGATTCGTACCTCTACCGATGTGGAAGAACAGCTCGGTCTTCCTGTTCTCGGCGTCATTCCTGCGACAGAAAACGAGAAAAAAGAAGACGACAAGCCCAGTGATTTCTGGAGTAAAATCAAACGCTTGTTTAAAACGGAGGGGGGTAAGTAGGATTGATTAGGCAGCGGTGTCGAACGTATTCACAAACCTGTTGCCAATGGGTTTAAGGTTTGAGGTTTAAGGTTTGAAATCATTCCCAAACCCCAAACCCTAAACCCTAAACTTCCCCCTCCATACCGTATGATCATAAAGGAAAAGTAATCCATGGACGACATCACACTCATCGTACAAAACAATCCGAAATCACCAATTTCGGAAACCTACCGCGCGATCCGGACGAATATCCAATTTGCCAGCGCGGGCAAACAACTGAAATATATTGCCTTCACCTCCAGCACACCGGGCGAAGGCAAATCCACCACCATCTCGAACCTCGCCCTCACCATGGCGCAGGATGGAAAGAAAGTACTCCTCATCGACAATGACCTTCGCAAGCCAAGACAGCACAAAGTTTTCGGCCTTCTCAATAAAGGCCTCACCAATATCATTGCCATGGGGCTTTCCTTTGATGACGTTGTCAATAAAGACGTATTTCCGAATCTCGATGTCTTGACCAGCGGTCCGATCCCGCCGAATCCATCCGAACTCCTAGGCTCAGAAAAGATGGCAGACATTTTGAAAGAAGTGGGAGAAAAATACGACTACGTCCTCCTTGACCTCCCGCCGATCCTCGCCGTGACCGACGCTGCCATCGTAGGACACATGGCGGATGGTGTCATCCTTGTCGTCCGATCCGGTCTCACCGCTCCGGAAGAAGCAAAAGAAGCTAAGAAACGTCTTGAAGCCGGCCACGCCAATATCTTAGGCGTTGTCCTGAACGGCGTCCCCACCGAAAAGAAAGGCTATGGATACGGGTATTACTACTACGACTACTACGACGAAAACCACGAGAAACATCACGATAAACGTAAAAAAGTCCACCAGAAAGCCGACGCCCTCATCAGCAAAGTCACCAGCCTTTTCGGCTGAGCATGAAGCCATAATTGACTGACAGCCGAGGCCGGTCCTACGTGAGTAGCCCCTTGAAGAAGGGGCGCGCCGAAGGCGGAGGATAGAGTGCCTCGAAGAGGCACAACTCCCGGTAGCGGAGTGAGACAGCCTCCTCACAGCCCACGATAAAGCAAAAAGGAGCAAAAACCAAATGAAAATACTAGTCACCGGCGGAGCCGGATTCATCGGTTCCCACCTGATGCGGAAACTCGAAGAAGCAGGCCACGAAGCCATTGCACTGGACAACCTCTCCACCGGACTTCGCGAAAACCTTCTCCCGCACATGAAACTCATCGTCATGGATACCCATGATGAAAAAGTCGAAGACATTTTCCAAAAAGAACACTTCGACGCCGTCGTTCACCTCGCCGCGCAGACCTTAGTCTCCGACTCCATGGCAGATCCCGAGCACGACATGCACGAAAACATCGTCGGCACCGTCCGCGTCCTCGAGTGCTCCCGGAAATACGGCGTGAAGCGCATCATTTTCTCCTCTTCTGCTGCCACCTACGGCGACGTAGCCGATAGCGCTCTCCCGATTTCTGAGACCCTGCCGCAGCAGCCACTCTCCTTCTACGGCCTCACCAAAAAGACAGCCGAGAATTATCTTGAGCTCTACCGCCTCGCCTACGGCATCGACTACGTTGTCCTTCGCTTCGCGAACGTCTACGGCGAACGCCAGGGCGACGGCGGGGAAGGCGGCGTCATCAGCATCTTTGCGAAACGCATCGCCGAAGGGAAAGGCATCACCATCTTCGGCGATGGAAATCAGACCCGCGACTTCGTCTACGCCGGTGATATCGCAGACGGCATCCTCGATGCGCTCACGACCGAAGCGGCCAATACCGCCTACAATCTCTCGACTACAGAAGAAACCAGCCTGAAAGAACTGGTAGCCATCCTCTCCAAAGTCTCCGGCAAAGAAATCGTCCCCGCCTACGACAAACCCAGAGAGGGCGACATCTACCGCTCCTCCCTGAACAACGCAAAAGCCAGGTGCAACCTTCACTGGGAGCCTAAAATTTCCCTCGAAGAAGGCCTCCGGTGCACCTATGAAGACTTTGCGAAAAGGGAAGGCAAATAGTAAGCCGTCGGCGGTATGAAAGCAAATGTCAGACAGTCCCCAGCGAGTAGGCCCTTGGAGAAGGGCGAACACGTTTACCCGTAATCCGAAATGTCATGCAAGGAGGTTTTTCTTCATGCGCATCTATAAAAACCCTGCCATGAAAGAGCGAGCTGGCGAACTGCGTGGCCACATGACGCCGCAGGAGACGCTCCTCTGGAATTATTGTCTGAAGCGTCTTCCTGTGCAGATCTACCGCCAATATGTCATAGAAAGCTACATCGTTGATTTCTTCTGCAGGAAAGCACGGCTCGTCATCGAAGTCGACGGCGCACAGCATCGCTCTTTGGAAGGTATGAAATACGACGAAAAGCGCAGCAGCCGCATAGAGAAATACGACATTCTCGTCATCCGCTTTTCAAACCTCGACATCGAGCACAACCTCAAAAACGTGGGGCAGTACATAGAAAACATCATCCAGGAACGTTTGCGATTGCTTGAACCCAATCCGTCGTAGCGGTATGAAAGCCAATGTGAGATAATCGTCATCTCACATCACCGCTATTTGTAGAATACCGATTTTCCAACAATTCTC
>JAJWRZ010000219.1:0-2284 GCA_021633965.1 Dialister sp.
ACACGATAACCATGTTCGTGAGGCAGATCGAAAGCGGGCCCGGAGTTTCCATAGAGTAAAATCCACCTTTCGTTTGAGTAAGAAGGATGATCCTTCAGCGTTTTCTGCGTGAGACCGTCACGCGCGGTGTTTCAAAACTTCAGAAACGCAAATAGATTTCCCGCCACCCCCACTTTGCGCGGGAGCGGCGAAAAATTCCATTTTTGTAAGTGATCTCTCAGCTTACATGCCGAATGGCCATACGATCGGGATGACGATGAGGCAGACGATGAGAGAAATGACGCACATCGGTACACCGACTTTAGCATAGTCGTTGAAGGAGAAGTTGCCAGGTCCAAGAACGAGGGTGTTTGGCGGAGTAGCCATCGGGGTAGCGAATGCGCAGGATGCGGCAATACCAAGTGCCATCAGTACCGGTTTCGGGTCAGCGCCGATGGACTGTGCGATAGAAATACCAATGGGGGCAAGCAGTGCTGCGGATGCAGTGTTCGACATGAACTGGGTGAGGACGTTGGAGATCAGGAACAGTACGCCGGTCAGGACGTATGGGTTCGGGTTCGTGCCCATCGCGCTTACGACGGTGTCAGCGATCATTTTGCCTGCGCCGGTTTTTTCCATAGCAGATGCCACGGAAAGCATACCAGCGAAGAGGAAAATAGTGACCCAGTCGATGCCAGCGTAAGCTTCTTTTTCCTTCAGGCAGCCGGTGATCACGCAGAGGATAGCGCCGGTGACTGCTGCGGTGTGCAGCGGAACAGTCTTCAGGTTGAGAGCCATGCAGAGAACAACGCCGATCAGGATAAGACCGGAGATCCACATTTTTGTTTTGCTCTTCGGAGCATCTCCGCCGCCGCCAGCTTCTTCTTTAGCAGCCTTCAGAGCTTCTTCGTCCATGGCGCCGGCAGATTTTGCAGCGATCATGTGACGGCCGATGAAGAGGGTGTAGACAGTGATGACAAGGGAGAGCGGGATACCGATAGCCGCGAATTCGAAGAATCCGAAGGTCGGAAGACCAGCGGTGGTCAGAGCGCCGGTAACGATAACGTTTGGCGGGGTACCGATCATGGTGATGGTACCGCCGACGTTAGCGGCGATAGCCAGTGGCATCAGTTCCTTGGAAGCAGGGATCTTTGCTGCCTGGCAGATACCGATGATGACCGGCATCAGGCATGCGACTGTACCCGTGTTGGAGGATACAGAGGACAGCACGATGGTAACGATCATGATAGCTGCCATCAGCGGGATCTCATTGGTGCCTGCTTTTTTAACTACGGCAATGCCGATGGCTTCAGCAAGGCCGGTTTTAAACATAGCAGCGCCGATGACGAACATGCCGCCGAAGAGAACGACGGTGGAGTTGGAAAGACCTGCATATACTGCTTTAGACGGGAGTACGCCGAGAATCCCAAGCATGGTACATGCTGCCATAGCGGTAACAGCCAGCGGAATCAGTTCAGTGATGAAGAGAAATGCTGCTACGGCCAGGACGCACAGCGTGATAATAGCTGGATCCATAATTTTCACCTTCCTATGTTTTGCTTTGTAAAAAACTCTGGTGGTGCGGTTAGAATTCTTCACAGGATATTCGGAGATGAATATGAATTCACTATGCAATTGTAAAAGGAAAATGATTAGTGCTGTTTTCAGCGAATTCGTTCATTTCCGAAACGAGTTTCCCAAACCAACCGCTATCCTCCTTTGCAACAGCCCCTGGGGCGGGCTCACATTTGAGAGATCATGCTCTCAAGCACCTGTCATTATTGTAGCCCGCAGGCTCTCATTTTTCAAAAATACATAGTATATAGCGATGTTTTTAGGTATATATGCTATGATTCTTCACCATTTCTCCTCTTTTCTCTTCCCCTCTCCCTTTTTATGGATAGATATCTATCGTGTATTTTTGGAACATAGGGGTCAAATGTATCCCGATACTATCTACTTTTTGCGCTTCTTTTGCATTATTTATTTTTATGAAATAAATAAAAGCCCCGCCTCTTTTTTTCGGTATATCCGCACTTATTCTTTCATTGCCCACTATATAGTCCGGTGAAATCGTGTTTTTCTCTCTTTTTTTATTGTGCGGTATAAATAAATTTGATAGAGAAAAGAAGGAGGAAATCAGGGATGAGCCGCTAGGGGGTGGAAGTCTCGCGTGACTGGTGACTAGTGACTGGCGCCTACATACCACCTTCGGGCATCGCCACCATCTATACTCTGCGGCGCTTCTATATTTTTATGCGCCGCACCATCATTTCGCATTTCTCATTTCTAATTTCTCATTCAA
>JAJWRZ010000220.1:0-2263 GCA_021633965.1 Dialister sp.
AGATTACATTTATTTTATCATGGTTATACCATCAATTCAATTGTACGCTTAATTACCGTAAATGCTCATATTAAAACTTTGCCTTTTATGGTCCTAATGGCCGTGAAAAAATGAGCTGCAATGGATTGCATGGACTATTACAACGATCTAAGATCCAATGGGAGCCGGCGAAGCTCGCGCCTAACGAGTTTTCCCCCTTCTATACAAGCAGAGCCCGGGAGTACTGTTAACGGAGTACTAAAATCTTAGCTGTCAAACGTCCAATAACAGGGGTACTCAAAGTGCCAGTGTCTATTGGACGGGGTATGAGATTTATAGCTGTTTAAAAATGGGAGCAACGATAATCTCTTGTGTCCTTGACAATGGGTACCATTCTCATCCCACCTAAAATCAAACAAGGCCTTGCAAAAAACCGAGCTATTGTATCATATTTCTGAGTCAGATGCAAAGCCTCTATCTCATACAAAAGCACTATATGAATGATTTGTAAAGTATAGTTTACACCATGGATTGAGTTTTTGCTTTTTGAAGACTTGATTTTTTGAAAAGTAAATTGTAGAATAAAGTCATGAGCTGAGGATGCATCTGTTTGCAAATCCAAGCCGGGCGGCGACTCCGATTTCGGAATTCTAATGCGCAAGGAATCATACGGAGAACCGACTGATGGTGAGGATAGATCTGCAGAAGGATCCAAGGCCATCGGGCAGGCCGAGATGATGTGGACCTTTCTTTCGAAGCCTGCTCAAGGCCCAATCCATGTCAACCCCATAACCCCGGAGAAATCTAATTTGACCGCACACTTCCCTGCTGCATGGGAGGGCGTGCCCCGACGATAGCCAAGACGTTCGTACTTCGGTACACTTGACGCCGCCGGCACCGATTCCGAGCATCCCCTACATTTCAGTAAAGGCGGGCGGTCTTTCCGGGTGTTTTTTTGTGCGAATCGTACCTATATATAGTGTTTCTCCGCGGTGCGCTATACCATTTCTTATCAGAGGAGGCATCTCTCACTCGAGACGTCGATCGCAGAGGGCCATCCTATTCTTTTCGAAACATTTCATGAATATTCCTCTCTTTGGCTGGCACTGCCTGCCATGGACTTACACGATAAGGAGACCTACTATGGCAACCAATACAAAAATGCTTGAACTGACTTTCAACGTCGAAGGCGGACGTTCTATGATCCTTTCGATTCCTTCTCCGAAGGAGAATCTCACTTTAGCTACGGTGAAGGAGAAGGCGGCTCTCATCATCCCGGTGCTGGAGTCTTCCTCTGGCGCTCCCATCACTTCGCTGAAAAGTGCGAAAATCGTAGAAACCAGCGCTACCGTGCTGGAATAGGGATTCGGAGTGACTGGTATACCGCCTTCGGGCATCGCCCCGTTTCGTCATCCTGAGCGGCGAGAAACGTCATTTGAGATAACGAATGCCAGAACAGCTGCGACCTCGTCATCGATCTCGGTGAAACCGTCACCTCCATTCCCCATTCCTCATTCGAGCAGAGCTTTCATTCATGGGCAAGGGGCAGCACGCCCCTTGCGCTATCTCTGCACCCATTTTTATTTCTTATAAGGAGAATACTACTATGGCTATTCAAAATAAACTTGTCGATATGAAACTGCAGATCCGCGTAGAAGATACTTCTACGGGAGAGACAAAAGTGAAGAATCTGAACTTCACACGCATCAAGTGCGCGGCAACGAGTGATGAGCTGTATGCGGCGGCGAATGCGATCGCCGCGCTGCAGTCACGTCCGCTGTCGGGCATCCGCACGGTGGCGACCGGCGATCTGGCTGACGCCGGCTAGCTAGGTAAACTCTGATTCAATCACAGAATCAAATTTAATCAGTGTTTCCCAAGCATCACAAAAACCGTCCTGCAATCATTGGCAGGACGGTTTTTTATTTGCCTTCTGACGATACGGAAAAAGCGCTGTCCGACATACATGGAAAAGACGGCGAAACGAGAATCCCCTTTCCCCCACGCCCCAAGCCATCCTCGAGGGTAAAGGCTGATCGGGGAAAAATCGAAAAGCCTTCCCCGCTTGGGGAAGGTGGCGAGCATAGCGAGCCGGATAGGGTTCTAGCGGTTTGAAAGCCACACGGGGCATGAATTGAAGAATCTGGGAACAAATTACCCGCAGCGGCTTTGCGAGGAGATCCTTCGTCTCAGTCCTCTACTTTTCTGGCGAAGGTTATTTCACATAGACTGTTATCGACCGCTCAGGATGACGGCTCGGGGAATACTGCGATGCATCACCCCA
>JAJWRZ010000040.1:0-14142 GCA_021633965.1 Dialister sp.
CCCTGAACCCATCAACCTGAACCCAATCTATGCATTCAGCTTTCACCATTGTACCAAAACTGACTCGCTAATAAAACATCTTTCCCATCGATTTCCTTCTATGCTATAATAGGATATTGTGAAAGCACAGAATATGTATGCTTACGAGCCTGTCACCAGCGTAGCATCCCAATGTATAGAAAATCTATGCTCTTTGAAAGGAGTTTGTTTACATGACCGCAGATAACTTGACCTTTTCCATTGAAATCGATTTCATCCCTGATATTCAGGACGGCCGCGCCGAACTGAAAAAGAACATGAAGAGCGTCTCCGAGAAATTTGACGGCACCTACATCCTCGATCCGAAAGCCCGCCCGATCATCTCCGGGCTTTCCAAGGATGACGTAGAAGGCGCGCTGAAGGAGCTCGGTCTCCTCGCCTTCGGCACCTGGCCGGCCTGCATCCTGACCGCCACCATCGTCTCCCCGCTCCCGATCCGTGCGGTCGGCATGTCGGACGGCTGGGACATCTACACCGGCAAGAAGACCTTCTTCGCCTTTGCGCAGTTCCCTGCCGATGCCCTCTCTATCATGGTGAAAGCCTGCACCTACTATCTGGAACATGAGTCCTACCAGTCTCTGGAAGAATTCATCGATGCCATGGGCTATGAAGCCTTCCGCGATACCGTCCTCGGAAACACCACAGCGGGAAATGATGCCGGAAATGACTACTACGGCTCTTCCTGGGGCGCCCCCGACGTACCGCCGCTCAAGGAAGGCGACTTCGTACGTCCGGAAAACAACATCATGCAGATCATCGAAGTATACCCGGAAATGGGACCCTTCCTCATGGAATACGGCATGTCCTGCGTCGGCTGCTTCGTCTCCTATGATGAAAACCTCTGGCAGGCTGCCCAGGGCCACGGCATCGACGTCTTTGAGATCATCGGCGAGATGAATGAATTCATCGCGGATAAATACAAGAAGCCTCTCCTCACCGAAGAGACACCGATGGAGACCATCCTCACCCTTTACCCGCAGCTCCTTCCTGTCTTCCAGAAGAAATCCATCGCCATGCCGCAGGATATGAAGACTACGATCGGCACTCTCTGTAAAGAAGCAAACATAGATGCCAAAGAGCTCATCGCTCTCTGCGATGAAAGACTGCGTGGGAAGGAAGAAGCGTAGTTTAGAGATTAGTAGCTGGGGATTAGAGATTGGGGATTGGGAGTGACTGGGGACTAAGGATTTCCCGTAGCGTCATCCCGAGCGTAGCCCTCGATCTTTACTGCACTGCAATAATCAGCACGTATGCACTGAGGAGAAACGACGTATTGGTGCTGTTTCACATCAGGCAATGAGCGTTCTGCAATAGAGATTTCTCGGCTACGCTCGAAATGACGACGGCGCAAAGCGCTATCAAAACTCCGCGGCGCTTTATAAATATGATGCGCCGCACCACCATTTCTAATTTCTCATTTCTAATTTCTCATTTCTAATTTCTCATTCAAAGGTCGCCCACCCTCGCGAGCTAAACCCGAACCATTTCAAAAGCCGGATGCACAATCCATGCATCCGGCTTTTTGCTTGCTTTCTTATTTCATTTTCCATCCTGCTTTTTTGAGTGCCATGACGATCGGCACCACGATGACACCGGAGACGAGAGCTTCCGGGATACCATTTGCAGTGACGATCCCCATGATCATCAGACCGACCGCTTCGACAGAGATCCCCTTCGCTGCGGCATACGGTGCGCCGACCAGCAGGAAGAAGGAGCCCAGGAAGAGCACCGTATTCGTGATAGCCCCGCCCACCGCGGAGATGCCGGCACGCAAATGCGCATTTCCCGGAATGTACTTATAAAGAAGCCACACCACGATCGGGATGCAGATCCGCGGCACGATACAGATGAACGCATCGGCGATAACACTGTACTGCAGTGCGAACTGCATCATCAGGCTCGGCGCACGCAGCGTCTGAATGAAAGAAAAGAGCCCGAAAAGGAAACCGACCAGAATGCCGACCTTCGGCCCTGCGACGACCGTCCCGATGATGGTCGGGATGTGCAGGATCGTCGCATTCATCACGACGAGCGGGATGAAGCCATAGCCTGTCAGTCCGAGAAAGATTGTGATCCCTGCGAGCAGCCCGGAAATCGTCAGCTCGCGAATGCTCATAAAAGTCTGATTCTGATGGGGATTGTTTTGTTCCATACCTGTTCCTCCGTTCTTATTCTCCGTGAGATATAAGCCGTCAATAAAATACAGGCGCAAACGCGCTCTGCAGTCCAGCCCGCGCAAGCGATGCCAGCTAAAAGGCAGTGCGTTTCTGCACCTGTAGTTATTATAATCTGTGTCCCCCATTTGTCAACGGGGATGGCAAAAGTGATCAAAGGCTCATCCCATCACGATGCAAAGGATCCCCGCAAGAGAAATCCCCACCCCGATGAGCTGGCGAAGAGTCAGCTTCTCTTTGTAGAGCAGAAATCCTGTCAGCATCAGCGCCGCTACGATGAGACTGTTCGCCACGACGAAAGCCACATTCACCGCCCAGCCGGCCCGGTACATGAAGAGCGTCCCCACCTCGATGCCGACGATCGCGAGTCCCAGCCCTATGGCAGAAAGATTCACGGAAAGTACGCCGCGCAAGAAGCTCTCCTTCCCCAAAGACTGAAAGAAGTAGATCACAAAGGAAACGACAGACGCTGCAAAATACGTCACCGTGAGAGAAGCCATAGGATCTCCGATACCGGAGACTTCCTTCAGCCCCACCTGATATCCTACACTGGATGCGACAACGAGAAGAAGCGGCCACCAAGTCGAAAACATCTATTTTCTCCTTACCTTACAATACAAAACATGCCCAGACAGGTGAGTGCGACCCCGGCGAGCTTCATAAGCCCCATCGGTTCCGTGTAAATACAAGAACCGATGAAGAGCAGCAGCACGACAATGATCCCCGTGTACACGATAAATCCCACATTCATCGGCCAGCCCGCACGATACATGTAGATCGTCCCCACCTCCAGCCCTGCGATGGAGACCCCTGCGACGGCCGCCGGAAACGGCACAGCGGCAAGCGCCGCCATGAGATCTCCCGCCGGAGAAAGCGCCTCGAAAAGCAGCACGCAGGTCAAGGCACTCACCAGGTACGTCGCCCCCAGTGCCGCGAGCGGAGAGGCTGTAGACGACAGCTTCTTTGCGCAGATCTGGTATATCACATCAGCCACAACGATCAGAACGACAGGCCACCATAGAGCAAGCATGGAGATCCTCCTCTCAAAAAAAAGGCGCTCCAGCCACTCTCTCCCGGCTGCGCCGTACCTACGGAGAATGACTGAAACGCCTGTCTGCTCCACCCGGTGGCGAAGCAGCGGTTTTGTTGCTATGTTATAGGAAATATAGCATGAGAGCCTTTCCCCTGTCAAGGAGATCACGCTCAGCCGGCATGTCTCGCGCCGCTTGATGGCCCGCAGGACATCCCCCGGAAGTACATGCCCGCACCGGCTCAAATCGCGCAGTGACGTATCGATCCCATATAGCTTTGAAATCAGTTTTACTATATACTTATAAGGTTATCAAGGAAGGAAACATAGGCACGCACGAAGGATCCTGCATCATGCCAAGTCTGTGTTTCGACAAGGAGGTATTATGAGATTTTTCAGTTATCAAACCCTGCTCGCCGCATGCCATTTCTGCTCGGACATCAATCAGAGCGCACTGGCGGCGGTGCTGCCCTTTCTGGTCGCGGCCTATCACTATGACTACGCGACCGCTGCCATGCTGGTGCTGTCCTCAAACATCATCGGTTCACTCATCCAGCCACTCTTAGGGACTCTCTCCGACAAGCACAACTGGCCCTGGATCATGCCGCTAGGCCTCTTCATGGCAGGCGGCGGCATCGCATTGACAGGCGTCACATCAGATTTCTATCTGCTCTGCCTCTTCACGATGATCTCCGGCATCGGTGTCGCGATGTTCCACCCGCAGGGCGCGCTCATGGTCAACCGCGTCTCGACAGATGACAACCGCGGCATCAGTCTTTCGGTCTTTTCTTTTGGCGGCAATATGGGCTTCACCTTCGGCGCAGCGATCATCTCTGCCTCGATCGCCTTTTTCGGCCTGCCGGGCACGCTCATTTTCTTTATCCCGGAGATCATCATCTGCGTGCTCCTTCTCGCTCTTTATCCCCGTCTGAAGGCCATCGGCGAGAGATCGATCTCCTCACACAAGAAACACGCCGTGACGGACGCACCGGACCAGTGGGGCTCCTTCTGTCGTCTCGGCGCCGTCGTTTTCGGCCGCTCTATCATGTACCTCGGACTGAATACCTTCATCGTACTTTACTTCATGAATCATTTCCATGAATCACAGAATTTCAGCAACCTGCTCCTCAGCGTGTACTATGGCATCGGCGCGCTCTTCACACTGATCGGCGGAAAGCTGGGCGACAAGCATGGCTATCGCACCTTTGTCCGCTTCGGCTTCCTCCTCGCATTTCCTGCCGCGCTCATTCTCGCATGGACGGACAGTTCCATTCTTGGTATCCTCTGTCTCATCGTCCTCGGTGCGGCTCTGAATCTGACGTATAGCCCGATGGTCGTCCTGGGGCAGCAGTACCTGCCGAACCGTGTCGGCCTCGCCTCGGGCATCACGCTCGGCCTTGCCGTCAGCGTCGGTGGCATCACAGCGCCGCTCCTCGGAAAGGTCGGCGACATGTATGGTCTGGAGACGACCTTCTACGTGATCGCCCTGATCACTCTCATCCCGCTCATTTCTTCCTTCACCTTGCCAAAGCCAAAGAAATAGCGGCTGCCGACTGTCCAGCGCAGTCGCATTTTTCCCCTGACAGGCATACTAAAAAAGCCCGGCCTCTCTATGAAAGAGGCGGGCTTTTTTAGCGTGTACGGCAGTACGGCACTCCCTTCATTCCTAATCCCCCCACAGCACCAGGTATGCCCCGATCAGAACGGCCAGAAAGCCCAGATTCGCCCCGGTAAAGACGAGGAAGTAGGCACGGGCAAAGTGGAATCGCATCGAGAGATACGCCTTGAAGGAAATGAGACTCGCCATGGACGCGATGAGGGTACCGAGGCCTCCGATATTGACGCCTAGGAGAAGCGCGGTATAGTTTTCCGTGTACGGAGAGAGCATGACGGTCGCAGGGACATTGCTCACGACCTGCGAAAGGAGAAGAGAGATCCAGAATTCGTGTCCGGCAAGGAGCGCGGCCGGTTTCTCCTGAAGCCCCGGAATGTGCGTCAGATTTCCTACAGCGATGAAAAGAGCGAGGAAGAGCGCGAGCAGCTTGTAGTCGACCTCGAGGAAGGCCTTCCGGTCAAGGAGCGCACAAGCCGGGATGACGATCGCAAGGAGGAATGAGATCGGGAGGATTCGAAGGACATTCAAGAGGCACAGCACAAAGAGAAGGAGCAGGAGCGCGATGCGAAGACGCGGTATGCCGGACGGCTTTGCGAAGCTGAGCCTGAGCGGCCGGTCTTCCAGCGTATAGCTGGCAAGGAGGAGCACGACGGCCGAGAGAACGGTGATGGGTGCGGTGATGGAGAGAAATTCAGCAAGCGGCAGATGGTAGTGGGCATAGATGAAAAGATTCTGCGGATTTCCGATGGGCGTCAGCATACTGCCCAGATTCGCCGCGATGGTCATCCATGTGAGGACAGGGATCACCAGGCGGAGGGCATGGGCCTCTTTGAAGAGAGAGATCGCAAGCGGCACGAAGATGATGAGTGAAACGTCATTCGTGAATACCATGGAGGTAAAGAAAGAGAGAAAGAGGAATACCTGCCCCATCCGCCGGCTATTCATGGGCTTCTGAAAGAGATGGCAGAAAAGACCACTGAAGAATCCGGCGCGCCGAAGAGCTGCTACGATGGTCATGAGAGAAAAAAGGAGCGCCAGAAGCGGGAAATTGATACTCTCACGTAGCGAGGAAAGGCTGACCTCCGAGAAACACGCCGTCACAAGCGCAAGGAGCGCCGCTGCCGCGAGATCGGGATTTCGTCTGATAAGGCTCATGAGTGGCTCCTTTCAAATGGATACTTGGGGCTGGTGACTGGTCATGCGACGTCATCCTGAGCGGTGGAAAACGTCGTAAGTAAGACGAGCGGTAAGCAGAAATAGGAGACCATCAGCCGAAGGATCTAGAAAATCAAGCATACAAATCCCGCTTCACTGTCCCTGATCTAAAAAGCAAAGGAAGCCGCGCGCGGCTTCCTTTCTATTTTCTTACAAAGCAGGAAGGAAAATAAGTATTCACTATCGCATCTAGCGCGCCCGCGATTTCTTCGAAGGAGCGGCTGAGATACACCCCCATGCCTCAAGTACTGCTTGCCTCCTCCGCTTTTGAGGTTTCAACAGATGCCCAGTTTCTCGCGCTATAGGAAAAATCCGTCGCCAAATCAAGATTATATCGCTTGAGCATCTTCTGAATAAAGAAGATGCATGTCTTGGCATCAAATCCAGTGCAGCACACATAAATATCACTGTCTGCATACAGCCGCTTTCCCTTTTTGAGAAGTGTATGATCGTAGGTCACAGCAGGAAATTTCCAGCCGCCAAATTTTTCGTTAGTTCTCGCCATATGTTCAATGATTGTCTTATCTCTATAGTAAAGATGCTCCGCTACAGACCGAACCATACCGGAGAAGCTGTCCACCCTGACACGTTCGCCTAGCAGTTCATAGTAGTTAACGAACTTATATGTTGCATTTTCTGGATTTTCAGCCGTATATATTGAATAGCGTGAGTCTACGAAATTCATAAAATCTTCCGGTCTGATCAGCGGGAATATTTTTAAAATCTCCCCAGCGAGGAAATCAGCTCGATTTGTAATGCTATTTATATTCCACTTGCTCAGTCCCTGCAAGCCTTGATTCAATCGCACTACATGTGTCTTTTCTTTCGATAATTTGTCCAGTTTCCGCAGGAAAGAGGAATCCCCCAATTCGCTGTTGTAGCCGGTGAGCGTCAGATTTCCCAGCGTATGAAGGTACTTTTCATGAACATTCCTCCAGTCCTCTCCCAACATTTGTCTCCATACAGGAGATAAGTCTTTATTCTGCGGCATGATATGCTCTATCGTCAACTGACTGGCATCCACGCTGATGGTTTCTTTCCCCTGATTTTCTACGCGAATCAGCAAATATTTGCACAGTGCATTTTTTCGATATAAATTGTTCTCTTTAAGTGCTCTCATGAATTCTGCATCTGTAGGCATGGCATTTTTGGATGTGAGCTGATTCAAGAAGGAAGCTACCGCATCCGCATACTTTTCCTTGTTTTCCGCCTTGATAAATACCCTCTCATACAACGTCTTATACAAACCACGTAGCGAATTCGACCCGATCTCACAAATTAGTCGACGTACACTATAATTCAAAAGCAGTTCACAGACTTTCTTAACAGTCTCAAGCGAGATAACCCCCTGCTTGAAATCGTCCATGACATGGAATAGGAAGAGATATACGGTCGTCTGTTTCAGCGCTTTTAAATCAGAAAGCACTTGGGTCAACCCATTTCTTTTATCTTCCGCTTCCCTGATATAGTCTGGCGTTCCCTGCGGCAATATTGTTTCGAAGCCGCGGAACAGGTGGTACTGGTACGCATAATGGAGCAAATCTTTCAGCATTGTCTCATTATCGTACCGCCTGTCGCAATAAAGCTTTTTGAAACCTGTATAGGCAGTGCTTTCACGTGCAAAATCATCCATCTTGAAATTCAAGTAGTCAAAGAGAAACTGATCCATTTCCTCTCTGTCGCCAGCAGGAAATAATCCTTCCATTTTGAGCCAGTAGTCATTGTACAGTGCTTCTTGATTCGCATCCGTCATTAAGACGAAATTTCGAATCTTATCCGAAAGGCGCAGCGGTACACCGGTAGAATTGATTCTTTCAAAAATCTCCTGCGCATTGTCATCTTCCTCGCCAAGCGTAATCATGCCGCAAACTAAATTGTCTAAACCTTCACTGAGTTCAGCAATTCCAGATGCTGATTTCTCTACATAGTCATGAATCCATGACTCAAACGACTTATAATTTCGATAAATCCTACCCGCTTTGTCCATCAGCTCGAATTCATTTCTCATCAGATGCTGCAGCTGTTCATTATCACTTTTTATCGCTTTGAGCTTTAGCTTTCTCTGATCGTCTCCTTCAAAATCCTTGTACTTATCGATATTAAACAACCATTCCGACAGAGTCTTTCTATCTTTATCCTTGGTAGCCTGATTCAACAAAGCCGCAATAAAAACATACAGCGTTGTCAATCTTTGCTGCCCATCAATGATGATAAATAGATCAATCTGATTCTTTTTCCCTAAAAACGACAAGACTATCGAGCCAATAAAATGTTCTCTATCCCGCTGCGTGGCCTCTACGATATCGCAGAAGAGTTGCCGGCACTGTTCTGTGGACCACTCATAGTTACGCTGATACACAGGAATCGAGTACCGCTTCTTCCCCTCGCCAAAGAAATTGTTGATAATTCTGCCTTTTTCGATTTCCATAGGGTATGCCACTCCTCTTCGCCTTTTCATTCCATTTGGACGATATATTACACCTATTATACATATCATAACACAAAAGCCCCGCAAGCAAGCTCGCGAAATCGCGCTTTTAGGAGACTGCAGATTCGTAAGTAAGGACCAGGAGCAACTCGTAACTTACATATCACCTTCGAGCATCGCCCTATGTCGTCATCCTGAGCGATGGAAAACGTCATTTGTTAGATAGTAGTCACTAGAACTGATGAAGGATGAGCCGAAGAAGCTCGGCGAAGCCGCCACCACCCTTTCTCATTTCTAATTTCTCATTTCGCTCATCCAAAAATCCCGCCCTCCACAAGGGGAAGGCGGGACTTCTGATAATTATGATTTATTATTCCCATTCGATGGTGCTCGGTGGCTTGGAGGTGATGTCGTAGACGACGCGGTTTACGCCAGCAACTTCGTTGCAGATGCGACGGCTCATTTCGTCGAGCACTTCCCACGGGAAGCGGAAGTAGTCAGCGGTCATACCATCCGAGGAGGTGACGGCACGGATGCCTACGGTGTAGTCGTAGGTTCTTTCATCGCCCTGGACGCCGACGGAACGGATCGCTGCCGGAAGGACGGCGAAGGACTGCCAGATGGTGTTGTCGAGACCATGCTTATGGATGACATCTCTCACGATGAAGTCCGCACGGCGCAGGATATCGAGACGTTCCGGGGTGATGTCGCCGATGATACGGATGGCAAGGCCCGGTCCCGGGAATGGCTGACGATTGACGACTTCTTCCGGAAGGCCCAGCTGACGGCCGAGCTCGCGGACTTCGTCTTTGAAGAGTTCACGAAGCGGTTCGATAAGGGAGAATTTCATATCCTTCGGGAGACCACCTACATTATGATGGGACTTGATGGTAGAAGCAGTCGCGGTGCCGGATTCTACGACGTCCGGATAGAGGGTGCCCTGCACGAGGAATTTCACATCTTCGAGCTTGTTCGCTTCTTCCTGGAAGGTATGGATGAATTCTGCCCCGATGGTCTTACGTTTCTTTTCCGGTTCGGTGACGCCTTCCAGAAGCGACATGAAGTGCTTGGATGCATCGATGTGTACCAGCTTCATGTTGAATTTGTTCGTAAAGGTATCGACGACCTGTTCTGCTTCGCCGAGACGCAGGAAGCCGTGGTCGACGAAAACGCAGGTCAGCTGATCGCCGATGGCTTTGTGTACGAGGACAGCTGCGACAGAGGAGTCGACGCCGCCGGAGAGGGCGCAGATGACATTGTGATTTCCGACTTTTTCACGGATATTTTCGACAGCGATGTCGATGTAGTTGCCCATGGACCAGCCGCCTTCACATTCGCAGATGTGGAAGAGGAAGTTCTTCAGCATGGTGGTGCCTTCCGGAGTATGGACGACCTCCGGATGGAACTGGACAGCGTAGAAGCGGCGGGCTTCATCTGCCATCGCAGCAGTCGGGGTGAGGTCGGTGTGACCAGTGAGTCCGAAGCCGGCCGGCATCTCTGTGACGGCATCGCCATGGCTCATCCATACCGCTGTCTTTTCGGAGACGCCTTCGAAGAGTGCGGAACTGCCGTTTCTGTAGAAATCGGTGTGACCGTATTCATGTTTTTCAGGTTTAGAAACTTCGCCGCCCAAGGTCTTGGCCATGAGCTGCATGCCGTAGCAGATGCCGAGGATCGGCACACCTGCTTTGAATACGTCCGGATCGATCTCCGGCGCATTTTCCGCATTGACGCTGGATGGGCCGCCGGAGAAAATGATCCCCTTCGGCTGCTGGGCTAAAATTTCTTTTGCGCTTTTGTTGTATGGCAGGATCTCGCAGTAAACACCGCACTCACGTACACGGCGTGCAATGAGCTGGGCGTACTGTCCGCCAAAGTCAACAATCATCACAATTTCCTGATGCTTCATCGTTTTCCTCCTGTAGGAAATGAATCTTGTGAATGGAATAATTCGTATTGTTTATTATAGCATAATATATACGGCTCTATCCAGTAGGCGTGAAAAGGGATTCGTGAATCCGGTCACCGGCTGCGGATCACTCCGCCTCAAAGAGCGGGAGCGGCGCGAGGAAAATGATATCCTCTCTTTTGGCAGCATCGCCTTCAGCGAGAATGGCTGCTTCCCCGATCACACGTCCGCCTGCTTTTTCCGTGATCTCTTTCATCGCTTTCATGGAGCCGCCGGTGCTGATGACATCATCGACAAGGAGGACCTTCTTCCCGCGGATGAGATCGACATCGTCCTGCGAAAGGTAGAGACGCTGCTTGCCCATGGTCGTGATGGATTCATCCTCGACGCAGATCGGATTCTCCATATAGGCCTTCACGCTTTTCCGCGCAACGATGTATTTCTTCATGCCAAGCACACGCGCCATCTCATGGGCGAGCGGGATGCCCTTCGTTTCTGCGGTGAGGATGATATCCGTCCCTTCGGGGACCTTCTTCGCCAATTCCTCTGCGGTGCGGGTGACGATCTCTGTATCGCCCAGTATGACAAAGCCTGCGATGGCAAGGGTGTCGGAAATATTCATGATCGGCAGCTGGCGCGTGCATCCAGCGACATGCAGTTCATAGTATCTTTTGGCCATAATGATTCCTTCTTTTGTTGTTTGTGTGATTGATTGTTTGGAAATAAGATCAAAGTTTATGGGTTCGGGGTTCAGGGTTAGCCCCTCGGGCGTGGTGCCCTTTGATTACGTGCGAAAGGGTTCAGCGGGTTCTGTGGGTTCAAAGGGGTTGGTGCGGCGCATAAAAATCAGAAGCGCCGCGGAGGTTTGAAACTGGCGGTTTTCTCGTATCGCAAACCTAATCCCTAGCTACCAGTCACCAGTCACTTTTCCCCTTCACTCTTCACGATCTCCACCTGGGGTGCTTCTGTGATGGTGACGGTCACCTCTCCATGCGGCGCAGGCAGGGGGTTGGTGCGGACGACGGACTTCCCTTTCACCGGGCGAGCCGCCTTTTTGTCAGCAGCTTTGGGCGTCTGTCCGAAAGAAGCCGGGAGTGCATTGGCAGGCACGATGGAGCCCGGATCGCCTTCCTGTGCTGTTGCAAGTTTCTCGATCTGACTCATGTAGGTATCGCGGCGATCTTCATTGCCCATTTCCTCCCTGACAAAGTAGACCGCAAGCGCTGACGGATCTTCCGTGCCCGATGCGATTTCCTGCCAGCGGTCATCCGTGCGAAGCACCCATGCCTTGCCGTCCTCTGCGTAGCGGACATGCAGGAAGCCCGTCCCGACAGACTTTCCCTTTTCGAGTTCAAAAATCTTCACACGCACAGCCAGTCCGTCATTGAATACGCCTTCGATGGTCATGGAGGTGAGGTCCATGAAGAGCCCCGTCTTACCGTCATTGTAAATGCCGCCCGTATTCTGTATCATGGGCTGCGTCTGATCGCCATTCAGATAAAAGGGCTCGAAAGCGAAGACCGGCTCTGCCGTGTAAAGGAAGAGAGCTGCGCCCAGAGCCGTCACGATCTTTTCCCATTTTTTCATAGTTTCATCTCCTTTGGTATGATACATTTCCTATGCCTTATTTTACTATAGAGAGAAAGAAGTGGCTAGGGAAACGCTGATTAAATCGCAGAGCCGGATTTCATATGGATTTTTATACATAGCTTCGTCATCATCTTCCTTAAATAGCTCGCTATTCGCGTCAGATGATTCCTTGCTCTGTATAAAAATCCAAGAATAAAAACAGACAACGATTGAATCAGTGTTTCCCTAGCCGCATGATAAAAAGGTTCGCCCCATTCAGATCCTGATGCGCCGCACCTTCATATCTCATTTTTCAGTTTTCCTGTGCAGCGTAAATACAGCAAGTTCCCTGTCGCAGGAAAAGCGGAAGGGGAACCAGCTCGCATCCCCGCGCGAGACATAGCCTTGATGCATGCCATCGCTGTACATTCCGCGTGTATAGCGGAAGGGGGTAATGATCGGCCGCCCGAAAAGACCGAACTGTGTCCCGTGCGTATGTCCTGTGAGCGTCAGGAAGGCTCCTCTTTCAAAACCAAGGTCGATGAAATCGGAATGGTGTGCGAGCAGGATCGACGGTGCGCCCTCGGGAATGTCCCGATAAGCGAAGTCCATCATATCCTGCATCTCAAGCGACCGCGCCGCCCCGCGGCTCCACGGGTAATCCACCCCCGCCACGTAGAGCGCCGCGCCTCCGCGCCGGATCACGGTACTTTCATTCTCCAAAAGCTCGACCCTCGTCCGGAGAAGCTCACTGCGGATGAGATCCTTGCCGCGATAGTACTCATGATTTCCCCAGGCATAGAGAATGCCATCGGGAAAAGCCTCCTGCCATTCGTCTAAGATATCCGCCGTTTCCTTCATATGGCGCACATCATCGATAAGATCCCCCGTGAAAAAGACCGCCTCTGCCCCTTCTGCCTTCGCGCGCGCCATCTCACGCGGAAGATCCGTATAGCGGAAGTAGGGACCAATGTGCGTATCTGTCATCTGTGCGAAGCGATACCCCTCCAAGGCCTCCGGCAGATCCTTCACATAGATATCGTGATGCTCCGTCACCTCCCGATGATTTCCATCATAGGCTCCATAGACGCCGATCCCAAGTGATGCGAGAAGCCCCAGTGCGCCCAAGAGCTCCGCAGCACGCCGAAGGGCTTTCACCAGACTCAAAAGCGAAAGCGGGACGAGAAGAAAGAGCGCTATGATCTCCGCCACCATGAATCCTGTCATCCCATACGCAAGACAGAGTGACCAGAGTCCGAGCCCATCATACCCCTTGGCATACCAGAGGAAATACGCGCCTGCTGCCCCTCCAAGGAGTGCCATCGCCAGTGCATAGAAATAGAAACGCCTCCGGCGGAAAAGCAGTGCAAAAAGCGCGCCGTCGATGAGGCCAAGGACAGAAAAGAGGAGAAGGATCATAGTTTCGAAATGCATAGCGGCTCCTTTGAGAGAACAGTTTTAGGGGATAAGTGGCTAGGGACTAGGGATTAGGAGTGACTGGTGACTGGTGACTAGGGACTAGAGACTAGGAAACTGGAAGACAACAGACTCCCGTATCGTCATTTCGAGCGCAAGCGAGAAATCTTTGTCATTCGCGGCCCAGCGGTCGATGTTTGGAAATCCGAAACGGGAAACCTGCTCTGAAAGAAACCTTCGGGCATCGCCATATTTATACTTCGCGGCGCTTTATTATTTTTCGCGCCGCACCACCACTCCTAATTCCTCATTCCTAATTCCTCATTCGAGCAGAGCTTTCATACACAATCAAAGAACGGCACGTCCCACGGCCCCCTGAACCCTGAACCCTGAACCCTGAACCCTGAACCCTGAACCCTGAACCCATTATCCTTGATTCCTCCCTCTTTGTCAAAATGACTTCTTAAAAAATTCTTGACAATCCCCTGCTTCATATGGTATTATCTCTAAAGTCAGCTATGTGGAGTGATACTCAAGTGGCTGAAGAGGACGGTTTGCTAAATCGTTAGACCGGTTATACCGGTGCGGGAGTTCGAATCTCCCTCACTCCGCCACAGGAACGGATCTCGTCAGAGATCCGTTCTTTTATTTTTATAGAAAAAAAGAAAAGGCGATGTGAAATAACGATCATTTCATTTTCGCGTTCCATCTGCCGCGGGGAACTTGCAGCTCTCATAGGAGTGACCG
>JAJWRZ010000041.1:0-14138 GCA_021633965.1 Dialister sp.
TAGCTCGCTATTCGCGTCAGGTTATTCCTTGCTATGCATAAAAATTCAAGAGTAATATCTGACAACGATTTAATCAGTGTTTCCTAAAATCTTTTAGAAAACAGGTGAAAGCTATGGCAATGGATTTTGATATCCCGGATATTTCTGAGACCGCGGGCAAGGCGGTCACAGGGGCGAAGAAGAGAAAGACGAGAAAGATCGGCGCACTCCGGCTCGGAGACTCGCTTAGGATGATCGCAAATCACTTCACATGCACCGAGGAGAGTCGGGACGAAGACAAGAATATTGCGTTCTATTCTCTCTCGGAAGGAGAAGAGAAGGCATCCTTCTACGGGGAAGAGATCTCCCTCACGGGCGTCTGCATTTACCGTAAGAAGACCGCAGCGATCTACGCAGAGCTGCGGGCGGAGAAGAGAGAGGCGCTGATAGAGGCACTCACGAAGGAAGCGGGCGAAGCGCAGGCATCAAGCGCGATGGATATTTTCGCAGATACCGTGACCTCGATCTTTGTGACACGCCCGGCGAAGGGTGACAAGAGCTTCACGATCGCTCTCATGGACAGCGAGGCCGTGAAAGCGCTTTCTGATCAGGCGGCTGTCGAAGCGGAAGAAAAGAAACAGGCAAAGGGACCTTTGGGACGCCTATTTTCCACGTTCTTTGATCCCGTGGGTCGTATCAGTCGCAGATCCTATATCCCCAAGATGCTGACCGTCGGCATTCCGGCTGCCTTCATGTTCGCCTTCACCTGCTTCAAGCCTGAGCTTTTTGTGGGAGATGCGAATGCATACATCATGACGTTTCTGATCCTGGGGACGCTCTGCTTCATTTCGCTCATCAGCCTTGCGATGCGGCGTATGTCGGACTTGGGGCTTTCTCATATCTATTACTGGATCTTCTTTGCGATCCTCTTTGCTATCAATCAGCTCGGAGGAGAGTACCTGGGCTCGCAGCTCACTGCTACACGGACGATCGCGGTGATCTTCATGGCAGCGGTCATTCTGCTTTCTTTCTTCCCGGGGCAGAATAAGAAAAATAAATATGGTCCGGTTCCGAAGGACTAGGGAAACGCTGATTCAATCGCAGAGTCAGATTCTACAAGAATTTTTATACATAGCTTCGTCATAGCCTTCCTTAAATAGCTCGCTATTCGCGTCAGGTTATTCCTCGCTATGCATAAAAATTCAAGAGTAAAATCTGACAACGATTGAATCAGTGTTTCCCTAGGGATAAAAAGAGGTCACCTTTGATGAAGTCAAAGATGACCTCTTTTTTTATGGGAAGTCATGCAGGTCTTGCTTATTTGCTTCTAATACAAATGAAATAAAGCGAACGATAAAGCACATAAATTACAAATTGTCCATTGAATCAGCCCTCATACAAACATTATAATCAAGAAAGCAGAAAGAAAAGAGGCAGATTTGATGGAACAACCGAGGGTGATATATCAGCCATTCAAACGGTTAAAAATGGCTTTGAGGTCGAAGAAACGAAAACGCAGCAGCATTACCATGGGGGTCGTGACAACGATACTGGCCTCGCTCTCCTTCACCTTCATGTCAGCCTGTGCCAAGTGGCTACCGGAGATGCCATCAGGAGAGATGACGCTCTTTCGCGGGATCGTAGGACTTTTCTTTATTCCTCTCCTTTGCCTGCAGACGAAGGAGCATTTCTTTTCAGGGAAGCATAAGTGCATGTTATGCCTTCGAGGGCTTTTTGGCAGCATTGCACTCTTTTTTTATTTTTTGTCTATAGAAAGGCTGACGCTGGGGGATTCACAAATCCTCTCACAGCTCGCTGCCTTCTTTATGTGTCTCCTGTCTCCGATTTTTTTGAAAGAAAAACTTCCCCGTCAAGCGATTCCTGGGATGCTTTCCATTGCGATCGGGACCCTTTGCGTGGTGCAGATCTGGAATTTCAATGCATTTAATATGTATACGCTTTTTGGAATCGGTGGCGGCTTTTTTTCTGCAGCTGCTTACGTGGTGATCAGCTGTCTTGCAGAGAAAGGATTTCGCTCAAATACAGAAATTGTTTTTTATTTTCAGATTTTCAGCATTCTTGTCGGGCTGTCGATTTCCGGGAATGAGTCATGGATCTTGCCGCAGGGGAGAGACTGGTTCTTTGTCATTGGGCTGGGGCTTTTTGCCTTATCGGCGCAGATGTTTATGACATGGGCGTTTCAGCATGTCAATTCGCTGGTCGTTTCTTTTTTGATGTATAGTGAAATCTTGTTTCATGTCATTTTTGGCTGGGCTTTTTGGGATGAAATCATGGCGCCTGCATCATGGTTGGGCGGTGTACTAATTGTTGCCGGTTCGATCATGCTGATGGTTTTCAAGCCGAAGGGAATCGACCAGGATACACATCATCGCAGCCGGCAGAAGCAGGAGGCGGGGGATGCGGTCTGAGAGCGTGTGCGTTTCGTTAGAAAATGGGAGGGCAACTACCACTATGGCTATACGGATGCCGATGCTTTCACTATCGCAGGCCAGGCCATTCAGCAGAAAAAAACTCCTGCAAGTGCAGGAGTGTGATGGTTGGAGGCGGTGCCCGGAGTTGAACACGGGGATAAGGGGCTTGCAGACCCCACGCCTTAGCGCTTGGCTACACCGCCATAGATGATGTTTCATAGTATATCGCATTTTCTCGAAAAAGTAAAGGGAGGAGGGTGAGCCCATGGGGCGTGTCGCCTTTTGATGACTTGCGAAAGGGGGAGAGCGGGTTCTACAGGTTCAGAGGGTTCGGCGGGGATGGTGCGGCGCATAAAAATAAGAAGCGCCGCGAAGTATATGTGAGGCGATGCCCGAAAGTAGTATTCAAGTCACTAGTCACTCGAGGCTCCTAATCCCTAATCCCTAGCTACTAGTCACCAGCTCACTCCCACCTCACGCACGCTCGCGGATCCAGAGGTCGTACAGACCGGGGATGTGAAATTCGCTGACCCTGTTGCCCTTTTCGAAGGCGACAAGGCAGGGCTCCTTGCTCTTTTCTTGGGCGATCAGGATCACATTGTCTCTCTGGAAGAGGTCTTCTTCTGCGATGAAGGGCATGACATTCTTCGCGTTCCAGGAGAGAGTACCGGGTTTCATGTCGTCGATCTTGTCGGCGGGTTCTGCGCGGTAGATGGTTTTGCCGCTGTAGAAGACGGTGGAGGTGCGGTAGTCATGAAGGAAGGCGATGGTTTTGCCGGTGGTGTCCATCTGGGCGAGGGCCTGTCCGGCTTCTTTGCCGGAGCGGGTGAGCATGAGGCCGGGGGCGAAGAAGAGGGTGAGGATGGTGTAAATGGCGATGGCTGCGCAGCCGATTTTCTCGAAGCGTAAGGTGAGGTTCTGGTAAAGAATGGCAGTCAGGATGGAGAGGGAGAAGAGGCCGGGGAAGGTGTAGGTGGTGTACTTGGTCGCGATGAGTTCGAAGAAAATATTTACGACGGCGAAGTAGAGGAAGAGGAGCTGTGTCGCATTCGTGGAATTTCTCAGGTCGAGCTCTTTGCGTTTCCATTTCTTAAAGAGGCTGTAGGGGATGGTGAAGCTCCAGGGGGCAAAGCCGATGAAGTAGATGATGAGGTAGAAGTACCACGTGTTCTTTGTCGGGTGTTCGGAGACGGTGGCGCGAAGGAAATTGTGGACTCCGAGGAAGTTTAAGAGGAAATCGGAGCCGTGAAGGTAGCACATGAGACCGTACCAGGCACCGGTGATCGCAGTGAAAAGGAGAAGTCCGGAGAAAAGGTGGACGCGCTTCATTTCGCTGAGGTCCTTGTTGTAGGCGAGGAAGAGGAGGGCGGCAAGGCCGGGAAGGAGGAGGCCGATGGGGCCCTTGGTAAGGACGGCAAAGGCGGCGGCGATGTAGCAGAGGTAGTAGTATTTCCGGTCTTCGCTATAGCCCAGGTAGAAGAAAGCGATCGCCATGCTCATGAAGAGGAAGAGCGTCGTGTCAGTGATGATGGCTTTCGAGAGGAGCCAGCATTCGACAGAGGTACCCAGGATGATGGCAGAGAGCCAGCCGATTTTTTCGCTGTAGACATGGCGGGCAAACCAGTAAGTGAAGAGGACGGAGGCACTGCCGAGAAGGGCGGCGGGCAGGCGGGATGCCATTTCATTGAAACCAAAGAGCGTGTAGGAAAGCGCCAGCTCCCAGTAGTAAAAGATCGGTTTGTCGTACCAGTAGTGCCCGTAGATCTGTGGAGAGATCCAGTCACCCGAGAGCACCATTTCCTTGGCGGTGAGAGCGTAGTTCGACTCAGCGGTGTCGGTGACGGGAAGGAGCTGGTTGCCGATGAGATAGAGAAAGAGGGAAATAAAAAGAAGCGTGAGGTAGGGGTACTTGCGAAGCGTGGTATACATAGGGCCTCCTTCAAAATAGGGAATATCTATGACTATAGCTTACTTGCAAGGCTTTACAAAAACGGTTGGAATGATTAAAGGAAAGATAAACTGTGAGAATGCTAGTTGCCAGATGAGATGGGATTGCTTATGATGAAAAGGAAATAGTTTCAGGTTTACGGCACCATCATCGCATAAAGGCACCGCGGAGAAAGAGAGCATCGCAACAGGCAGCCCCTCTTGGCGGGAAAGCAGACCTTCAGCTTCAACGGGGGGCGCACTCATCACAAAATCCGGAGATCCTGAGACTCGAAGGAGTTCCTATGACGATCAAGAGAAGTCTTATCCTATCGCACGTCTCGATGTGCATTCTGCCATTTTTGATGACGTTCTTTGTACTCGTGTCCTCTTTTTCCGGACTGTACCTGTATGCGAAGAGCGGGAATCATGTGATGGCGGAGAGTGGTTTCCAGTTTCAGGTCATGAGCCAGGTGGTCAGGACCTTGATCTTTCATCATATTCGGCACTCGAAGGAGTCGCTCGAGGATCACTGGGTACTGGATATTCTGGATCCGATCCAGTCGTATGTGGTGCTCTACTGGGATGGGGAGGTCACTCTGCAGTATGGAAATGATGTGTATCAGCAGATGGTAGAGGACCTCAAGCGGCAGAAGGTGCAGCAGGAGCTGGATGAGGGAGAGGTCAATGGAACGTACAGCGAAACGCGGATGGGGCAGTATTCTTTTATGGAGCGTAACAGGATCGCCGGGCATGTGTACCATCTCTACATGCTCTCTCACAAGCCGGTGAACCGAAGTGATGCGGCGATCGAGGCGGCCTTTCGTGCGAGCAATCGCTTCATTGTGATCTCGCTGGTGATTTTTATCGGGCTGGTCTCCTATGGGCTGTCGCGATTCATCGTCCGGCGGATCCTGGTGCCTTTGCAGGAGCTGGAGCGAGGGGCCTACGAGGTGCAGCAGGGAAATCTTTCCGTCCGTCTGTCCCATGAGGGGAAGGATGAATTTACACCGGCGCTGTCGGCGTTCAATCTGATGGCGGAGAAGCTCTCTGCGTCGCTTCGGGAGAGGGAAGAGGATGAGGCGCGAAGGAAGGAACTCATCGCCAGTATCTCGCATGATATCCGTACGCCGCTGACGGCGATCCGCGCCTATATAGAAGGGCTTCTCGACCATGTGGCAGATACGCCGGAAAAGGAGGAGCATTATCTGCGCGTGATCGAGAAGAAATCGGAGGTCTTGGGACGTCTGATCGATCAGCTGCAGCTTTTAACGAAAATGGATCTGGGGGAGAAGGCGCTGACGCTTGTATCGATCGACCTTTCGACGCTGGTTACGGATTTCATCGATGAGAATCGGCTCCTTTGGGAAAAGCAGGGGGCAGATTTCCGGATCGAAAGCAAAGGGGCGCACAGAATGATGGGGAATACGCTCCTCGTGGAGCGCATCTTGGAGAATCTCATCACGAACAGTATTCGGTATAAAAAAGAAGAGACGGTGCGGATCACTGTGACGGTGGAGGCAGTCGCTCACGAGATCCATCTCTCGATCGCTGATGATGGGAGCGGCGTACCGGAGGAGGCGTTGGCTCGTCTCACGGAGGCCTTTTATCGGACGGATCAGGCGAGAAGCCATACGGATAAAGGCAGCGGGCTGGGGCTTGCCATCGTCAAGCGGGCGGTCACACTCATGCATGGCACGCTGTCTGTGGCCAATCGAACACCGCACGGACTTCTGGTTCAGATTTCTTTTCCGAAGGAGGAAAGGTCATGACACGTATATTGATCATCGAAGATGATGAAGACATTGCTTTTATCGAGAAGGATTATCTGGAAGTCAGCGGATATCAGGTGACGGTGGAAATCAATGGGATAAAGGGGCTGACGGAAGCACTGACCGGCGAGTATGATCTGATCCTTCTGGATGTCATGCTGCCGGGGATGGACGGTTTTCAGATCTGTCGAAAGCTCCGCAATAAGCTTGACATCCCGATCATGATGGTCACGGCAAAGCGGACGGAGATCGACCAGATCCGGGGGCTGGGCTTTGGTGCGGATGACTATATCGAGAAGCCCTTCTCTCCCGGCGTTCTGGTCGCAAAGGTGAAGTCGCAGCTCTCGCAGTATGAACGCCTCAAAGGGAAGAGGAAAGCAGGACAGCGCGTCACGCTGGGGGATATCTCGCTCGAGTCGGATACGCACCGTGTCTTCGTGCGTGGCGAGGAAAAGATGCTGCCGAATAAAGAATTCAAGCTGCTCGAATATCTCATGCTCCATCCGGATGTGGTGTACAGCCGGGAAACTCTCTATACGCGCATCTGGGGGATGGATTCACTCGGCAATACGGCTACGGTCCCTGTTCACATCAATCGCATCCGCGAAGCGGTGGAAGAAGATCCGGCGCATCCGAAGCACATCCTGACCATCTGGGGCGTCGGGTATAAGTTCGTGCCGGGAGGGAATCCCCCGCCCTTTGGCGGCTTGCGGGGCTGAGCAATCAAAAAAGGCTATGACCATCGAGGCTTGATGGTCATAGCCTTTTTTGATTGCTTTATCGCTCATCATCCGATCGGGAAGAGGATGCGGGCGAGGTATATGACGCTGGTCATGGTGATGCAGGAGAGGAAGGTACTCATCATGACGAGCTCGGTCGCGAAGTCTTCGCAGTTGTGAAATTCGACGGCATAGAGGACGGAGTTTACGGGGGCGGGGACAGAAGACATGATGAGGATGGTCTGATTGATGACCGGAGAAAAATGGATACCGATGAGGGCGCAGACCTGGATCATAAAGTAACCGCAGATGGGGCCGACGACGAGGCGGATGAAGCAGCCGATCCAGGCATCGAGGTCGCCAAAGGAAATGGTGCTTCTGTGGATCTGCATGCCGAGGGCGATCATGACGATGGCGACCAGTGCATTCGCACAATTTTCAAAGACCGGCCAAATGAAGAGCTGTGTCATGTCAAACCCGGAAAATTTGATGGCAAAGACTGTGACCAGTGTATAGATGACAGGCATATGGAAGACGACGGAGAGTGCGTCTCGCGGGGTGAGTTTTCCTTTGCCTGCCTGATAGAGTCCCAAGGTATTGAGGGACATATTCATCTGTACGAGCATGATGGTCGCGCAGGCGCTGGCCTCTGCGAGATAGGGCGCCTCTCCATCGATGAGGTAGGGCGCGTTGCCGAAGACCAGAGCGATGAGTGCGATGCCGATGTTTCCGTTATTGGAGAACATGGTGCCGTTTTTCAGGGCTTCCGTCTTGGAGGCGCTCATGCCCCGCATTTTCCCTGCCAGCCAGGCGATGAATCCGATGAGGAACATCTGCACAAAAGACATGAGGAAGACATTCAGCATCGTGAGGTCGATTTTCGCTACGTAGATGCTATAGAAGATAAAGCTCGGCAGGACAATGTAGAATGTGAGCTTCGTGAGGGATGTGACATCGAGCGTGAAGCGGCGGTCCAGAAAATAGCCGATGGCTACGAAGACTAGAAGCGGAAGGATATTGTCAGAAATGATTTGTAAAAATGCCATGACGCTGCCTCCTTACAGATGAACCGGGAAACACAGCCCTGCGAGGTAAATGACAAGCGGCAGGGTGAAGACGCTGGCCAGAATACTCAGGATGACCGCCTGTGTCAGGAGCGCTGGATGTTCTCTATACTCTGCACCGTAGAGCACCAGCATGATGGAGGAGGGGATCGCAGCGTAAATGAGAAAGACTTGGGAAGCGATCGGTGAGAATGTGCCGAAAAGGGGGATCAGAAGCAATGCGAGGAGCGGCGAAAGGATGAGCTTTAACACCGCAGCGGCGGCCATGAATCCATTGAGACGCACCCGATGCGTGCGGTGAAGCTGTACGCCGATGGTGATGGTGACAAGCACGATGAAGGCGCCGGTGAAGTGGTGCAGCACCGGATAGACGAAGGTGCCTTCGAGAGAGAAGCCGCTCACACGGATCAGGACTGCGAGCAGGGCGGCATAGAGGACAGGCGCTTTGAAGACCATCAGAAAGAGGTTTTTGAGACTTTCCTGCTTTCTTCGGATCAGTGCAGCGCCCCATGTATTCGCGGCGATATTCATGAGGATCATGAGCAGAGCCATGTTCCCCATGGCTTCATCCAGGCAGGGCGTTTCTCCGCCAGAGGCGAAGGGCGCGTGGCTGAAGACGAGGACCACCAGCGCGGCACCGAGGTGGCCGGCATTGGAAAAGGTGGAGACCGCCGAAAAGTCAGACCGCTTGATCGGATTTCCTGTAAAGAAATGGGAAATCCCCTGAGAGATCACGTAGGAAAGCGCGAGCAGAATGAGTCCCGCTGGGAGCAGCGCCAGATCAGCAGGCGACGGCTGGTATTTATACATGCTGAAAAACACGAAGCACGGAAGCACTACATAGATGGTGAGTTTCGTGTACGTGGAGATGTCGAGCTTGAATTTACTGTCCAGAAACCAGCCGCAGCCGATGAAGACAAAGAGGGGAAATATATCATTCCATAAGATTTCTAAAAGTACCATGTTCATCCGTCCTTACCCAATGGATTGTTGCCCTGTTTTTATATGTACCTACTTAGTATACAACGGACGCCTTGCAGAGAAAAGGGGCGGTGAAAGGCGCCTGCGCTTTTTAGGATCTCTTCTTTTTAGAGAGGGGTAAAGGGGAAAATCGACCAAATAAAAAGGCCACGGAAAGATTTCGCAGCCTTTGGATGGCGATATGGATGTGTCAGGTGGGATCAGGGAGAGAGTCCGCTGTCTGCGCAGCCTGGAAATGAGGGCTTTCGCCCTCATCAGAGATGGCCGGCAGCGAGATCCCCTTTCGCGGTTCCCTCCCTTCTAGGGAAGGAGCCTTTCCTTCCGGAGAAATCGGTATGGGAAATGTCTCCGGAAAGTTTTTGCTGCAGGTGTATAAACAATGCCCGAGGTGCAGGCAGTGCTGGATCACCATTTTTTGAAATCAAAGGGGAGTTTCACAAGATGGCAGACGCAGTCCGCGCGGTACATTCTTTTGGCAGCTAGGTAGCCGAAGAGACTGTTTTCTTCAGAGAGTTTTGTAAGACCGGCAAGGACTTCTTTATTGATATTCTTTTTCATAAGGTGTTCCTTCTTTCTGTAAATAACTATTTCTTGGGATATCTCTTGTTCCCGCGTTCTGCACATAGTATAATGCGAGTAAAGAACCAAGTCTAACTGTTTCATACGGTAGAGATCACAAAAGATATTTGTGATAAAAGGAGGCTGCATGAACTTTCAATCTTTGAATTACTTCATCATGTTGGCGCGGGAGAAGAACTTCACACGCGCGGCGGAAAAGCTGCATCTGACGCAGCAGACCCTCTCTGCGAACGTGGCCGCCCTTGAAAAAGAATGGGGCATGAAATTTCTCATACGCCATGTGCCGCTCGAGCTTACTGATGCGGGCAAAGTCTTCTATGCCTATGCCCTGCAGTTCACCCGCGGAGAAGAAGCCCTCTCCCGCACGCTGAAAGACATCGCGAATGAAGAAGCCGGCAATCTCACCATCGGGGTCGGCTTCGTCCGTGAACGTGATCTGCTGCCGACGCTCATCGCCGCTTTTCGGGAGAAACATCCCAAAGTCACTTTTGACCTGGTGGAAGGGAGCAACGAAGGTCTCACGAAACAGCTGCAGGAAGGAGACATCGATCTCGCCATCGCCCATTTCACGGAGGCTCCGCCCGGCATCGATGTGAAGACCATCTATCAGGAAGAGATCAGCTTTCTCGTGTCCAGAAAACTGCTCAAAGAAACCACGGGCATGACCGAGGCAGACATCCGAGAATTGGAAGACACGCGATTATCGGATATGAGCCGGTTGGCTGCCTGTCCTTTCATCACCACGAATCCCCATAATATAGCGGGCGCTGTCGAAGCTCGATACCTCGCCGCGGCACCCTTCACACCGCAGATCGTTGTCCGTTCGGATAACATGGGTACGTTGATCGATCTCTGTCTCTTAGGCGTGGGCGCTTTGTTTGCGCCGAAGAATCTGCTGCATCACACCCTGCTAGATACCCGAAAAGCGGACATGGTGCATATTCCCCTGCCTGAGACGGCGTACCGCATTTCTTTCGGCTGCCGCATGAAAAGCCCGGCATGGAGCATCCGTGACAAGTTCATGGACTTCACCATCGAGTCGCTTCGGGATGTGATCGGGGGAGCGGCTGCGCCTAAGTGAGCAGGGAGCCGGCTTGTTTTGCTCAGGGCAGATGGTGCCGTCAAAGGGTTGCTGAGAAACCCTTTGATGGAGGATCCCCAATCAAAAAGTGCTGTGAAAATGGAGTCCTATTTTCACAGCACTTTTTAGCATGGCGGGGTGTATTCTGCAATTCTTACTGTCGGATTCTTGTCAGATCACAATTTCTTCCAGTTGAATTTCCATTTTTCCCAGGTTGAGAGACCGGACAGACAGCGAGCCCTTGTCTGCTTCACGATAGAGAGGATGATTTTCTTTTCCTCATTGGTGAGGGGCTTTCCGGAGAAGCGAGCGGCGACGAGGCGGGTCAGCATGGGGATAAAGTCAGCAAAGCGCGGATCTTTGGCATAGGCAGATTTCCTGTCTTCGTAGGAGCCGCGGGTCGGAAGGCCTGCCCAGTGGGAAAGGCGTTCCGTGTAGGTGATGAGGCCCTTGAAGTGGGCGTCATCCGTGAGTGCTTTGGCGAGGAGGCGGGAGGCGGCTGTCATGCGGTAGAGCGGATAGGCGGAAAGAAGTGCAAGCATGAGCAGGAAGGCGAGCAGCATCGGGAGAAGCTGGCGGGAAACGGGAGCGTCCGGCGTCCTCGGCTGGGAGAGCGGAGGCTGTCCCTGCTGCTGCTCTGGCTGCTGTTGTGGCTGCTGTTGTGGCTGCTGTTGTGGCTGCTGCAGCGCAGGCGGCTGCTCTTTCGGCGCTTCCTCGCGTGTGTTCTTCTCGTCGGCCGGTTTGTCCGGCGCGCCCTGTTCATTTTTCTGCTTGTCAGGCGGGATGGGGAAGGGATTTTCCTCCCCTTCCCTGCCCGGGGTCATTTCACAGGGACGCCAGCCGAGGCCATCGACATAGACTTCGACCCAGGCGTGGGCGTGGTGATCATTGACGGAGAGGGCGTGGAGCCCTTCCTTGGTCAGAGGGGCATTCCGGAGATCTTCCCTGTCTACGGAAAGGCCGACTGCATAGCGGGCCGGGATCCCCGAGGCGCGGAGCAGCATGACGGCGGCGGAGGCAAAGGAGGTGCAGTAGCCTTTTCTGCTTTCTGTCAGGAAGTAGGAGATAAAGTCTTTATCCGCAGGCGTTCTGCCCGGATTTTTCGTATAGGTGTAGTGATCCTCCAGGAAATGGCGGATGGCGTCGATGCGTGCGCGCTTCTCGGAAAGGCTTTGCGCGGGCTCGATCTTGCCCAGCGAGGCGATGGCGTCGCGTGTTTCTTCCGGAATGGTGAGGTAGTGCGCGTAGACGAAGCGGCGGTAACGCTTTTCCGCTTCAAGATAGGTCGTGTAGTAGGGGTCTTGGATGGATTCGCGGGCCATCATCGAGAGGAGCGCACCGGCAGGGAACTCCCATACGTCGGTGCTGTAGGCCTTGCCCTCGCGGGAGATCGGCGAGCGGTCATACTGGAAGTAGGGACCGCCGAAGTCGGCATCATAGGGGAGGAGCAGGAAGCGGCTCTTTTCGTAGAGGGCAGCGAGGGTGAAGGGCTTCTTGAAGGCGGAAAGGTTATTCTCTTTGGTGTAGTTCAAGAGCTTTTGGGAGATCGATGGATTTCTGGCTGCGACCTCCATGAGCCATGCACCTTGGTCGTACCATTCGCCCTGGTTCTTGGCGAAGAGGGCTTCTGTCCCGTCATAGGTGCTGTCTGGGAAGTCCTTCCAGCGGCTGTCTTCGTAGAGGCCGCCGGTCCAGCTTCGAATGTAGAGGTGTTTATCGCTTGCCGCTTCGATGTCTGCGATGACGCGGCCGGTATAGCGGATGCTGGCACTGCTGCCGAGGCGCTGATGTCCGGCGGCGCCCTTCATCATGCCCGTGTAGGCATTGCCGGCGTGAAAGATCGGGTCATAGGGGTCAGTCCAGCCGATGATCTTCTCCTGCATATGGGAGAAGATCGCCGGCTGCTCATACCGGCTTTCCGGGAGTGCGAGGAGAAGCCCTGCGCCCAGAAGCAGGGTCAGAGCGAGGGTGGGGATCTCCGGCATGCCAAGTCCGTGATTTTTGAGAGAGGCAAAGACGGAAAGACCGTAGGAGGCACAGCAAAGAATGGCGAGAGCGGGCGGGTTCACGCCGAAGTAGAAGCCGAAGAGAATGAGGAAAAAGGAAAGAAGCGCTGCCATGGCGCGGGCCGCTTTCGACCATGCGCCGGCCGTAAAGAAGAGGGAGAGAAGGCAGGCGAGCCACCCTTTGGCAAGAGCCGGGTTTGCGATGGCTTTCTCAAGCGGTGCAGTCATGTCAATGTCATATGGCTCTTTGAGCGTATCGACGAGAGGAATGAGCGCAGAGAGGAGGCTCGAAAGGAAGGTATCTCTCATAAGGAGTGGGAGCGAGAGAAGGAGGAGGGCAAGGAGCGCAAGAAGCGGCAGCCGGTGCCTGCCGGGTAGCCTGGAAAGAGCGAAAGAAAGAAGAGGTGCAAGGAACGCAGCGCAGATCGCATAGGGAAGCGCACCGCCGCCGAAGTAGGAGAAGAGTGCATAAGAAGCACCGAAGGCACCGAGAGAAGAGAGGAGGCGTGTCATCATGCGTCACCTCCCAGCGCGCGGGCAATGGCGGCTTTTCCGGAAAGGACAGCGCCCTTGGCATCCCGCACGCACCAGATGGAGGGGTGCAGAACGGGCGAAATGGCAGGCGTAGGATTTCCTGTCAGGTAGCAGATCGGAATATACGGAGAGAGATGGCTCGTCTTCAGCGCGTCGCCGCCGCCCTCTCTCAGGAAGGTGGCGACAGCCTCTTCCCAGCCGGCCTTGTCTTTGACGGAGGTGATAATCTCCTCGCCATGGATCGTCATCCACGCGAAACGGAAAGGCATACGCGCTGCCGTGAGAGCGAGGCCGCAGGAAAGGAGTGCATCGGCGAGAAGATCCCGCAGGGCATCATCCTCTTCATAGTCTGCCGCGAGGATAAGGCGCGCATCGTCTGCGGGCATGCGGTCACGGACATAGACATCCTCTGTGCGGGCCGTGACCTTCCAGTTGATGAGGCGGGGATTATCCCCCGGCTGGTAGGGCGTCGCGCCGAAGTATTCCACCTCTTCACTGCCGGAGAGGCGAAGGAGACTCTTCAGCGTATGTGCGTAGTCGCCCATCGGACGGGGCAGGACGAGGAGTGTCGTGGCTTTCGTGTCTTTATGGAAATGGAAAAATCCAAACGGGTCTTTCCAGGAAAGGCGGGGCGCGGGGAGCGTGATGCGTCCCGCATGCGCGGTGTCTACCCGGAAATAGAAGCGTGTCTCGTCCTTCTCTGTTTCATAGCTGTCGTATTCCTTCCCTGCCATCGTTGCCGTGAGCGAAGAGACAAGGGGGAGGAAGCGGCCTTTGGCGGTGAGGCATACTTCGGCGGCCGCTCCTCTATGTGTGCGGTGCGGGGCAGAAAACGTCACCGATACCGATCGGCGCGCCGCATATCCCAGCGCAAGCGCAAGGAGCGGCACCAGAAGGAGCGTGGCGGCGAGCAGGAAGGCTGCGTATAAGTCGTAGAGGATCATCAATAGAAGGGCGATGATGACAAGAAAGAGGTAAGATAGATAGTTCATAAGAGGTACACTGCTTTACAGGGTTCAGGGTTCAGGGTTCAGGGTTCAGGGTTCAGGGTTCAGGGTTCAGGGT
>JAJWRZ010000042.1:0-14134 GCA_021633965.1 Dialister sp.
GTAGCCCCCTCAGCCCTTCGGGCAGCTCCCCCCGATGGGGAGCCAAGAACGTTCTTCCGCTTAACTTAACAGCATTACCTAGAGGGGAAGGCTGCGATACGAGAATCCCCTCTTCTAAAAAAGGTGGCACACAACCCTTGTGAACCTATCCGCTCCCCAAGTATCGTCATCCCGAGCGCAGCCGAGGGATCTTTATTGCACCGTCGCCATATGCACACATGTGCCCTCACTCAAACGACACCTTGGTGCTTCCTTTTTCGTCTTTCCCTCGCTCACGATTTACCGCTCTGCAAGAAGGATCCCTCCACTTCGGTCGGGATGACGTTTAAGAAAGACGGATAGCCTCACATAGTTTTTCACACCGCTTCGTGGATCCATCCTGCGCCTTTGGCGCGCCCCTTCTCTAAGGGGCTACTCGTATCGTAATATAACACCGCTAGTTCCAAAACATGCAACGTATCTCCCAGATGAGAGCCCTGAAGTTTGAAAGCAGAAAGAACATCTACCCTTTATGCGGATCTTCATAGGTTCAGGAAATGCTGATTCAACCATGCAAAAGAGGAAGCTCTCGCGAGCTTCCTTTTTTGCATGTGCTTTATTCCGCTTTCTTTTCCAGAATCTCCATGAACTGTTCTCCCGTGATGGTTTCCTTTTCATAGAGATACTTTGCGAGCTCATCGAGCTTTGGGCGATGTTCCTCAAGGAGCCGCCTTGCCTTCTCATGCTGCGTCTTGATGAGATCGGAGACGGCCTTGTCGATGCGTGCCTGTGTTTCCGGCGAACAGGCGAGGGTGGTATCGCCGCCCAGATACTGGTTCGTCACATTTTCCATGGCGACCATGCCGAATTCATCACTCATCCCGTACCGCGTGATCATCGCACGCGCCAGACGGGTGGCTTTCTCGATATCGTTCGATGCCCCATTGGTGGATGTGCCGAAGACGACCTCCTCCGCCGCACGGCCGCCGGTCAGGGTGGCGATCTGGTCCAGCATTTCCTCTTTATTCATGAGGTAATGATTGCCCTGCTCCACCTGCATGGTGTAGCCCAGCGCCCCGCTGGTCCTTGGGATGATGGTGATCTTCTGCACCGGTGCGCTATGGGACGCCAGTGCTGCGACAAGGGCATGGCCGATCTCATGGTAGGAAACAATGCATTTCTCTTTGTCCGTCAAGATCGCATGCTTCTTCTGATAGCCGGCGATAACGACCTCGATGGACTCCTCCATGTCTTCCTGTGTCGCATAGGGACGATGGTCGCGGACAGCGCGGAGAGCGGCTTCATTCACGATGTTTGCGAGCTCTGCCCCCGATGCGCCGGAGGCCATGCGCGCCACCTTGTCGTAGTCGATGGAAGGCGCGGTCTTGATCTTCGCCGCATGGACCTTGAGGATCGCGACGCGCCCCTGAAGGTCCGGCAATGTGACCGGCACCTGACGGTCAAAGCGTCCCGGACGTGTGAGCGCCGGGTCAAGTGACTCCGGACGGTTCGTCGCTGCCAGGATGATGACGCCCGCATTGTCTTCGAAGCCATCCATCTCTGTCAGGAGCTGGTTCAGCGTCTGCTCGCGCTCATCATTGCCGCCCAAGGCAGCGCCGCCGCGCTTCTTGCCGATGGCATCGATCTCATCGATGAAAACGATACACGGCGCTTTTTCCTTCGCCTGCTTGAAGAGGTCGCGGACCTTCGCCGCGCCCATGCCGACGAACATTTCTACAAATTCCGAGCCGGAAATGGAGAAGAACGGCACTTCGGACTCGCCGGCGACGGCCTTCGCCAGCATGGTCTTGCCGGTGCCTGGCGGGCCCACGAGAAGGATGCCCTTCGGCATCTTCGCACCGATGTCTCTGTACTTCGAGGGATCGTGCAGGTACTCGACGACCTCCTGCAGGCTGTCCTTCGCTTCATCTTCACCGGCGACATCGGAGAATTTGATCCCGTTCGTCGGCTTGACGAAGATCTTCGCATTCGATTTCCCCATGCCGAACTGCATCGCGCCGGGGCCTCCCATGTTCTTCATCAGCCGCTTATTCATGTAGTGGCCGATGCCAAAGAAGATGAGGATCGGCAGTACCCAGGAGAGCAGCGCCGATAAGAGCGGATTCATCGCTTCGACGATCTCTCCGGTGAAATCTGCGCCTGACTTGTGCAGACGCTCCACCAGCTCGGGGTCATTCATGATGGCGGTCTTGTACGCCTGCTTGTCGTCCTTCTTCGTAAAGAGGATCTTGTCCTGCTCCACCTGTACCTTGTCGATTTCCTTGTTCTCCGTCATCGTCATGAAGGACGAGTAGTCCACTTCCTTCACCTGATTCTCGCGGAGCATCGGCATGAAGATCGAATTGAACAGGAAGATCGCAAGGAAGATCAAAATGTAATACGCCAGTATAGGCCGTTTCGGCATTTTGACTTCGTTCATAGCGTTTCCTTTCCTTGAAATATATTTTTGACTATTGGTCAGTAGTTATATTATACGCTCTCGCAGAAGGAAATGGTAGGGGGAATGGGATTGAGGCTAACGGGTACAGGCTTAGCCCATGGGGCGGGTCGCCCGTTGATTCCGTTTGAAAGCCTTGCTTGAATGAGAAATTAGAAATGAGAAATGCGAAATGGTGGTGCGGCGCATAAAATTTAGAAGCGCCGCGGAGTTTTGATAGCGCTTCGCGCCATCGTCATCTCGAGCGTAGCCGAGAGATCTCTCTTGCAGAACGATCAGCATGCCAATGGCACTATTTCAATCACCGCTTGCTCCTAATCCCCAATCCCTAGCCACTCATCTCTGCTTTCAAACTTAGCGCGTGGGTCGGGTCGCCCATTGATTCTGTTTGAAAGCAGGGATGAGGGATGAGTGGCTAGGGATTAGGTGCCTCGAGTGACTAGTGACTTGAATACCACTTTCGGGCATCGCCCAATAAAAAAAGGCGGCGCTCAGGTGCTTTCGCAAGCAGCACAAATGCGCCCCTCTTTCTCCTATACTACCATCTGTCTTTCATACCATGTCTGCCCTATCCGCCCCTGCGGGGCACCTTCCCCTCGAGGGGAAGGCTGACGATACGAGAATACCCTCTTCTAAAAAATGCGGCGAAGCCGCCACCTTCATTTCTAATTCCTCATTCCTAATTCCTAATTCCTCATTCCCCTCTATCTGATCCCCCAGAACCGCTCCGTATTCTCCTTCGCGCATTTCGTGAGTACCTCTTCCGAGACACCCATGTACTGCGCGAGCGTCCTCGCCACGTAGGTGATATTCTGCGGCACATTCGTCCTCGGCAGGTGGAAGCCGCGCGGCGTGAGGTACGGCGCATCCGTCTCAATCATCACGCGATCCAGCGGAAGGATCGAGACCGCCTCGCGCAGGTCATCCGCACGGCGCTCATCGCAGATCCATCCGGTGATGCCGATGTAAAAGCCCATATCGAGCAGCCGCCGGAGCGTTTTCTTATCCCCCGTGTAGCAGTGAACGACGGCGCGCGGACAGATGGCTTCGTGACCGGCAAAGCAGGCGATGAAGTCCTCCGCCGCATCCCGCTCGTGAAGGAAGAGCGGCTTTCCCAATTTCTCTGCGAGCAGGATCAGCTCCTTGAAGTAGTGGATCTGATTCTCCTTCCTGCTGTACATGCGGTCATAGTCGAGCCCCGTCTCCCCCACCGCCAGGATGCGGGGATTCGTGGTCAATATTTCCTCGATGCGCGCCACGTCCTCCTCCTTCGCTTCGTCGGCGCTGTGCGGATGGATCCCCGCCGTCCCGTAGACGTCATGGGTCTTCGTGAAATCATTCACGAGCTCATTCTCCTCCGCCTCCGAGCCCGTCAAAATGCACTGGATCCCCGCGGCATGCGCGTCCTCGATGATCTTCTCCGGATGGGGGAAGGATTTCGTGAACAGATTCAGTCCGATATCGTAGTAGGTGTATGGCATAGCGTTCGTCCTTTCATTTGCTGAGTTCATATTTGGCATAGCGGCCTCGTCCAGTCAGCACCAGCTGGCGCTCTTCACAAAGCTGTTGTAAAAGCTCATATGCCTTCGGTTTTGAAACATGGAGGAGCTCCGCCACATCCGTTTTCGTGACGGCACCATTCTGACTTTCCGCCAGTTTCAATATCATTTCAGGAAAACGTACCTGATCAATTCCTCTCTGGCGTGTATACTCCTTCGATTTTCCCGTCTTGCGATAGACTCTCTGTCCAAGCATCAGCATTCGCTGCGAAGTACGACCAATTTCCTCCACCACGCCGCGCTCGATCAGTGTCTCGATCAGCGGCTTCAGTCGCGTCAGAGAAATATGAATCCGCTCTGCCAAATCATGTTCGCTGACTTTACGTTCACTATACAACACCGAGAGAATCAAAAGGGTATTGATGGCCAGCGAATGTCCTATGGATTTTTGCTCATCCATAACCATCTGGATGAATTCTGTATCCGCTTTGGCACGAGGGATGAAAAGCGTCACCTGCTTCGCAGTCGACTCCGAATAATCAGGCCAGGGACGGCCAAAGGTGATCGAGCCTTCAAAGATGCGGTCAATGCCACGTCCAGTCCGTTCCGCCAGTCCGATTCGTTTCAATGCATCAGACAGCAGTGGATTTCGTCCGCAGGGCTCCGCTGTCAGCAAATTTTCCAGCGTAATCCCTTCAATGAATCCGCCTGGATTGCTGATGGTCAGCCCCTCATCGCTGACCTGAATGCGCACACTTCCCATCATAGAGTAATCCCGATGGGCAAACGCATTGATCAAGCCCTCGCGAAAAGCCGGCCTCGAAAACTCAGGAATCGGAATGCGGAACAGGCCGTAGTCGAATTCTTTCTCCGGGTTCCACGCCTTCATGTACGAGGAAAACAGCTCCACCAGTTCAACGATGGGCTTCGTGAACGATTCATTCATCACGACCCGGGTTCCCTGCATCACCTGGAAAACCGCACCGGCCGTCGGAATAAGCCGCTTCAGGCTCGACTCTTTTCCCACCAGCAAAAGCCCCGTCAGCGTGGGGTATACCGCTTCTCCTACGCGTACTGTCAGACGCAGTGCCTGCTCGAGTTCCTCGTCTGATAACGCAAGCAGCTGCTGATCTCCATTCTGATTCTGAATGGTCTCCCGCAGGCGGAACAGCTGATTGGGATCCAGGTCCTCGGCCGTCCCATCCTGGATGGGCTGCGCCGAGAAGTCTAACTTCCGTAAATCCGACAAACGCGTGTAGATTTCATAGGGATACATGGGAATGACTTCCGGACTTCCATCCACTTTCAGTCTCCGCTTTAAAATTTTCCCCGACACTGTGGCAATCACTGAGTAGCTTTTGGGGATAGAAATCGCCATCACCGGCAGATCATCGCTATAAAGAATTTCCGTCCGCACCGACAAGGATGGACGCGTGCGGTTGGCAATAAGCGCTGCCAGCCCGATCGGATCCTGATGATGCTTCACGATCCCACTCACTCGCCCATCATCTTCGATACCCAAATAGAGCGTGCCCCCCTCTGTATTCGTCATGCCGACAATCTCATCCACCAGTCCTTCGTCCGAGTATCCCTTGCCCCTGTCACTTTTGAATTCAACAGTCAACGTCTCTTTCTTCGGCAACTCACACATGATACCGCCCTCCCTTTATTGAAATATCATTTCAAGTGATTTCAATTCAATTTAATTCATTTTAACTCAACCCATTCGTTAATTCAATTCAACCTTTCCCAATTCAATTCAAGAAAGTGAATTGAATTGGGCATTTCAATTCATTTTCTTGAATTGACCTTGAATTAAACTTGCATTGAAATCGATTTGAGTCACAAAAAAAGAGCCCGCAAGGGCTCCTGACATGTCCGTGGAGCGGATGAAGGGAGTCGAACCCTCCTGTCCAGCTTGGGAAGCTGGCGTTCTACCGATGAACTACACCCGCATACTCATATGCATAGATGATACCATACTTTTCTCTCTTTTTCCAGTCTTTGAGAAAAGTTATTTGGATTTGAAGTCACTAGTCACCAGCAACAAAAAGCACCGCTTTTGCGGTGCTTTTTTGGCTGCAACGAATTATCCCTTGATCGCTGCCTTCCCTTTCTTCAGCCAGTCCATGAGGAGAGGCGAGAAAGCGGAGAGGACGCAGAGGATGATGAGGACCCAGCAGATCGGGGTGGAGAAGAGGATGGAAATGTCGTTGCCCGAAAGGGTGAGGCTTCTCCTCAGGCCACGCTCGCCGATCGGCCCTAAGATGAGGGCGAGGACGACGGCTGCGGTATTGAGACCCATCTTACGCATGAGGTATCCCATGACGCCGAAGATGAACATGAGGACTACGTCGACGAAGCTGTTATTGATGGCGAAGGAGCCGACGACGCAGAGGACGAAGATGCACGGAATGAGGATGGCATCGGAAATCTTGGCGATGTGCGCGAAGATGCGGCAGCCGCCGAGTCCGATGAGGAGCATGAAGAACTGTACGATGACGAAGCCGGCGAAGAAGGTGTAGGTCATCGGCGCATATTTCGTGAAAAGCTCCGGTCCCGGCTGGAGGCCCTGGATGATGAGGCCGCCCATGAGGACGGCGGTGACGGATTCACCCGGGATGCCGAGAGTCAGCGTCGGGATGAGCGAGCCGCCGGTGACGGCGTTGTTCGCTGCTTCGGAGCCCGCGACGCCTTCGATGGAGCCGTGTCCAAATTTCTCCGGTGTCTTGGAGAACTGCTTGGCAGTATTGTAGCCGAGGAAGCAGGCGATGGAGGCGCCCGCGCCAGGAAGAATGCCGATGATGTTCCCGATGAGCCATGAGCGGATGACGGTCGGCGCGATCTGTTTCAGTTCATGGGCTTTGAGCAGCACGGAGTCTTTGAATTTCACAATGCTTCCGCGTTCCTTGATGGCTTTTTCCATGAGGATAAAGACTTGGGACATGGAGAAAAGTCCGATCATCGCGCAGGTGACATTGATGCCGTTGTAAAGCTCATCAACACCAAACATGTAGCGCGCGGTCCCTTCCATCGGGTCCATGCCGATGGTGGAGAGGATGAGCCCGAAGGCGCCGCTCATGAGGCCCTTGACCATGGAGCCGGTGGTGACGCCGGCGATGATGGTGAGTCCGAAGAGGGCGAGCCAGAAATATTCCGGACTGCCGAATTTCATCGCAAGCTCTGCAAGGAGCGGTGCGAAGAAGTAGAGGGAAATGCAGGAGAGAAGCCCGCCGAAGAAAGAAGCGGTGCAGGCGGTGCCGAGCGCTTTGCCCGCGCGTCCCTGTTTGGTGAGCTCATAGCCGTCGAGTGCGGTCGCAGCCGAAGCCGGAGTGCCCGGGGTGTGGATCAGGATGGCGCAGATGGAGCCGCCGAAGATGGCGCCGCAGTAAATGCCGCCGAGCATGATGAGGCCCGTTTCTGCCTTCATCCCGAAGGTGAGAGGCAGGAGGAGCGCGACGCCCATCGCCGCCGAGAGCCCTGGCATACAGCCGACAATGACACCGATGGTGACGCCGATCACCATCATGAGAAGATTCATAGGGTCCAGAGCATTACCGAAGCCCTGGGCCATCAGTGCTAATGTATTCGCATCCATGTCATTTCCTCCTTAGAGCAAGTCTTCGATGAGCATGCCCATCGGAAGGGGCACATTCAGGAAGAGATCAAAGGTACCGAATACCAGCACCACCATACCGGCGAGGACCAGCAGAATGTAGAGCGGACGGATCTTGAAGAATTTCAGACAGAAGAGCAGGTAGACCAGGGATGCGGGATAGAAACCGACGAGGTACATCATGACAAAGTAGAGGATGAAGGCCGCAAACATGGTCCAGAATTGTTTCGGCATAAAGCCGTCGAAAAGGACCGGCATGTCGTTTTCCGAAGTTTTTTCTCTCCGGTAGTCACGCACCATCTGCCCCACGCGGACAGAGGTGAGAATGAGCAGGAGCCCGATGACGAAGTGCGGATAGTGCCGCGCCCCGAGAGGAAAGCTCTGTGTCAGGTAGAGGAAAAAGAAACTGAAAGCGTACATGAAGCCGCAGATATAGATATCTGATTTTTTCATGAAATGGTTTGACTCCTTTGGAAAATGGGGTAAGGATTCAGGGTTTGCCCGCGGGGCGTGTCGTCCCGTGATTGCATGCGAAAGAGGGGGAGCGGGTTCTATAGGTTCTATAGGTTCTATAGGTTCAAGAGGTTCCATGGGGTTGGTGCGGCGCATAAAATTACGAAAGCGCCGCGGAAAATTGAAACCAGCGGTTTTCTCGTATCGCCAACCTAATCCCTAGCCACTAGTCCCTAGTCACCAGAAAACAGAAGCGAGAAACGAGCGTTTGCACCTTCTCGTTTCTCGCTTTTGTGATTTCCAGAGAATAGGGATCACGCTGCGAATCCTGAACCTATCGACCTGAACCCTGCGCCCTCAATTATTTCGCATACAGCTTAGAAACAACGTTCTTGCAGAAGTCCATCTGTTCTGCGATCATCTGGCCAAGGGCTTTGCTGTCTTTGAAGTCGATGACCATGCCCGCATTTTCATGGGCTTTCTTGACTTCCGGATCTTCCATGGTCTTCTTGAACGCATCTTCGTAGAACTTGATCACATTGTCCGGGGTGCCCTTCGGAGCGACGAGGGCACGCGCGGAGCCGTACCATTTATTATAGTAACCGAGTTCGCCCAAGGTCGGTACATCTGGGAGCTGCGGGTCTCTCTTTTCCGCATAGACGCCGAGGACTTTCAGCTCTGCGCTATCGCCTTTGATGAGTTTTGCCACATCAGCGACTTTCGCGCAAGAGAAATCGACTTCGCCCTGACGGAGAGCGAGGAGCTGGTCAGCAGTTCCGCCATAAGGAACTGCGTTGTATTCAAATTTCGCAGACTGTGCAAGGAGCTGGGCTGCAGTGTGATTCGAAGCCTGCACGCCATTCGTAGAGCATTTCAGCTGTCCCGGATTTGCCTGTGCATCTGCAACGAGTTCCTTCAGGCTGTTCCACTTCGCATCCTTCTTGACCACGACGACAGCCGTTTCTGTCAGGTGGTTGCAGATCGGGACGATGGACTTGTCCGTGAAGGCAGAGCCTTCCATCTGCGCGAGCGTGGTGTAGGTCGGCAGGTTGATGAAGCCGATGGTCTGTCCGTCCGGCTTGGATTTTGCAAGCTCCGTCCAGCCGATCTTGCCGTCAGCGCCCGGTTTATTTTCGATGACGAGTGTCTGACCGACATATTTCTTCGCGCTGTTCGTCAAGAGACGCGCACCGGTGTCCGTGCCGGAGCCGGCCTTGTACGCCACGATGACCTTGACGTCCTTTGTTGGTTTCCACGCAGCGTCGCCTGCGGCTTTCTTGTCTTTGTTTCCGCAGCCGGCAAAAAGAATGCCTGCGGAAAGAACTGCGACACCGAGCAATGCCAGTTTCTTATTCATAGGTTTCCTCCTCGCATCTTCCGAGATGCTCCCTCAAAATCGTGCAAGAGGATAGTCCGTCTTTCTGAAGGCTTCATCGCCCCTCTATTCTGTTGCACGTTTATCAGAAATATTTTATCATTCTGTTTTTTCGTAAACAACAGGTAAAGTGCTTGTAAAGCGTTTATTGAACAAGTATATGCTTGTTATTTGCGTTTACTCATGCTTCTGACAGCGCATATGAGAGAAAGGCATAGAAACCAAGGGGCATCTTCCAAAATTGATATAGAAAAGTTCAGGGTTCAAGGTTCAAGGTTCAAGGTTCAGCTGATAGCAGGTTTCTCGTTTTTGGGACTCCACACATCGACCACTGAACCGCGAATGACAAAGATTTCTCGCTTCGCTCGAAATGACGATATGGGGAAGGCGACCTTGCGAAGGGTCAGCGTTTTTACATGACTGTTGTGTAGCCCCTTGAAGAAGGGGCGCGCCGAAGGCGGAGGATAGACTGCCCCGCAGGGGCAGCCTTCTACGTGAAGGAATGAAAGGGAATGTGAGATCGCCCGTTCTCTCGTATCGTCATCCCGAGCGTAGCCGAGGGATCTTTTACGCCCTTGCGGTACTCTGTACTTATGAGGTAATGATAAAATCGCGTGGGTGCTTCGGCTGCTCCTCATCTGACGCTCTCCGTTTGACCGTTGTGCAAGGAAGATTTCTCGCTTCGCTCGAAATGACGATACGGGAGTCTGATGTCTAACGTCTAATCCCTAGTCACCAGTCACTAGTCGCCCCTAATCCCCAATTCCTAATCCCTAGCTACTCATCTCTGCTTTCAAACTTCAGCGAGCGCATCAAAAAAGCCCCTCCATGGGAAGGGGCTAAAAAACCAATACGTCCTTAAATCTTCGGCGCTCTATGAATGGTGCGCCGCACCTTCATTCCTCATTCCTCATTCGAGCAAAGCTTTCTTCCACAATAGAGGGGCAGCCCCCTAAGGGCTGCCCCTCTATCCTCACGCGCCGAAGAAGATCTCCAGCCCGATCCCGATGAGGATCACGCCGCCTAAGATGGTCGCCTTATCCGCGAGCTTCATGCCGAAGCGTTTCCCGAGGAAGAGCCCTGCGATGCAGATGGCGAAAGTCACGATGCCGATGATGATACTTGCGAGCATCGCTTTGGCGAAGGGGTACTCCGCCAAGGTGAAACCGACGGAGAGTGCGTCCATGGAGGTCGCGAGCCCCTGGAGCAAGAGGTAGCGGAGGCCCACGCTGACCTTGACGTCCTCTTCTTCTCCGGAGAGGCCGTCCCGGATCATGAGCCCGCCGATGGTGACGAGCAGGACCAGCGATGCCCACGGCACGAGCGGGAGCAGCACCTGAAAAAGATCGACGATCCGGTTCACACATGCCCAGCCTGCCATCGGCATCAGCCACTGGAAGAAGCCGAAGGTCCCCGCGATGAGACACATGGTGCGAATGCGGAGGGAATGATTCGCAAGGCCATTTGCCAGCGAGACGGAAAAAGCGTCCATCGCAAGTCCCACGCCGAGCAGGACACTGTTCAAAATAAATAAACCACTCATTGGTATCTCCCCGAAATGAAATGGGCTGTGCGGCTTCGCCGAAAGGGATGCGTGACCAGTCTCTCATCTCTTTCAAGCGCTGTCTTCCCACGAAAAAAAGACCCCGCGCACAGCCGAAAACTATGCACGTGAGTCTCGCATTTTTAAAGCAAGCCAGGCAGGATGTACGGGTCACTGCCAGTATGTTGACGGGCTCCACCGAAGTGGCTGCTACTCCCTCACTTATGAGAGAATGATAGCATGAAAAATAGCGGATGTCAAAGGGATGGAACCGGTTCGATGAGTTCTGCGGGTTCTAAAGGGAGGGCGTGGTTCTCATCTTTCAGAAGTAACGCACACTCTCAAATCAAAAACCTGCGGCGCTTTTTCATTTTGATGCGCCGCCCATCCCCCGTTGAACCAATGCTATTAAGTTAAGCGGCAGAACATTCTTGGCTCCCCATCGGGGGAGCTGCCCGGAGGGCTGAGGGGGCAGCACTACGGTATATCCAACATTGTTCGATGGCCGCTCGCATGCCCCTATTGCCTTCGGCACTTCCCCCGAGGGGGGAAGCAAGTCATTACGGCGCTAACAATTTCCTTAACTTAATAGCATTACCCGTTGAACCGGTAGAACCCAATGAACCCTTTGAACCTATTGCCGTCTAATGACTTTCAGCACGTCCTCCCAATCCCCAAACTGATACGGCGTCATCTGATCTAGCTCTTCACGGTCGGCGTCGGAGTAGCGGTCATAGATCACGGCGAAGTCGATGCCGGCATTTCTTGCCGCGGCCGCACCCGCCAGCGAATCCTCGAAGATGAAGCATTCTTCTTTGGAAAGGCCCATATCCTCGATGACCTTGAGGTAGATGGCCGGGCTTGGCTTGATCTCCGGCGCATCCTCCTGCGTGTAGATCCTCGTGAAGCAGGAATCAAGCGGTGCTTTGCTACGGATATTTTTATTTTCCTTCCAATATACCTCCATATTGTCGCGGCGCGTGGTGCTGGCGATCACGAGTGTCTTCCCGTCTTTCTTGAAAGCATGGAGCACCTCCGGTGCGCCCGGCTTGTAGTCCACGACCTCCTTCAGGAAATGCTGCGCTATGCGGTAACGCTCCTGCAGAATGTCTTCAGCCTGCCATGCAGAGGCATACGTTTTCCCCAGCTCCTCGCAGTAAGAAAGATACGGCTTCTCCGCATCCCGATGCTCCTTCAGGAAGCGCTCTCTTCTCTGCTGGACATCGCCCTCTGCCATGGCAGGCCCGCCAAGCGTTTGGATCAGCCGGAGGTCTACCTGGTTCCACACGCCGACGGAGTCGATCAGCGTCCCGTCCATATCAAAAATGATCGTCGACTTGTTCTCAAACATATATGCTCCTTACTTTTTCAAGAATTTCTCGATCTCCGGATCTCTTTTGAGCGCCAAAAGCTCCTCCTCCGTCGGATAGACGGGAATGTCGCGGTCATGGTTCACGAGGCAGAGGAAGCCTAAGATGTCTCCTGCGTCCGCACGAAATTGATGCCACTGCCAGGGCGGGATGGTGATGAGATCCCCTTCCCTGACTTCATGCACATCACTTCCAAGAAGCGCATGGCCCTTCCCTTTGAAGATCAAGACGAGATGCATGTGTGCATGCTTTTCCAGCGAAGAGAAGCCGTCCTTCTCCACCTGAAAATAGCGAAACTGCACCGGAAGGTCGGCTTCGTTGTCAAAAAGGATCTGCTTCGTCACATCGCGAAAGACCCCGGGATTTTCCTTGTAAATATGGGGCGTGATGCCCTCCCAGCCATTCGGCCGGTTGTGAAATTTATGGATCATGGATGTTCTCCTTATCGAATGGGTTCGGGGTTGGCCCGTGGGGCGTAATGCTCTTTGATTGCGGCTGAAAGAGGTTCAGCGGGTTCTGTAGGTTCTACGGGTTCAAAGGGTTTGGTGCGGCGCATAAAAAAATAGAAGCGCCGAGAAATCTTGATGGTGCTTCGCACGTATCGTCATCCCGAGCGAAGCCGAGGGATCTTCCTTGCAGAACCATGAGCGCAACAATTGCGCTATTTCAATCACCGCTTGCTTCCAATCCCTAATCCCTAGTCACTCATCCCCGACTTTCTCTCAGCAGATCCTCGGCAGGCCCTCTCCCCGAAGCGCAAGGATGCGGCGGCGTCCGCCATAGAGAGTTTTAAGATGCACGCCGCTTCCCACGCTGACGCGCCCGATCTCTTCGGCCTCTGTCCCATAGGGGAGCGCGCGAAGGATACGAAGCGCCGTCTCTGCCTCGGCAGCAGGGAGCGCGATCAGCATCTTGCCCTCGTTTCCCATCGTCAATGGATCAAGCCCAAGGATGCCGGAGAGTGCTTTGACCTCTTCCTTGACCGGCAGTGCCTCTTCAGAGAGCGTGATGGAAACGCCGGAGGCTGCTGCCAGCTCATTGGCAACGGTCGCCAGTCCCCCTCTCGTGATGTCGCGAATGGTATGGACAGGCAGCTTTGCCGCCAGAAGGGCTTCCACCAGATGATTCAGGGGCGCACAGTCGCTCGCAAGCGTCGTCTTCATCTGCATGCGCTCTGTGAGGATGACGGCGTGATGATCGCCAAGCGTCCCCGTGACGAGGATCGCATCCCCATCGTGAAGATTTCCGGAGGAGATCTCACAGTCCGGCGCGCGATCGCCAAGGCCCGCGGTATTGATGTAAAGGCCGCCCTTCCCTTCGATGACCTTTGTATCACCGGCCACGATCGTGACGCCCGCCTCCTTCGCCGTCTCTGCCATGGAGCGGACGATCGGCTCCAATACATCGGTGGAAAGTCCCGTCTCGAGGATGAAGCCCGCCGTCAGATAGAGAGGCCTTGCCCCCATCGAGGCCAGATCATTCACCGTCCCGCAGACGGAGAGCCGTCCGATGTCGCCCCCCGGAAAGAAGAGCGGCGAGACGACAAAGCTGTCCGTCGTCATGACAGGCACGCCGGAGAGGGGCGGCAGCACCGCACCGTCTTCCATACGGTCTAAGATGGGATTTCCAAGATACTTGGCAAAGAGAGAGGCGATCAGCTTCCCCGTCTCCTCGCCGCCGCTCCCGTGGCGAAGTTCGATATTCATAAATAGATGCTCCTTGTTGATTGATCGTTGGTTGGAAATAGGTGCAGGGTTCAGGGTTAGCCCGCGGGGCGTATCGCCATTTGATTGCGGGTGAAAGTTCTACTCTCTAGTTAGGAGTGAGGAATGAGGAGTGAG
>JAJWRZ010000043.1:0-14062 GCA_021633965.1 Dialister sp.
GCATGCCCCTATTGCCTTCGGCACTTCCCCCGAAGGGGGAAGCAAGTCGCTACGACGCTAATTCTGACTGCATTTGTATGGCGATTGAAAGTCCGCTTAATCGAGATACGCAATACTAGTCACTAGCCACCATCAAAAACCTGAGCGGCAGGTACGCGGCACCAGCGGGGATGAAGCGGATGTAGAGATCCTTTCCGGCATGCCACGTGCCCGCCGGAAGGCAGCTCTCCATCGTACCATCGCCGAACCAGACTTTCCCCAGTGTCCCATCCGTGCGATAGGTGCGAAGGAGCTTTGGGTTCTGTCCGATCTCGAAAGTCCCCATGTAGACGCCGCCCATGGGATTGATATAGAGCTTGTACTTGCCGCTCCCTTTGGTCTTGACGGTGATATGGTAGCGGATGCCGTAGTCGCCTGTATTCTCGCGGGTGACATCGCTCACTTCGTCCTTTCCCTGCTGAAAGGGGTAAGAGGAACCGATGGTGATCTCTGCATTTCCTTTGGAAAAGTCCCATGGCTCACTGGAAAGATATATATCCGCCGCGAACGTGCCACGCATTTCATGGCGATCAGGCGGAAGCGGCACGGCGGTATCAAGATTTTCCTTCAGTGCCTTGTCATCATCCATCGGCAGAATCGCCGCCCCGAGCTTCACCGGTTTCTTCGTCTTGATTTCTACGATACCGCTCACGAGGTCTTCTTCGGAAATCCCATCCGGGTCATCTTCAAAGAGGATGGTACGCTCGCCCGGAGCAAGGTCGAATGTCTTTTCCTCCTGCTTCGCATCTATGGCTTCTCGGAAAGAGAGGGTGCTGCCTGTCGGGATGTAGCTGCTGGAGGCGTCCCCGCGGATGGCACGCTTCATGGTGAGAGGCTGCTTCTTATCCGCCTTGGCATAGACGACGAGGCGCGCAGGAGCGCCGGTCTCATTCACATGGTAGTAGTAGAGCCGCCCCTCTCCCTTGTCGACCGTGCCTTCATAGAGAATCCCCGGCGTATCCGCGTACTCGGGGCAGTCGGAAAAGATGAGCGTCCCTTCCTTTTTCGTCAGGGAAAGCGGGAGCTGTGTGTAGTCCTCATACGCCAGCGAATCCGCAAAAGCAGAGGCAGAAATAGAAATGGCCGCTGCCGCGACCATGGTGGATAAAAGTGTTTTGTATATATTCATTATGGCATCTTCTTTGATAAAAAATGGGTGGATGGGTTTAGTGGCAGCCCGTGGGGCGGGCTCGCCCTTTGATTGCGTGCGAAAGAGGTTCAGCGGGTTCTATAGGTTCTATAGGTTCAACGGGGATTGTGCGGCGCATAAAAATCAGAAGCGCCGCGAGTATATATGGGCGATGCCCGAAAGTAGTATGCAAGTCACCAGTCACTAGTCACTTCTAATCCCTAATCCCTAGCTACTCATCCCTGCTTTCAAACTTTGATTGCGTGCGAAAGAGGTTCAACAGGGTCGGTGCGGCGCATAAAATAAGGAAGCGCCGCGGAGGTTTGAAACCAGCGGTTTTCTCGTATCGCAAACCTAATCCCTAGCTACTAATCCCTAGTCACCAGTCACCAGCCACTAGTCACCAGTCACCAGTCACCAGCTCCCACCATCGCTTCGATCTTTTTGAAGCGGTGGGCGAGGCCGGATTTTGTGATACCGCAGATTTCTGCAAGCTCAGAGAGGCTGGCATTGGGGTGGGCGAGGCGGAGGTCGCAGGCTTCGCGAATTTTGGGAGAGAGCGAGGAGCGGCTCTCTTTCGCGAGAAGTTTTTGCACGAGGTGTGTCTGACGGACGGCGGCATCGACGGTCTTCTGGAGATTCGCTGTCTCGCAGTTCACCTGCCGGTTCACGCGGTTTCGCATATCCTTCACGACGCGGACGCTCTCGAAGTCCATGTAGCTCTGGGCAGCGCCTACGATCTGGAGAAATTCGGAGACTTCATCCCCGTCTTTGATATAGACGATGTAGTCATTCTTGCGGTCGGTCAGACGGGCATTCAGCTTGAAGCTCTTCATGGCTTTCACGATCTCTTCGGCGAAGCGGGCGGACTGCGTCACCATCTCGAGGTGGTAGTCGCTCTGGGGACGGCTGACGGAGCCGCCGCCTAAGAAGGCGCCGGCCAGATAGGCGCGCCGCTCTTCAGCGGTCACGAGTTTCTCCATATCGTCTGCGCCGGAGAGCGGAGAAAGTCCCATGGTATCCAGAAAACGGAGGCCTTCTTTCGACGGCTGTACGAGGAGGGTGTAGACGTTCTTTTTCCTGAGGCGGCGTCCCTGCCGCACCATGGTGGAGGGCATGAAGCCGAAATCTTTCTTGAGGTACACCAGGACGCGGCGGGCGACGGCGCTGTTGCCGGTGGAGAATTCCAGTCCCCAGCTGGCGTGCGCGCCGGTGATGAAGGAGCCGCTCATGCGGAGCAGTGCGAGAAGCTCCGCTGCACGGCTTCCCGCATCTTCTCTGGGGAGACGTGCCAGTTCATTTTTTACCTGTTCTGTGAAGGACATCAGTGGCTCCTTTTCAAATATTCTTCCAGTGCTTCGGGCGGGATATTCACCTTCAGCAGGCTGTGGATCTGCGCGATTTCCTCGGTCAGGACTTTCGTATCCTGCGTCGCGCCGCGAAGGGGGCCCAGAAGGTCGGCTTCGATGAGCTGCGCGCCCATCTTCTTGACCTTCTCCCGATCGATCTTGACGGGCATGGCATGGACCTTTTCATATTTCTTCAGTACATCCTCTGTCGGGATGGCATTGTTGGCGAGGACGAAATCAATGACGCCGCCGCCCACGTGGTCGATCAGGGCTTTCAGGTGGTCACTCACGGTATAGCCGCTGGTCTCCCCCGGCTGGGTCATGACGTTACATATATAGAGTACGGGCGCACTGCTTTGCCGGATGGCCTGCAGGATCTCCGGGACGAGAAGGTTCGGCAGGACGCTCGTATAGAGGCTGCCAGGCCCTAAGGTAATGAGGTCTGCCTGTTTGATGGCTTCGAGTGCATCACCGACGGCGATCGGTGCCTTCGGAATGGTCGACATATGGAGGATGCGCACCTCCTTGCCGGATTTCTCGGGATAGGCAGAAATCTCAGACTCGCCCTCCACGATTTCTCCATCGGACATTTTCGCTTTGAGACGCACCTTTTCCGAGGTGGCTGGGACGACCTTGCCGCGGATATTGAGGACTTTGCTCGCTGCCTCGAGGGCATTCTGCGGATTACCGAATTCCTTGATGAGCGCCGCGAGGAAGAGATTCCCGAGGCTATGCCCTGAGAGCTCTCCATCGCCTGCGAAACGATACTGGAAGAGCTGCTCCAGCACGGTTTCTTTATCTGCCAGCGCGACGAGACAGTTTCGCAGATCGCCCGGCGCAATGATTCCCATCTCTTCCCGGAGACGTCCCGAGGAGCCGCCGTCATCGGCCACCGTCACGATGGCTGTGATATTCGACGTCTTTGTCTTGAGGCCGCGAAGGAGCATGGAGAGCCCATGGCCGCCGCCGATGGAAACGATCTTCATCCCGCGGGAAAGCTCCATGCGGGACAGGATGCTCTTCGACACCTCGGTCTGCCCCGGAGCCATGAGCTCGAAGAAACGTTTCACGAGCCGCCGGACCGCATGCGTCATGATCCACAGCGCGAGGATGATCATGAGCGTGCCGCAGACCGCAAGGAAGGTATAGCTGTAGCTGCCCGTCATCTGAAAGGCGAAGCGCAGCATTTCTTCTTCCAGAATACCAAAGATCTGATAGTTCAGAATGAGTGTCGCACCGAAGACGAGAAGCAGGATGCCCAGAGAGAAAAGCAGCATCCACCGCTTCACCGCCAGCCCCGGATAGAGCCACTGGAGAAGATGTCTCATACCTTGCCCTCCATGATATCATTCGCATCGTGCTCGACCGGATTTCTATGGAGATCCCGATGCTCTATGCTGACGCGAGCATGCTTCCTTTTCAGGTACTGCCCCAGCTTCTCCGTCACGAAGACCGAGCGATGCATGCCGCCCGTGCAGCCGATGGCGATGGTGAACTGCGTCTTGCCCGCCGCCTCGAACTGATGCACGAGAAAATCCATGAAGTCATACAGCTTTGTCAGGAAATCCCGCGTCACCGGAGCCGATGCGATGTACTGCGCGACTTCCTTCACGCGCCCGCTCGAATGCTTGTATTTCGCGATGTAAAAGGGATTCGGCAGGAAACGGACATCAATCACCATATCGGCATCGATGGGGATGCCATACTTGAAGCCGAAGGAAAAGACCGTGATCTGCATCTCCTGATCCGTGCTGTCCGCACTGAACCGGCTCTGCATGTACTCTTTAAGGTCGGAGGCCTGCATCGATGTCGTATCAATGATCATATCCGCCTGTGCGCGCACGCCGGCCAGGATCTTTCTCTCCTGCTCGATGCCTTCCTGGATACGCATATTCTTTGCGAGCGGATGCTGGCGGCGCGTCTCCATGTAGCGGCGCACCAGTGCCTCATCAGAGGCCTCCAGAAAGACCACTTCATGCGGAATGCCGCGCTTTTCCAACTCATCTAAGGCCTGCGGCAGTGCATCAAAGAAGGATCCCCCGCGGATATCCGTCACGACCGCCACGTGCCGCGTGGAAGATGTACTCTTCCAGCAGAGATCCGCGAAACGGACAATCAGGACGGGCGGCAGATTATCCACACAGTAGTAGCCCATATCTTCGAGCTTCTGCATGAAATTGGTCTTCCCGGCACCACTCATGCCGGTGATGATGACAAAACGAAATATATCTTTATCCATGGAATGCTCCTTTGGTAAATCGGGGTTCAGGGTGAGCCCGTGGGCGGGGCGACCTTTGATTGTTTGCGAAAAAGGTTCAGCAGGTTCTATAGGTTCAATGGGTTCAATGGGTTCAACGGGGGTGGTGCGGCGCATAAAAATCAGAAGCGCCGCGAAGTATATATGGGCGATGCCCGAACGTGGTATTCAAGTCAACCGTCACTCGTATCGCGTTTTCTAAATAACTGGCATTTAAGTCAATTTCCGAATCAAGTTAGGAGCGAGGAGTGAAGGCACGGCGCATAAAATTAGGAAGCGCCGCCCCATCATTTCTCATTTCCAATTTCTAATTCCCTCTCACCCAGCACATACTTTTCTACCGCCTTTGCGACGCCGTCTTCATTATTGGAAAGCGTCTCGTGGCCGGCCGCTTCCTTCGCGCTCTTCGACGCATTCGCCACTGCAAAGCCCCAAGGGGTCATGGACAGCATCGACACGTCATTGTTGCCATTCCCGAAGGTCATGATTTCCTCCATCGCGATCCCCCACTCTTTCGCCAAAGACGCGACGGCTTTCCCCTTCGAGCACTCTTTATTGTTCATTTCAAAGAAATACGGCTTCGACTTCACCTGGCCGACCTCTCCGCTGTACATCTCCCGCAGCACCTTCTCGATATCTTTCATCTTCTCTTCGTCGTGCTCACAGAGGAGGATCTTCGTCGGCGCTTTCTTCGGATGGTAGAAATCATCCCCGATCTCATGCGCCTTCACACCGCACTGGCGCTCGTACTCGTCCGTCCGCTCATCGCGGCGCGCTACATAGATCTCATCATCGATATACGTCTGCGCGTACCAGCCATGCTCCCGGATGGTCTGCAAAATTTCGAGTGCCACAGGGAGCTCGATGCGCACATCACGGATGAGCCGCCTGCTCTCGCAGAGGCCCGTGAGTGAACCCGTGTAGCAGATCATCGGCACATCGCCGAGACCGATCGCCTGCCCCCACGGCCGCGCCGCCTGAAACATGCGGCCTGTCGCGATGACGATGCGGACGCCTTGCCGCATCGCCTTTCGCAGGGTGTCTTTGGTATAGGCAGAAAGGGAAATGTCATCGTGCAAGAGCGTGTCATCAAGGTCGATGGCAATGAGTTTGATGGAAGGCATGGATAATTCTCCTTTATATATAAATAGGCTCAGGGTTAGCCTATGGGCATCCCCTTTGATTGCGTGCGAAAGAGGGGGCGCGGGTTCAACAGGTTCAGAGGGTTCAACGGGGATGGTGCGGCGCATAAAAACATAGAAGCGCCGCGAAGTATAAATAGGGCGATGCTCGAAGGCCGGAGGGAAGAAGTCAGAAGTCAGAAGTCAGAAGTCAGATATCTAATGTCTAATGTCTAATATCTGATGTCTGATCCCTAATCCCTAGCTACCAGTCACTAGTCACTAGCCGCTACATACCCTCATTATATCACAGCCCTGAAACGCCCGAGGACGTGGACATGAAAAAACTCCCGCCAATGCGAGAGCTTTTCATACTGCGGAACAGGAAGTTTGAAAGCAGGAATAAGTGGCTAGGGATTAGGGATTGGGGATTAGGAGTGACTGGTGACTAGTGACTGGTGACTAAATACAACATTCGGGTATCATCATGATTTCCGCGGCGCTTCTATATTCTTATGCGCCGCACCACCATTTCGCATTTCGCATTTCTCATTTCTAATTTCTCATTCAAGCGAGACTTTCCAATGCAATCAAAGGACACCACGCTCCACGGGCTAGGGAAACAAAAATCCGCGAGCGCTTTCGCACTCGCGGATTTCTTCTATCTGTCTCAGTTCTTCTTGCCCGGATACTGGGAGAGACCCTTTCCAAGGAGCTCGATGGCTCTCTTGAGGTCGCTGCAGTTCAGGACATAGGCTAGACGGGCTTCATCGATGCCCTTGCCTTCGGTCGCGTAGAAGCCATTGCCTGGAGCGATCATGACGGTTTCTCCATTGTCAGAGAAATCCTTCAGCATCCAGATGGCAAATTTCTCCGCATCATCGACCGGGAGCTTCACCATGACATAGAAAGCACCCTTCGGATCAGAGGAAATGACGCCCGGGATGGCTGCCAGACCGGCAGCGATGGTATCACGGCGTTTCTTATACTCTTCATTGACCGCTTCGAGGTAAGACTTCGGCGTATCATAGAGCGCCGCTGCGCCGATCTGCTCCACTTCCGGTACGCAGAGACGAGCCTGGCAGAACTTATTGATCTGGCTGGTAAATTCTTCATTCTTAGAGATCAGGCAGCCGATACGCGCCCCGCAGGCGCTATAACGTTTCGATACAGAGTCGATGATGATGACATTGTCGGCGAGGTCTTCGTAGGTGCCAAAGCTGGTGTACGCACCGTCATAGACGAATTCGCGATAGACTTCATCCGCAATGAGAGCGAGGCCGTGTTTCTTCACGATGCCTGCCACCATATCCATTTCCTCTTTCGTGTAGACGACACCGGTCGGGTTGCCCGGATTCGTCAGAAGGATGGCACGGGTCTTGGCAGATACATACTGCTCGACAGTCGCTGCATCCGGCAGGCGGTAGCCATTTTCTGCATGAGTCGGTACCGCTTTTACGTGTGCGCCGGAGATCTTGGCAAACGAATTGTAATTCGCATAGAACGGTTCGAAGACTAGGATCTCATCCCCAGGATCGCAGAGAGCGAGAGCTGCGAGCTCCAGAGCCTCACTGCCGCCATTGGTGATGTAGATATTCTTCGCCTCGTAGTGCATGCCCCATTCTTCATAGTACTTCTGTACCTTGGCGATCAGCTTCGGATCCCCCTGCGAAGGACCATAAGCGACGACTTTCTTGTCAAAGCCGCGGATGGCGTCCATAAACTGCGCCGGCGTCTCGATATCAGGCTGGCCGATATTCAGATGATAGACTTTCTTCCCTGCCTTCTCTGCTTCGAGAGCGTAGGGTCCCAATCTGCGGATCGGGGATGTGGTCAAACTTAATGCGCGCTGAGAAATTTTCATACTGGCACCTTCCTTTGGCTTTCTGTAGTTTTATGCATAGTAGCATGAAATCATTATATACCTTTTTCGCGTGGGCGTCATCTGTAATCTGTAAATTGTTAGCAGTATCAATAAAGAAAAACTCGCCCCAAAAGGACGAGTTTTATTTATCTCTATAATGAGAACCGCACTGGATGATCTTTATAATATCTACATCAATTCGATACACAATTCGATTGGCATGATCAATACGCCGGCTCCAGTAACCTGCCAAATCACCACCAAGTCGTTCCGGTTTCCCTATACCGCTATAGCCATTGCGTTCAATGTCTTTCAATAAGGCAAGAATACGCCGCAGCGTTTTCTTATCCTGGGTGAGCCAGTACTCAAAATCCTCCCAAGCCATGTCCGTCCACATCTTAATCATACGGTACCTCATGAATGGTACCACCTGTTGTCTCCATTTGACGCATCGACTCTCTCAGTCGCTGCCTGTTTTCCTCAGAGTAAAATGGATCAACCGATACATCAAACGGAATCCGCTTCTCTCTAGTCATCTTCTTTGCCAGCATAATGACTGCTGTGCTCATCGTTACACCAAGTTCTGTGCAGACCTCATCGAACTCATTCTTGAGGTTTGGATCGATTCTAATGCTAATCGTAGCCTGTGCCATACTATCGCCCCCTTTTCTACATTGTAGTACGTTGTTTAGACATTGTCAATCAGCGTTTCCCTGGCATAGTAAAAGAGCCCGCCTTCTTCGACGAGCTCTTACTTTGTGGCGGAGAGAGGGGGATTCGAACCCCCGTGACGGTATTCGCCGTCAACATGATTTCCAATCATGCACCTTCAACCGCTCGGACACCTCTCCACGTTTGTTCCCTGACCTATCGGCCAGCGCCTTATTGATTTGTATCAGTGGTTGACTGACTTATGTAGTATACCAATCGAAGTCATATCTGTCAAGCATTTTTTTTGAAAACTTTTTTGCGAAACATTTTGGCAGCAGATTCCGAAGATGCAAAAGGATCAAAGGGGAAGCGCGGCGCATAAAAAATAGAAGCGCCGCGTATCTTGAATCAGGGTAAGCACGTGTCGCAACCTGAAACCTCTTGCGGCAAATCCCCCAGAAACCGGTAAAATCTGGGAGGCACTGATTTTAACATGTATTTCCCCTATTCCCTAGCCGCCAGTCACTAGCTACTAGTCCCTAGTCACTAGTCACCAGTCACTAGTCACCAACCTCAGTACGCCAATTTCCCAAACACACGGCGTATTTCTTCCCGATCCTTTGTCACGCCGAGCGCGATGGCAAGAAGCAGACGCGCTTTCCATGCGGAAAGACGGCCGCCCAGGATGAGGCCGCTCTTTTTCATGGAGAAGGCGCTGCCGTCATAGCTGTATTCCTCCATGACGCTGCCCGAGGGGACGCGGGTCGTCAGCACCATCGGAAGGCCGGCTTCGCCGAGCTTCATCATTTCTTCTTTGCACTTCGGCGGGACATTCCCGCAGCCGAGAGCATCGACGATCAGGCCATCCAGCTGCGCCTCACCGGCCGCGCGGATGATGCCGCCTTCCATGCCGGACCAGCAGGTCACCATCCAGACCTTGGCTGCCATGGAGGCCGGATGAAGGCGCGCGTGTCCGATCGGACGGCGGCCATAGATGATCTCATGGCTGTAGACCGTGCCAAGAGAGCCGTAGTGGAGGTCGCGGAAGGTGTCGGGATTCGTCGTGTGGAATTTCGTCACGTCGAAGGCCGCATAGATGCGGTCCTGCAGGCAAACGAGGACGCCCATGCCGCGAGAGCGATCGCTCGCCGCGACGCGGACTGCGGAGAGGATATTCTCGGGGCCATCCGCAGAGAGATCCGAGGCACCGCGCATCGCTCCTGTCACGCAGACCAGCTTCTCGGTGTGAAGCGTCATGTCGAGGAAGAAGGCGGTCTCTTCCAGGCTGTCCGTGCCGTGCGTCACGACGAAGCCATCGGCTTTGTCCGCGAGTGCGTCGATGGTTTGCGACAGCGCGAGCATTTTCTCTGTATCCATCCATCCGCTCGGAACATTGGAAAATTCGACGACGTCCACGTCCGCCCATGAGGAGAGCCCCGGCACGGCGGCAGCGAGGTCTTCCCCGGAGACAGCAGGTACGAGCCCGCCGGTCACTGGATCCATTTTCATAGCGATGGTGCCGCCGGTGGTGATGACGATGATATGTTTTTTCATAGGAAATCCTTCTTTCTGTGAGATAGTTCTTGTAATAGTTCTATTGTAGCATAGAGAGGGAAGATGGGTTCAGGGTTAGCCCGTGGGTCGGGTCGCCCATGGATTGCGTGCGAAAAAGGTTCATCGGGTTCTATAAGTTCAAAAGGTTCAAAGGGGGGTGGTGCGGCGCATAAAATCTGGAAGCGCCGCGGAATATTGAGACGAATCTAAAACGCGTCCCCCCTTGGAGAAGGGGGCGGCCAAAGGCCGGGATAGACTGCCCCGAAGGGGCAGAACTCTGCAGAATGGTAAAGCGAACATATGGGATAACAGGTAAAAGGTCTGACACAGACGAGGTGAACCCCGCTACGATGGATTGTGCCTCTTCGAGGCACTCTATCCTGCGCCTTTGGCGCGGCCCTTCTCCAAGGGCCTGCTCAGATGAGAGGAATCACGCTGTACGCAAGCCCAATCCTCCATTCCCACCTACTCATCTCTGCTTTCAAACTTCAGGGTTCGCCCATGAGGCGGCTCCGCCCACTGATTATGAATGAAAGCTTTGCTCGAATGAGGAATTAGGAGTTAGGAATTAAGAATGGTGGTGGCTGTGGGAAATGCCAGATGCCAGATGTCTGAAGTCTAATGTCTCCTGGTCTCCTAGTCACCAGTCACTAGTCACCAAAAAAGGAAAAGAGCCAGCTTACGCTGACTCTTTTCCGAGATCGTGTTTCCAGCCGTAAGGCTGATATTGGTCACTGTTTCTTCTTACCGCCCAGATAGGCCGCCATGACATCCGGGTTTGCAGCCACTTCCTGCGCGGGGCCTTCCATGACGATCTTGCCGGTTTCCATGACATAGGCATAGTCGGCGATCTGGAGAGCTTTGCGCGCATTCTGTTCTACCAGAAGAACAGTAGTCCCCATTTTGTTGATATCCTTGACAACATCAAAGATCTGCTGTACCACGAGCGGAGCAAGGCCCATGGATGGTTCGTCGAGCAGCATGACCTGCGGGCGTGCCATCATGGCGCGCCCGATCGCAAGCATCTGCTGTTCGCCGCCGGAAAGGGTACCGGCGAACTGGCTCTGTCTTTCAAAGAGGCGCGGGAAGCGCTCAAAGACCTGGGCCATGTCTTCCGCGATCTCCTTCTTATCATTTCTGTGATAAGCGCCGAGCTCGATATTTTCGCGGACGGTCATGCCCTGAAGGATCTGACGCCCCTCCGGGACGAGGACGACGCCGCTGTTGACGATATCATAGGTCTTCTTCCCTGCAATGGATTCGCCCTTGAAGAGGACGTCGCCGGCGATGGGCTTCATGACGCCCATGATGGTCTTCATGGTGGTGGACTTGCCGGCACCGTTCGCCCCGATCAGGGTGACGATCTTGCCTTCCGGGACAGCGAGGTTGATGCCCTTCAGGGCTTTGATATTGCCATACGCAGCTTCGATATTTTTAAGTTCAAGCAGCATCAGTCTTCCTCCTTACCCAAGTATGCTTCGATGACCTGCGGATTATTCTGTACCTCTTCCGGCACGCCTTCTGCAAGTTTTTTACCGAAATTGACGACCATGACGCGGTCGCAAAGGCTCATGACGAGCTGCATGTCGTGTTCGATGAGGACGATGGTGATGCCGTACTTTTCGCGGATCCCGCGGATGAGCTCTGTGAGCGCGGCGGTTTCCGAATCGTTCATGCCGGCAGCCGGTTCATCGAGAAGAATGAGCTGCGGCTTCGTCGCCATAGCACGGGCGATCTCCAGCTTTCTCTGCTTGCCGTAGGGGAGCTCGGTCGCAAGGCGGTCTGCATCTTCCTCAAGACCGACGAATTTCAGAAGCTCCATCGCATCCTCTCTGGCTTCTGCTTCTTCTTTTTTCTGGGAAGCGGTGTGGAGGATGCTGGCAAGGAAGCTGGATTTCAGACGGTCATGATGACCGACGAGAATGTTTTCCAGCACGGTCATGCCGGTGAAGAGGCGGATATTCTGGAAGGTACGTGCGACGCCGAGATTGATGATCTCATGCGGCTTCTTTCCTTCGATGGAGGTGCCGTTCAGGACGACATCCCCTTCCGTCACCTGATATACGCCGGTGATCAGGTTGAAAATGGTGGTCTTGCCGGCGCCGTTCGGCCCGATGACGCCGAAGATCTCCCCTTTGTCTACATGGAAGGACATATTGGAAACAGCGGTGAGGCCGCCGAACTGTTTCACTACATTTTTCATTTCGAGCAGCATCAGTTTTTCCCTCCTTCTACAGTTTTCTTGCTGAATTTCTTGGAGATCCATTTCACCGCATCATAGGAGAGGATGCCGTCCGGACGGAAGGCCATGAGTGCGACCAGCATGACACCATAGATGATGTCGCGGTATTCCGCCATGGAGCGGAGCGACTCCGGTACGATGGTCAGGATGGAAGCGCCGAGGACAGAGCCCCACATGACATTGCTGCCGCCGAAGACGGTGTAGAGCAGGATGTCTACGACCTTGTGCCAGGAGAAATCGGTCGGGCTGATGAAGAATGTCGCATGGGCATAGAGCGCGCCAGCGACGCCTGCGAAGAACGCAGAGAAGAGGAAGGTCATCATTTTGTAGCGGACTACATTGATGCCGGTCAGGGATGCTGCATATTCGTCAGCCTTGACCGCCGCCATGGCGCGGCCATAGCGGGAATGTTCGAGGCGGTACCAGAAGGTGACGATGAGTACGACGAGGATCAGAAGGACGATGCACATGAGGAGCTGTCCTGCGGTCTGAGAGTCGATCTCCAGCGCATCGATGAGGCCGATGTCACTCGCATAGTCGGCAAGGACGCTTGCCATAGACGGGATGCCGGAGTAGCCGAGCGCGCCGTGGGTGATGTCCAGATTCAGCGCGATGACGCGGACGACTTCGCCGAAGCCCAGCGTCGCGATGGCAAGGTAGAGCCCGCGCAGACGGATGGTCGGAAGGCCGATGATGAGTGCGACGATCGTCGCGGTGCAGCCGCCCAGGAGGATGCCTAGCGGCATCGGGAAATTATATTCTGCGGTCAGGATCGCAGAGGTGTAAGCGCCGAAGCTCATGAGCCCTGCATTGCCCAGCGACAGGATGCCGGTGCAAAGCGTCATGTAAATGGTCATGGCCAGAATGATATTGATGCATACAAAGGTCAGGACCTGCAGGAAATAACCGTTCAGTAATTCTTCCATTACGGTCTGCCTCCTTTCCCGGCCTTGGAGAATAAGCCTTCCGGACGAATGAAGAGAATCAGGATGATGATGCCGAATGCGACAGCGTCACGATACGAAGAGCTGCCGTAAGCGACGGAGAATACTTCTGCGATGCCGAGGATGAAGCCGCCGGCCATGGCGCCTTCGACATTGCCAAGGCCGCCCATAATGAGGACTGCAAGCCCCTTGAGGCCCATCGCGGTACCCATGGTCGGTTCGATCGCATTGAAGGAAAGACCGATGAGGACGCCGGCTGCCGCCCCCAGTGCCGATGCCATCATGACAGTGAAGGTGATGATGCGTCCGGTATTGATCCCGAGCAGGCTCGCTGTTTCCGCGCTTTCCGAAGTCGCACGGACAGCCTTGCCGATCTTCGTCTTATTGAGGAGGATGGTGAGGAGCACCATCAGGACGACAGCGGTCCCCAGTGAAATGATCTGGATCCCGGAGATCTTGAAAGCGCCGAAGTCCATCAGTTCGTTTCCGAAAGATGTCGGAAACGAACGGGTCTGCGGTCCCCATACCATCAGTGCGACACTTTCAAGGAAGGTCGAGACACCGATGGTGGAGATCAGCGGAGCGAGGTGCGTCACCTTGCGGCGACGCAGCGGGCGCAGTGCGAAGATCTCCAATGCATAGCCCAGGACAGCACCGCCGACCATGGCTCCAATCAAAGCTGGGAAAATCCCAAAGCCTGCCTCTGTGACGAGGAGCAGCCCGATGTAAGCGCCGACCATGAAGATCCCGCCATGCGCCATGTTGACGATGTTCAATACACCGAAAACCAGCGTGTAGCCGATGGCGATGACCGCATAGGCGCTTCCCAGCGTTAAACCGTTGACAAGCTGTTGTAAAAACACGATCTTTTCTCCTTTCAAAATACGAGGGCAAGCCCTCAAAGTGGGGGAT
>JAJWRZ010000044.1:0-13965 GCA_021633965.1 Dialister sp.
CCTGACGCGAATAGCGAGCTATTTAAGGAAGGCTATGACGAAGCTATGCATAAAATTTCTTGTAGAAGCTGACTCTGCGATTGAATCAGCGTTTCCCTAAATGTCGATTCCTATGTATCGCAAGCCATCCCCATCAGAAGTTGCCCCGAAGGCTGCGTGAAAAGGTGCAAAGCGCCCCAGTTCAGAATGGCAGTGAAGCTGGCGCACCATGTCTCATTTCTCCTATGCACAGCGCCTGCATCCAGCGAGTTGCCCTCATTTCTGCCAATAAAAAATCCCCTATCCTGTTGGAATTCAGAGGAACAGGATAGGGGGATGTCCCACTTCCTAGGGAAGTGAGGGGGGACAACGATATGGATACGGGAGATGCTTTCGCACTCCTTCGATACAGTGACCGTTGACCAAGCACCGGTCACCTGTGATCAGCGATCAGATCTTCACATGTTCACCAGCGGTGACGCCGGCTTTCTTTTCTGCCTTTTCTTTTTCAAGGACGATCTGGAAGCGTTCTACTTCTTCCTTGATGACAGGCGAGAGGATGAGCAGGGAGATCAGGTTCGGGATCGCCATGAGAGCATTGGCGATATCGGAAAGGTTCCACACCAGATCGAGGGTCTGGGTAGCGCCTACATAAACAACCAGGGAGAAGATCACGCGGTAGATCATGTTGTATTTATGAGTACCAAAGAGGTATTCCCAAGCCTTTTCGCCGTGATATTCCCAGCCGAGGATGGTAGAAAAGGCGAAGAGGATGATGCCGATAGCGACGATCAATGCGCCGATCTCACCGATATTGGTGGAGAAGGCAGCCATGGTGAGTTCTACGCCTTTCAGAGGCTTGCCGTCAGCGCCGGTCATGCCGAGAACGCCGGAGGCTGCGATAGTGATGCCGGTGATGGAGCAGACAACGATGGTATCCCAGAAGGTACCGGTCATATTGATGTAGCCCTGACGGACCGGATCATCGGTGGTAGCTGCTGCTGCGGTGATCGCTGCAGAGCCCATGCCGGCTTCATTGGAGAAGCAGCCGCGAGCGACACCGAAACGGACTGCATTCATGACAGAAGCGGTGATGCCGCCGAGGACGCCGCCGCCGACTGCCTGTGGATCGAAAGCCATCATGAAAATGAGATAGAGACCATGTGGAACGTTCTGGATATTGAGGATGATGCAGAGGAGACCGGCGATGACATAGAAGAATGCCATAGCCGGAACAACAACCGAGGAAACCTTGGAAATGGTCTTGATACCGCCGACGATGATGATGAGAGAAAGAATGGTCAGGATGACACCGCAGACTTCAGGAGACATGCCGAAGGTGGTATGTACAGCACCTGTGATGGAGTTTGCCTGTGTCATATTGCCAATGCCGAAGGAAGCGATGACAGCGAAGAGTGCGAAGAGGAAGCCCATGACGGAGCCAAGCGTTTTATTCTTGAAGCCGTTCTTCATGGTGAACATCGGGCCGCCTTTCATTTCGCCCTTTGCATTGACTTCGCGGTACTTGATAGCCAGCATACATTCAGAGAATTTCGAAGTGAGGCCGAAGCAGGCGGAGATCCACATCCAGACCAGAGCGCCAGGGCCGCCGGCGAACATCGCCGTCGCTACACCGACGATATTGCCGGTGCCGATGGTCGCAGCGAGTGCGGTCATCAGTGCGGAGAATGGCGATACATCGCCCGTGCCGCGTTTCTTGGTGCGGGCTTCTTTGGAAAGGACGCTGCCGATCGCATACGGCAGGTTCCGCCAGGTTCTGAATTTCAATAAGCAGGTGAGGTACACGCCGGTACCGACCAGCAGGGTAAGCATGATAGGGCCCCATACGAGGCTGTCAATTTCATTGACGACTGAATTGATTGCAGCCATGTCCATAATAAATATCCCCCTTTAATCGATTTGCCCGTTTCCTTTTAAAAACAAAACCGCCGAGCCCAGGTAAGAGATCTACGGGCTGGCGGTCGAAAAATGTATATATGCATCCACGCATAAGGGTGTTACCCCATTGCCAGCCCTGTCCTTTTGCCTGAGAGATTCGGGATCCATGGGTGAGATCCCTTTACACCTTCGGCGCCCGCATCCTTTTCGCGGGACTCTCCAGAGTTGTGTCCGTACACAGTTTCATATTCCAATGAACGCCTGATAGTGTTACTCCTTCGGCAGGCTGGAAGTTTATCACTTCTTTCAGGCCCTGATCTCTTATACATCGAAGAAATAGAAGAAATCTTCGCCCGGGGTCGCCTTTTTTCAGTGTACTTCATCCACGCACTATGAAATTTTCATGCACTTCTGGTTTTCTTTCGAGAAACAAGCTTCTGAATTCCCTCTACTGGAAAATCTGCCGGGCATGTCGGCCTATATTCAAAGGTCATGAGCCTTCGACTATACGATGTGAGTGACTGGTGACTAGGGTTAGCCCGTGGGGCATACCACCCTTTGATTACGTGCAAAAGAGGTTCAGCGGGTTCTGTGGGTTCTACGGGTTCAAAGGGGTCGGTGCGGCGCATAAAAATCAGAAGCGCCGCGGAGTTTTAAAATATGCGGTATTCACGAAAGATGGGAAACCTGTGAACCTTTTGAACCTTCAGAACCTGTTTTCCCTATGAGACTTCATAAGCAGGGAATAAGAATAGTCTCTTTCAAACTTGTGGTAGCGGCTTCTCCGCTTTTTTAGAAAAGGCATCCCCCGTATCGTCATTTCGAGCGCAGCCGAGAAATCTTTCTTGCAGACCGTCAAACGTCGCTTGCTTGAAAGCCTTAAAGGATGCATCGAGTCATCGTTTCCATAGAGGCTTATAAGAGCTGATTCCATTCTGCAATGGAGATCCCTCGACTTCGCTCGTGATGACAGCCCGGGGAAACCGCCAGTCCCCTTTCTAACCCCTAATACCTTCTCTCTAAAACCTGCGGCGCTTCCATCTTTTTCACGCCGCTACCACCATTTCTCATTTCTAATTTCTCATTTCTAACTAAAATACAAAAGCCCGCAGGAGAAGAGATCTCCTTAGCGGGCTTCCTTGCTCAAGATATGCATTTCGCCATTTATAAAGAGGTAGGGCCTCCGCGGCGGGGAAGACTTTCTGGGGATCTTCCCCGCCGCCCGGCAGACTCCTTGGATCAGTTTAGGAGGGCTTATCCGAAGGAGTGCCCTTTGCCGGATGGGGTGTCATATTATGCCGCCGGGAAGGAAAATGGGAAAACCTTCAGGGAGGAAATAATATGTTATATCAGGACCTGATGCTAGTCCTCGAGACTTTCTTGAGCCTTGGACATGGTGACCTTGCTGGGATCTAAATCTTCGTATTCTTCGTATGCTTTACCAGTTTTGAGATGGTCGAAATATTTAGCTGTCTCTCTTACGACGACGCCGGAGAGAGCCAGAAGGGCGATCAGGTTTGGAATAGCCATGAGACCATTGACGATATCCGCCAGGACCCAGATGGCTTCAAGCTTCAGGAATGCGCCGCTTGCGACGAGGATGATGAAGATGACGCGATAGGGAAGGACGCCCTTCGTGCCGCAGAGATAGATCATGCAGCGTTCCCCATAGTAGTTCCATCCGAGGATGGTGGTGAAAGCGAAGAGGACCAGCCCGATCATCAGCATATAGCCGCCGAATACGGGGAATGCATCTTTGAAAGCTGCATTCGTGAGTGCTGCACCGTTGAGACCATTCATCCATTCGCCGGAAACGACGATGGAAAGACCGGTCAGTGTGCAGATGATGATGGTATCGATGAAGGTACCGGTCATAGAGATCAGACCCTGTTCTGCAGGCCATTTGGTCTTAGCGGCAGCAGCTACGATAGGAGCAGAGCCGAGGCCGGATTCATTGGAGAATACGCCTCTGGCGATACCATTTCTCATCGCGAGCATCACTGTCGCACCCAGGAAACCGCCGGCTGCTGCACTTCCGGAGAAGGCACTGTACACGATGGTCTGAATGGCTGCAGGCACCTTGTCTGCGAAATACACAAGTACACCGATAGTAGAAATAAAGTAAATCACTGCCATAGCCGGAACGATCTTCGCAGCGGCCGATGCGATAGACTGCAGCCCGCCCAAGGTGATGGCTGCGACCAGAATGGTCAGGATGAGAGCGGTCCACATAGGATCGAGACCGATCGTCATTTTGGTGATATCGACGATGGAATTCACCTGAGCGAAAGTACCGATACCGAAGTAAGCGACCAGTACGCCAAAGATGGCAAAGAGCGATCCCAGCCATTTGAACTTGGGACCCATACCATTCTTGATGTAGAACATCGGGCCGCCGGCGATCTCGCCTTTGGAGTCCACTTCACGATATTTCACCGCCAGAAGACCTTCGGCATACTTGGTGGCCATTCCGAAGAATGCGGCCATCCACATCCAGAAAATAGCGCCCGGGCCGCCGGCAGCGATCGCTGTCGCGACACCTACGATATTCCCTGTGCCTACCGTAGCAGAAAGTGCTGTGCAGAGAGCTTTGAAGGAGTCGATATCCCCGTTTCCCTGATTCTGTGCTTTGAAGATCAGTCCCAGTGCCTTCGGCAGCCGGAAGATCTGCAGGAACTTCAGACGAAGCGTCAGGAGGATACCCGTCCCTACCAGCAGTACCAAGAGCGGCGGTCCCCATACAAAACTATCGATCGCATTCAGCAATTCAAGATTCAAATCCATTTCTTTGTCCCCCTCCAGGAAAGTAAGATAAATAAAAAAGCCGGCGTTTCCAATCAAAAATAACTCTGGAAGCCGGCATTGTCTACCTTAACGATCACAGGAAGTGTGACGCTTTTTCTCTGTCCTTTTGCCTGAGAGATTGGGATCTTGCGACCCTTACACCTTCGGCGCTCTTATTATGAGACTCTCCAGAGTGTGTCCACATGCGGTACTACCTCTTTCGAGATACCTGAGAGTGTTACTCCTTCGGTAAGCCTTACGGCTTTCTCCCACATGTTTCATCCACCAATATGAATTTGATGTTTGCATTATAAGGCCCTTGCTTTCATTTTGCAAGAGGAAATTTTCGTTTTTATCTTTTTCTAATAATTGACTGGGGTTCAGGGTTCATCGGGTTCTATAGGTTCAAGAGGTTCAAAAGGGTTGGTGCGGCGCATAAAATACAGAAGCGCCGCGGAGGTTTGAAACTAGCGGTTTTCTCGTATCGCAAACCTAATCCCTAGCTACTAATCCCTAGCTACTAATCCCTAGCTACCAGTCACTAGTCACTCATCCCTGCTTTCAAACTTGAGGGCTCTCCCCACTACCTTCCCTTATGATTTTTCTCCTTCTCCTCGTACATGCGCCGATCGGCCAGGATGCGGATATATGTTGTGTCGCTAGACTCCTTCGGATACGCGGCAAAGCCTATGCTGCATCCCACGTGCAGTGTGTGATCGTCGATCCGGAAGGGCTTCTCCAGCATCTCCTTCAGCCGTTTCTTGATCTCTCCTATCATATGCTCATCGAAATCCATGCTGAAGAGGATCGTGAATTCATCGCCGCCGATGCGAAATACATAGTCATTTTTACGAATGCACAGCAAGAGGCGCTTCGCCGTTTCCTGCAAGAGCTTATCCCCCATCGTATGCCCGTAGGTATCATTGATGGGCTTGAACCGATCCAGATCCAGATACACCAGCACAAAAGGCAGCTTCTTTTTCTCTTTGTCCTGCAGCATCATCGTGAAATAGCGCTCATTGAAAAGTCCGGTCAGCCCATCGGTATTCGCTAAGGTTTCCAGTTCATGCTTCTCCCCGATATCCTGACTGATGCACATCACCTTTTCCAGCATGCCCTTTTTGTCCCAAGAGATCGGCACCACCGTCATAAGCCGGAAGACCTGTTTCTGACGGCCACAGTACTCAAAGCGCATGAGATCATCCTTTTCTCTCAAAACACTGCCGAGATATTCTTTGGACAGCAGCTGGCTGAGCTTCATATGCTCCGCGTCCCCTGTCGCGACATATGTCAGGGAGACTTCTTCCACGAGCTTTGAAAAAGAACCCGTCTCCGGATACAGAGCTTTCTTCAGCTGATTCTTCCCATAATGATACTGGTCCGTCTTCAGATCGGCCACGACGTAGCGATCCGCTATGCGCCCCATCCCGCCAAAGAGTTCTCGCATCATCTCTTTCTGGCTGGTGAGTATCTTCTTCTCCTGCTCTTTCTCATGCAGTCTCTGTCTGGCCTCCTTGATGGTCACACCGATCATGAAAAAAGCCAGCAGTGAAAAGACAGCCGCCAAGGCAAAGATCGTCGCATTCCGCACGCGCACAAGCCCTTCATCCACCACGCGGTCACGGACGAGCCCCACCAATGACAGATGACCGATACTGAGCGGGCGATAGACGGTATAGTACTTTCTTCCCGCCAGAGAGAGCAGAATACTTCCTCCCTGCTCCTCACGAATGCCTTGCGCCATCCATTCCAGGCTCCCCTTCTCTTCCGCTGCATCATGCACCTTGAAATAGGAAAGGATATTATCCACATGCTCCGGGATCTCACTCTTCGGTGTCAGGGACAGCACCACATTGCCCGCCGCATCGACGACATAGCAGTCACTTTCCCCATCGTAAATATTGCCCGTGATGAGACGCTCCACCAACTGATTGTCATAGGAAGCGGCTATCCCCGTGTAGTCGACCCCATCAATCGTCATAGGTTCTTTGAAAGGCACGGCAAAGACGACCCGCCGCACGCCACTCGTCGACACATAGCTCGAGATGATCGGCTTTCCTGCCTCGTAAACATTTTTGACGGCCGCTTGGAAGCTGTCCGCCTGCCCCCTGCGACCACGATCCGTCACAAAATTGCCTGCCTGATCGAAGAGATAGAAATCTCTGTACATCCACTGGCTTCGCTCCCCGAGAAGCACCTTCCATTGCTCATTCGTCCTGTATTCCGCCGGTAACAGCTGGATATTTTTTTCATAGACCGAGAGAATATTCCAGTTGCGCTGGGTGAACAGGCGAAACGAAGTCCCCACTTGGGTATAGGTCGCACGCAGACTGTCGGTACTTTCCTGATAGATCATGTCCTGGGTATAGCGATAATAGGAATGTATACCGCCCCATCCCAACAAAGTAATGATCGCCAGAACGGCCGCCTTTTTGTACGCCTGATGCATGAGATCTTCCCCCTTGCACATAATAAACCGCAAATAACGATAAAATTTCTATAAAATTATACAAAATGTAATCATTTTCGTAAAGAAGCACACCTGTGATTCTTATGATTTTATCACAAAAAAAGACGGCTGCCCCTGTCATAAGTGACAGGGGAGCCGTCTACCTGATTCTGATTTTCTTATCTGCTAAATGCACTCTCATCCCAGTGCGACATCCAGAGCCATCATCAGCATGAATCCAATGGCAAAAGAGATGACCCCTACATCCGAGTGTTCACCTGCTGACATTTCAGGGATTAGCTCTTCCACCACGACATACATCATCGCCCCAGCCGCAAAAGAAAGGAGATAGGGCATCATCGGCACCACCATCGCTGTCAGAAGAATGGTGGCTACAGCGCCGATAGGCTCCACTATGCCGGAGAGCACCCCGCCGGCGAAGGATCGCCAGCGCCCCATCCCTGCGGAATGGAGCGGCATGGAAATGATCGCGCCTTCCGGAAAATTCTGGATCGCGATCCCCAGAGAGAGCGCCATGGCCGACGCTGCCGTGATACTCTCATGCCCGGATAAGAATCCCGCATAGACCACGCCGACAGCCATCCCTTCCGGAATGTTGTGCAGTGTCACCGCGAGCACCAGCATCGTCGTCCGCGCCAGATGGCTCTTCGGCCCTTCTGCTTCCCTGGCATTCATGTGCAGATGCGGGATCGCATGGTCAAGCAGCAGCAAAAACGTCATCCCAATCCCAAAGCCGATGACCGGCGGCAGAAACGCCCAGCGGCCCATCGCTTCGCACTCATCCAGCGCAGGGATCAAAAGGCTCCAGATCGAAGCCGCCACCATGACCCCGGAGGCAAATCCCGTGAGACCTCTCTGCACACCGCGGTTCATCTCGCCCTGCATGAAAAATACACACGCTGCGCCAAGCGACGTTCCCAGAAATGGGATCAATAATCCCCAAAATGTATCTATCATAGGTCCTCCTTATTGAAAACTATTTTCAACATCTTTATAGCGCGTCAAGAGAGCTTTGTCAAGGGATGAGGGATTAGGAGTGAGGAGTGAAGGGTGAGTAGCTAGTGATTAGTGGCTAGGGATTAGGAGCCTCGACTGACTGGTGACTAGTAGCTAGTGGCTGGTGACTTGAATACCACCTTCGGGCATCGCCCCATATATGATTTGCGGCGAAGCCGCTACTACACCCCGAACCCTGAACCCTGAACCTTGAAAACAGGGATGAGTGTCCAGCGAGCAGGAGTAAATGATGATGAGACCAGAAACACCAAAGGCCCGTATCCCGAACCATTTTATGTGAATAATTGAATAACTTCATTCACTTATCCACATAAAAAACAGCCCGATATTATCGGGCTTTGTTCACATGTATTCACTTTTCTTTTCACAGCTGTTCACAGGTTGTTCACATTTTGTGGATAAGTGGAAAGTTTTCTCTCTACCGTCTAACAAGCCTTTCCATCTCCCGATTGATCTCCCCTGCGATCATCTGCTTGGCATTCCAGTCGCCATGCAGACCGTCCATCGCAAGCTCTGTCGGCATGACAGGAAAGGCAGCAAAGGGCGCCGCGGTATCGATATGCTCTTCGCTTCGGATGAAAGCATTCACCGTGTCTACCGCCTCCCGCCAGCTTTCATTCGTCTTTTCGCCATAGTATTTCTCTATATTTTCCGGATTGATGGGAAGGATCGTCATCAGGACCGGCGTGATGCCATGGGCGCGGCATTTCTCCTGGATCCGCTTCAGATGCTTGATGACCTTTTCCGGATCGGCTCCCATACGCAGGTCATTGATACCGCCCATAATCAGAAGCTGTTTCACGTGAAACGGCAGCACATCTCGATCAAAGCGTTTCTCCATCATCTCCGTCGTATCACCGCTCCTCCCCAGATTCACGGCAGGAAAGTCCAGATACGACACATAGCTGTAGGCGAGATCGGATGGACTGTGGTAGAGGTGTCCCCCGCCCTGTGTGATGCTGTCACCGAAGATACCGATATCAAAATGCACCGCCGCCTGATTTCGTATCTTTTCCGGCAGGCTCCAGACACCGACCGGCTCTCCGTCGCTCCCTATCCCGCGGACACGCCAGTAGTATGTGCCAAGTCTTGGCTGCTCATCATAGACATTGGAAAGTGTCGTCACCTCGCTCCAGACGCGGTATTTGGAGGGACGCGCGTCATCGATATTCTCCGGATATTCCTTCGTCACTTCGACTTCGTAGGATGAAGCTCCCGGATTTCCTGTATAAGAGTAGACGGGATAGAGAAGGAAGGCGCCATTCCCCCGTCCGCCCGCCTTCGGATAGGGGGCATTTCTGGAAATGAGGCGCATCGTGCTCCTGACTTCCATCGGCGCCGAGAAGGGAGCCAGTCCCTCCCAGTCGGCATCGATCGGACGCACGCGCCAGTAGAGCGGCGTACCGTCCATGACAGGCGGGATACGGACAAGGATGCGGTTCATATAAATGCGGCAGTCGTGATAGACCGTCTCTTCCAGAGGCGTATTCCGATCCAGATGCTCCGGCAGTCCTTTGAAGATCTCCACTTCGTAGCGGACGGACTCCGCATTTTCCGGCCAGGAAAGAAGCAGAAGCGGATCTTCGGCCTTTTGGGCATCCGCATTTTCATAAGAGATGGCATTTTCCATCAAAACGGAGCCAAGGTCTGTCTCGGCCATGGCTGCCGTGGGGAGCGCCGCAAGAAGCAGCGCGGAGAGTAAGATAGCTTTCATGGTTATTTTCTTATTTTAAGGGTTATCCCCTGGGGCGTGCTGCCCTTTGATTTCGCACAAAAGAGGTTCAGCGGATTCTATGGGTTCAAGAGGTTCAAAAGGGGTTGTGCGGCGCATAATAATCAGGAGTGCCGCAGAGTATAAATGGGGCGATGCCCGAAAGTCTACTGGATAGTGGATTTCCCATCTTTGTTTATCCATGAGCGCAGATGGCATGCTTACCGCTACAGGAAAAGCAGCCTCTGCCCCTTCGAGGCACTTTTTTTCGAAGGAGGGCGATCAGAGAAGCCAAATTTCTAATCCCTAATCCCTAATCCCTAGTCACTAGTCACTAGTCACTCATCCCCCTATCAAAAAAGCAGGCTTGCGCCTGCTCGTGATCAATCATTTCCGGGGAGGAAGTACGTCGGATCGACCGCATCGCCATGGATGCGGACTTCATAGTGGCAGTGCGGGCCGGTACTGTTTCCCGTACTCCCGACGAGAGCAAGGATGGTGCCCTGCTCGACCTGCTGGCCTTCTGTGACGAGGATCGCAGAATTATGTCCATAGCGGGTCGTGATATCGCCGTCGTGCTTCACCTCGACGAGATAGCCATAGCCGTCCACCCAGCCTGCGCGGGTGACTGTACCGGAGGCCGTCGCTGAGACAGGCGCGCCGTAATCGGCAGCAATATCGAGGCCTTCGTGGTAGGTGGAGCCGATGCCCCCGGGACTTGCGCGGAAACCGTAACTGCTGGAGACCTGCCCTTTGACCGGCCAGATATCCGGCGTCGCAGACGAGGCGGAAAGCAGCGTGGTCTGCATCCCGTAGGTCTGGTTCATCACCTGCTCACGCAGGACGATCATGGTCTTGATCTGCGCATCGAGACGCGCATCAAGCTGACGCATCGATCGCAAAAGACTGCCCGGCGTCGCATAGGAGGTGCTTGCCCCCTGCTCTTTTACGGCTGCCGTTTTCGCCTTATCCGGTACGGTGGAGGCACCGCCGATGCCGCCCGTCATATTCTGCGCGGCGCCATTGCTATTGGCCTTCACCATGTCCTGCAGCTGATCGGAAAGCTTTTCTATCGTCGCTGTCTTGTCCTCCAGCGACTTCATCTTCTCCTCTGCCATTTTGAGCTGGTTCTGATAGAGCTGGTTCTGCCGGGAGAGGCTCTCCATAGACACGGCAGAGTACACCGCCGTCCCGAGGCTCGCTGCCAGAAGGAGGCCCGCTGCGATGCCTGCGATCTTCAGTTTTTTCCATTCGTCACTGTTGAAATGAAAGCTCACTTCGCCAGTGTCTGTATTTTCATTTCGTTTCATAGTTGTTTCCTTATTTCAGGTCATCCTCGCAGATGACAGGTCTCCCGTCACTAGGCGCGAGCCTTTATTTCCCGGCCGTATCAATGCGATGGTTATCCGGCTGGGACTTAGACAGGGCTTCGCCGCGCGTCTCATTCACAAGCTCCTGCGCCTGAGAAGCCATATCCGGCATCAGGGTATCCAGAGCCATATTGATGCTTTCCGCTTCTTCCGAAGAGAGAGCCTCCTTGCACTGGCCATTCACGATCTGCTTCGCATAGATGCGGGAGGTGTCGTGACCCGCCAGCGAGGACAGGATGAAGCCGTTATTCTTGCCGTCGAGCACGGTCAGCGAGAAGGAGAGCTTGTCGCCGGTGTCATCGAAGGCATCGTAGCGCACCAGTCCCACCTTTTGGAAGGAGGACAGCTGCATGGTCGCGAGAAGCTCCTGCTGATGCAGCATATTTTCGGAGGAACTCACCATTTCCCGAAGCTCTCTCACTTCGGTCGAGAGGCGCAGCTCGAGCGAGCCGCCGTCTTCGCCATTCATGAAATATTTGTACTTCTTGGCCAGACGGTTCAGCTTATTTCTCATGAGCAGCATGTTCACGAGAAGAAGGATGAAAAGCACGATGACGATCGCACCGATGACATAAAAGATCATATTTGCACTCTGCATGATTTGTGTATATCTCCTGGGGATAGGGTTGTAGGTTAAAGGTTTGGGGTTCAGGGTTTAGGGTTCAGGGTTCAGGGTTCAGGGTTCAGGGCTGTAGTAGCGGCTTCGCCGCAAATAGATATGGGGGCGATGCCCGAAAATGGAATTTAAGTCACTAGTCACTTGAGACTCCTAATCCCTAGCCACTAATCCCTAGCTACTCATCCCTGCTTTCAAACTTCAGGGTTCAGGGTTGTAGTAGCGGCTTCGCCGCAAATATATACGGGGCGATGCCCGAAGGCGGTATTCAAGTCACTACATCCTACCTTTTCCCATTTAAAAATTCCGTGATTCGCTCAAATTCTTCATCATTTTTGAAGGTGATGGAGATCGTGCCGCTGTGGGCATTTTTCCCGCGCCCGAGCTTGATCGCCACGCGGCTGCCGACGGACATGCCCAGCTTCTCTTCAATAGAGCGAAGAAACGCATCCGCCTTGGGATCTGTCGTTTCTTTTTTCTTTTCCCGCGCCATGTCTTCGACCCGACGCGCTGACAGCCCTTCCGCTACGATCTTTTGTGCGAGCTCACTCTGCTCCTCTTCGGAAGCAAGAGAAAGAAGCGGCCTCGCCTGACCCGTCGTAAGCCTGCCGGAGGCTAAAAGGAGCTTCACATCCGAAGGAAGCTCTGCGAGACGGAGCATATTGGCGATGTAGGGGCGGCTTTTGCCGACCTTGGCCGCCATCTGCTCCTGCGTCAGCCCATAATGATTGATCAGCTGCTGATAGGCTTCACACTCTTCGATCGGGTTCAGGTCTTCGCGCTGCAGATTCTCGATCAGCGCCACCTCTGCCATGGATCTGTCATCATAGGCAGAAACGATCGCCGGCACCGTCTTGAGCCCTGCGAGGTCCGCCGCCCGCAGACGGCGCTCGCCTGTGACGAGCTCATACTCAAAGTCGCCGTCCTTGTCACGGTAGCGCACCGTGATCGGCTGGATCAGTCCTTTTTCCTTGATGGAAGCCGCCAGATCTTCCAGCGACTTAAAATCAAACTGGCGGCGCGGCTGCCAGGGATTGGGATGGATCTTGGAAATATCCAGCTCAATGACCTTGCCCGTCTCATCCAGTGCATTTTCCAGAAGAGAGCCGAGCCCCCGTCCCAATTTTCGCTTAACCACGTTTCAATACCTCCCGGCACAGCTTCTTATACGCCTCTGCTCCCTTGGACTTGGGCGCATAGGTCAGGATCGGCTCACCGAAACTCGGAGCCTCCGATAATTTCACAGTCCTTGGAATCACTGTCTTGAAAACCTTGGAGCCGAAATACGTCTTGACTTCCTCCGCCACCTGCAGCGACAGATTCGTCCGTCCGTCGAACATCGTGAGGAGGATCCCCAGGATACGGAGCGACGGATTCAGCTTGCGGCTGACGATCTGCACCGTCTTCACCAGCTGCGAAAGCCCTTCCAGTGCATAGAATTCTGCCTGGATCGGGATCAGGATCGAATCGGATGCGACAAGCGCATTGAGCGTCATCAGCCCCAGCGATGGCGGGCAGTCGATCAGGATGAAATCATAGACATCCTTCAGCGCTTCGATCTTTTTCTTCAGGATGTGCTCCCGTCCGTCCATGGCCGACAGCTCGATATCCGCCCCCGCAAGATCGATGGAGGAAGGAAGAAGAGAGAGCTTCTTCACCGCTGTCTTGACGATGGCCTCTTCTGCGTCCGCATCATCGAGCAGCACATCATACAGATTCTTCTTGAGCTCCACATCCTTAGAGAGTCCGCTGGTGGAATTTCCCTGCGCGTCTTCGTCGATAAGAAGCGTCTTTTTCCCGCGGTCTGCCAAGTAGGCCGCCAGGTTCACCGCCGTGGTCGTCTTCCCCACGCCGCCCTTCTGATTGATAATGCTGATGATCACGCCCATAGCTTTCTTCCTTTCATCGATAGTCACTTTATTATACCATGATTGTATGGGGTTATGGGAGAAAAAATGAAGCTCTCATGCTTTCGAAGGCCCCGCGGAAGCGGATATGCCGGTGAGCGCTTCGCACGGTTTTCAGGGCTCCCGGAAATACGGTTCTCCCATTTCTGCGTTCTGAGACCATCCCTTACAGGAAAAAAGGATCGCCCGACCGCCGGACTCTCCCGATCCCC
>JAJWRZ010000221.1:0-2224 GCA_021633965.1 Dialister sp.
AATAACAATACCCCACTAAAAATAATAACAAAGCTGTGCGATTGGATTTCCTTTTTCTTTTTACTTGCTATGGGAGGAACTTCATAATGAGAAACTGTGTATTAATCATCGAACATGATCCGAGTGTCAGCCGTTTCATGCAGCTCAAGCTGGAAGAAGAAGGCTTCAGCTGCCTCATTGATAATACGGGAGAGGCGGCTGTTGATCTGGCAGGTCAGCGTCAGGTGGACCTGATCCTTCTGGATCCGGATGAACCACTGAAAGGCGGCCATGAGATTCTGGGAAAGGTGAGAGAGATCAGCTCTCTGCCGATCATCTACCTGTCTTCCGACACCTCTGTCGATGCGAAGGTCGAAGCTCTGAATGCCGGTGCCGATGATTATATGACAAAGCCATATGCTACCAAGGAACTGATCGCTCGCATCCATTCTGCGCTGCGCCGCCACGAAGAACCGAAAATTATCGTGGACCCGGCCTTCACGATCGGTGATCTCTCCATCTATCCGGAACGTCATGAAGTACGTGCCAGTGATGAAGTTGTCGATCTCACAAAGAAAGAATTCGATCTGCTCCTTTTCCTGGCCAAGAATAAAAACCGCGTACTGAAAAGAGAAGAGATTCTGGAAAAGGTCTGGGGCTATGGCTATGCAGGAAAGACGAATATCGTGGACGTTTATGTCCGCTATCTGCGCAGTAAGATCGATGAAAAAGTTGGCAAGAAATACATCCATACCGTTCGTGGCATCGGCTACGTAGCTAGAGACTGATATGATCCGTCAAGTCATTGTCGTAGAAGGTAAATCGGATATCGCTCGTGTGAGCCATGCCGTAGAAGCTGATATGATCGCCACGGAAGGCTTCGGCATCCGCCGCGAAACATTAGAACAGATCCGCCTCGCTTATGAAAAGCGGGGCATCATCATCCTGACGGATCCCGATGGTCCGGGAGAACGCATCCGTCAGCGACTGACCCGTCTTTTCCCGAAGGCGCTTCACGCCTTCGTGCCGAAGTCAGAAGCCTCCACAGAAAATGATGTCGGGATAGAAGACGCTTCGCCCGAGTCCATCCGAAAGGCGCTGTCCTGTCTCCGTGTCCAATATCAGGAAGACTCGGAGGAGTTTTCCATGGGAGATATTTTTGCGGCAGGTCTTACAGGCAGGTCGGATTCTTCTGAAAAAAGAGCCCGAGTCGGTGCGCTCCTTGGTATCGGCTATGGGAATGGGAAACAGTTTTTGAAACGGCTGAATCATTTCGGCATTACTCGCAGCGAGTGGGAAAAGGCATTGGAAGCATGCCAGAAGGAGCCGACATGTTAGACGCCAATTTAGCAGATCGTAAAGTCGTCCAGTATGTGATGAATCGCTTCGGTATCCACGCGAAGCACCGCCTGGGGCAGAACTTTCTCATCCGACCCGATGTCGTTGCTGCCATCGCAGAGGCTGCTGAACTCAGCGATGGGACGCCCGTCATGGAGATCGGAGCCGGTATCGGCACTCTGACGCAGGCACTCGCGGAGACCGGCGCGGATGTGACGGCCTTCGAGCTGGATCAGAGCTTGAAGCGCGTCCTCGACCATACACTGGAACATTATAAAAATATTCATATCATCTATGAGGACGTGCTGAAAGCCGACCTCAAGACCATTCTGGGAGAAAGGGACTGGCACTGCGCGGCGAACCTGCCGTACTATGTGACCACGCCGATCCTTCTGACGCTCATTCAGTCCGGACTTCCCATTTCTCTCTTCGTATTCATGATGCAGAAGGAAGTGGCAGACCGCATCCTGGCTGCGCCCGGATCGAAGGACTACGGTGCTTTGACACTCGCGGTACAGTTTGACTGCACGGCAGAGCGTGTCATCGACATCCCGCCGACCGCCTTCATCCCGCGCCCGCAGGTCACGTCGACGGTGCTCAAGATCCGCCGCCGCGAAAGACCGGCAGTCGAGGTGAAGGATAGAAAGCTCTTCTTCAGCCTAGTCAAGATGGGCTTCGGCCAGCGCCGCAAAGTTTTCACCAATGCCATGAAAGCAGGCGGCATCTCTGCCGATATGGTGAAGGCGATCCTTGAAAAAGCGGATATCGACGGCTCCCGTCGCGGAGAGACCTTCTCCATGGAAGAGTATGGCCGCATGGCAGATGCATGGTATGAATTGATCCATGAATAAGAAAAGGAGCTGTGAAGAAATGAGAATTCATTTCTTCACAGCTCCTTCTTTTGTGT
>JAJWRZ010000045.1:0-13913 GCA_021633965.1 Dialister sp.
CTTCACTCCTAAAAATCCAGTTCGCTTGCACAACCCCTTCGGGGAGCTCCCCCGAAGGGGCGGATAGGGTGACTATGGTATAAAAAATAAATGATCGAACGTCACTAGTCCCTACTCATCAGCATCAAAAGATCCGCTCCTTCCGGAGCGGATCTTCTCATTCCAGTATGAAATTGTGCTTCTCATCCAGATGCCCCGTGAGGCGAAAAAGCGCCGGCGCATCACTCGCATCGATATAGATGTATTTCCCTCTCTTGAGGCCGGGTGCCTTTCCGAAGGTGGTGGTGAAGCGATTCCAGTTCGGCGACCACTCCGTGCGGATGCCGGCGGCCTTCGCGACGGCCATCACGGGAAGATACACGTGTCCGTCCTTGCCATAGGCGTGGACATCGAGCAGCTCTCCTTTGAGATACAGGTCATAGACCTTTGCCACATAGCGAGGCTGTCCGTCCGAGCTGTCGATCGCCTGCTGGATGCTCGCATCATCGGCAAGGCCGCCCGCTCCCAGCTTCGCCAGCTTCTTTCTGACATCAGAGATCTCGAGCGGCTCTCGCCCATAGCCGTCAGGGTATACGTAGTAAACGACGGTTTTATCCGGATCCATCTCTGCCACGACACGTTCATACTTGATGTCGACGGGGATCCCCTTCACGATGTGATCGAAGAGATCTTCGACATCCTTCTCGTACATGCGAACGCAGCCGTGGGAGGCGTAGCCGCCGATGGAAGACGGCACATTCGTCCCATGGATCCCGTAATTTCCGCCAAGGCCGATCCAGCGGTAACCGAGCGGGCAGTCCGGCCCCGATGGCACCTTATTATTCGGGTTATCCGGATCGACCCAGGTCGGGTTCAATTCCATCTCGACCACCTTGCGCCGCCCGATCGGTGTCGGAGAAGAAGGCTTGCCCGGTGCGACAGGATACATGCGGATGCCGACGTCCCCCTGATACAGGGTGAGGAGGCGGCTTGCCAGATTGATCTCGATTCGCTTGTCCTCGAAAGCCGGTTTCTTCACCGTGTCTTCCGCCTTCGGCACTTCCGCCGCGGCAAGGAGCAGGGCGCCCGCATTGTCCTTCGCATCGGAAGCGAAAGGCATCGAAGCAATGGCGCAGAGCGCCATGGTCATGAGTACTTTTTTCAACAAAGAAATCCCACCTTTGCATTGATTTCTCTTTATTATAACATGTGTAGCAGAGGGTTCAAGATTTGCCCGCAGGCCATGAGAAAGCGGTGTCCTCGTATCGTTACCTCGCGAGGGGATGAAAGAGAAGTGAGGATACTCTTTCATGCGTTCCCCCTTGAAGAAGGGGGCGGCCAAAGGCCGGGATGGACTGCCCCGAAGGAGCAGAATTCCGCAGAACGGTCAGCGGATATAGGGGATAGCACGTAAAACGTCTGACGCAGAGGAAGGGATGCGGCTATGATGAATGGTGCCTCTGCGAGGCACTCTATCCTCCGCCTTCGATGCGCCCCTTCTTCAAGGGGCTGCTCAGCTGGGAGGAGTTCTTTGAAACCCAATCCCCAGTCACTAGCTACTAGTCACTAGTCCCCAACTATCAGTCACCGATCCACCAGCGTCTCAGCCCGGTAGGTCTCTCCACTTTCATGCGTGACTTCACAGGAAAGACGGATGACGTCGGCCCCCTCTACTGCGGTCTCTTCCTGATGGAGATCTACGCGGTACGTTCTCCCATTCCTTACTATGTCTCCTTTTGAGATGGAAAGCGGCGTACCAAAGCGCACCGCCGCCTTCCCCTGCTCCAGCGCTTCCTGTACAATGAGCGCTTCATCGGTCGCGATCTCCATCCTGACCTCCCGGCGCATCGCCTGCGAAAGCGTCAGCGCGACGCTGCCGGCAAGGATCAGGATGACCGTGATCCCTGCGAGTGCCCAGACCATGAGGAAGCCGCGATGTGTTTTCATTTTGCCTCCTTAGGGAAAGTAGCCAGGGATTAGGGATTAGGGATTGGGGATTAGGAGTGACTGGTGACTAGTGACTGGAATTCTCTAGCATCGTCATCCCGAGCGTAGCCGAGGGATCTTTACTGCACTGCGAGAATCAGCGTGTATGCACCGATGGAAAACGATGTCCTGGTGCTGCCTCACATCAGGCGATGAGCGTTATGCAATAAAGATTTCTCGGCTACGCTCGAAATGACGACGACGCGAAGCGCTATCAAAACTCCGCGGCGCTTCCATATTTTTATGCGCCGCACCACCATTCCTAATTCCTCATTCCTAATTCCTAATTTCCCTCCTGATCCCCTTCCTACATCATATCCGGCGGCGGTTCCTGATTGGTGAGCTCATAGAAGAGCGTGAACTGGCCGGCGAAGAGGAGCTTCACTGTATCGACCGGGCCATTACGGTTCTTGGCAAGGATGATTTCCGTCTCATTCTTCTGCGGATTGTCATCCTCCATGTCGCGGTCGTAGTATGCGGGACGGAAGAGGAAGGACACCATATCCGCATCCTGCTCCAGAGAGCCGGATTCACGCAGGTCAGAAAGGAGCGGGCGGTGGTCCTGACGGGCCTCGACGCTTCGGGACAGCTGCGAAAGAGCGATGACCGGGACATTCAGCTCACGCGCCAGACTCTTCAGCGATCGGGATATCTCGGAGATCTCCTGCTGGCGGTTATCTCCGTTTCGGAGCGTATTCTTCGCCTGCATGAGCTGAAGATAGTCGATCATGATGATGTCGAGCCCCTGCTCCGCCTTGAGGCGGCGGCACTTGGAGCGGATCTCCGAGACGGAGACGCCCGGCGTATCATCGATGAAGAGCGGCGCATCCATGAGGACGCTGGCCGCAGAGGCGAGCTGGTCCCACTCTTTCTGCGTGGAAATCCGCCCAGTACGGAGCTTCGCGCTGTCGACGAGTGCCGTCGAGCAGAGCAGTCTTTGCACGAGCTGTTCGCGTGACATTTCCAGCGAGAAGAAGGCGACATGCTTGTGCGCCGAGGAAATGCTCATGTTCTTCGCGATATTCAGCACAAAAGCCGTCTTACCCATGGACGGACGCGCCGCCACGATGACGAAGTCGCCCTTCTGGAAACCGCTCGTCAGCGCATCGAGAGAAGGAAATCCGCTGGGAAGTCCCGTGATGGACTCTTTGTTCTTGAATTTTCGCGTGATCTCCTGCAGCTCATTCTGCACCGCCTCACCGATCGAGGTGAAATCCGAGCGGCGGTCATCACGCGTCACGGCAAGGATCGTTTTCTCCGCATTGTCCGTGATATCCTCGACATCATCACGCTCCGAGTACGCCTCGTCCGTGATGACACCGGCCGCATCGATCAGACGTCGGAGCTTCGCCTTGTCCGCGACAATGTCAGCGTGGCGATCCACCATCTTCGGCGTGACCACATTCGCCGGCAGATCATTGACATAGAGGACGCCCCCTACGTCATCCAAGCGTCCCATGCGCTTCAGCTCTTCCGTCACCGTCAGAATATCCGCCGGCTCCCCCTTGTGCGCCAGATTCAGGATCGCCTGAAAGACGATCGCATTCGCTTCGCGGTAGAAATCCGCGGCTGTCAGCTTGTCCTCTGCCGTCATGATCGCGTCCTTGTCGAGCAGCATCGCCCCCAGGACGGACTTTTCCGCGTCAATATTCTGTGGCGGAATGCGCGTCACGATCATCGTATCCGTGTCCGGCTTCTTCCCCCAGCCCTCTTTCTTCCAGTTGCCCTTCGGCTTGCTCTCGTTCTCTGCCATGGTCGTTCTCCTTTGCATCAATATTGGCTTTATTATACGGGTTCAAGAAAGTAGGTTCAAGAGAACAGGTGTGGTGGACAGGAGAGGGGGTTCAGGTTGATGGGTTCAGGGTTAGCCCCTTGGGCGGCTCCGTCCACTGATTATGAATGAAAGCTTTGCGCGAATGAGGAATTAGGAATGAGGAATTAGGAATGGTGGTGCGGCGCATAAAAATCAGAAGCGCCGCGGAGTATAAATAATGGCGATGCCCGAAGGCGGTATTTAAGTCACCAGTCACTAGCTACCAGTCACTTGCGCTCCTAATCCCTAGCCACTCATCCCTAATCCCTGCTTTCTAACTTCAGGGTTGTGGTGCGGCGCATCAAATTTATAAAGCGCCGCAAGTTTTAAACCAAGCGGTACTCCCGTATCGTCATTCCGAGCGAAGCCCTCGAATCTTTTTTGTTTGCGGACAATCGAATGGTATGAGGAACTTTCTAAACGAGAAACCTGCCACCCCCGATACGCAAAAGAGCCCCTTCCTTAGGAAGGGGCCGGCGAGCGAAGCGATGCTGGGGGATAGGGCGTCATTCTACGTTTGTTCGGGCAGCGATTTAATCTAAAAATTGCGGCGAAGCCGCCACCTTCATTCCTCATTCCTCATTTTATCCTCGTCACCCTGACACGCCCCGTGTACATAGCGACTGCGATCTCCTTCTCATGCTTTCCATCCTTCGTCCGGAGGCGCATGGTATACTTCCCATTTCCTTCCGAACCCGCGAAGCCATCCTTGCGAAAGACCACATACAGCCGCCCGCTCGCGCGGATATTCTCCGGGAGCGTCCCCCGCGGCTGGATGAACTTCACCCCACGCTTCGTCAGGTACGATACGCGCCCCGCTTCCTCATCACAGTAGAAGCTGACCGACATGGCTGCGATGGCTGCATCCTCATTTCCACTTTTCACCAGCATCTGTGCCTCGCGGATGGCCGAAGCCACCTCTTCCGCCGCAAGATCCAGCTCCCGCTCCTCCTGCCAGTCATAGAGCATCGGCACCGCCGCCGCAGAGGAAAGCGCAAAGAGGAAAAGGACGAGCAGCATTTCAGAGAGAAGAAATCCCGAGCGATGCGAGAAGGGAAGCCATCCCCACCGTTTCCTGCACCCCATACGCCAAAGCACCTCCGATCGCAAGGAACGCTGCGAAGCGGATCTCCGTCCTCCGCCCCAGCCGTCCCCGCAGGAACAAAAACGCGCACCATAAAAGGGCTGCCAGCGATGTCAGCCATAGAGAAAGAAGGCCATACACCGGAAGCAGCCAAAGCGAAGAAGCCGCGGCCAGAAACACATCCGCCAGCCCCAGAGATTTTTTAGATATCAGGTACAGCAGCCCATAGAGCGCCCCCATCCCCGCGCCCGTTGCGAGATAGAGCACATCTCCGCGCGAAATCATCATAAGCAGCCCGCCAAGAGCAAGCCAGAGCGCCCAGCCATCCGATACATACCCCGTCCGCGCATCCTCCAGCGCCGGAAAAAGCAGGAAAAAGAAATACCCCCAGCGCACCCACGAGCCGCCCAGAGCAAGTACCACGCCAAAGGCGAATACCAGAGCTGCCAGCACGCCCCATCCCCGCCGCCCCGCAAAGACCGCGCCGCTCGTGAGAAAGTCGAACATTCGCATGGGGAAGCTCCTTTCGATGTTTAGTGACTGGGGACTAGTAGCTAGTAGCTAGTGACCAGGGACTAGGGATTAGGGATTAGGGATTAGGGATTAGTAGCTAGGGATTAGGAGTCTCAAGTGACTAGTGACTGGTGACTGGTGACTAGGATTCTCCGACATCGTCATCCCGAGCGCAGCCGAGGGATCTCTACTGCACTGCGGGAATCAGCGTGTATGCGCCAGGGAAAAACGATGTCCTGGTGCTGCCTCACATATGACAATGAGCGTACTGCAATAAAGATTTCTCGGCTACGCTCGAAATGACGATGCGCGCGAAGCGCTATCAAAACTCCGCGGCGCTTCCATAGTTTTATGCGCCGTACCACCATTTCTCATTTCGGTTTTTTAGTGACTGGAGGCTGGTAGCCAGGGATTAGGGATTAGAGATTAGGAGCTAGCGCTGATTGAAATAACGCAGTTGGCACGTTGACCGTTCTGCAAGAGAGATCTCTCGGCGTTGCTCGAGATGACGATGCGCGCGAAGCGCTATCTAAAAACTATGCGGCGAAGCCGCCACCTTCATTCCTAATTCCTCATTCCTAATTCCTAATTCTATTCATACCCTCTCTTCTTCCGATAATTCAGCGCCATATCTGCCACGCCAAGATACACCGTGAAGAGCTGCAGGAGAGGGATCCAGATCGAAATGATGACAATGAGCAGACGCAGCCGCTTCACCACCGGATAGATATGCGGCAGCCACCAGAGCGTCGCGATCCCCTGGATCCACAGCACGAAGTAGCACACCGCGCCCACATTGTACGCAAGATCCTTCACCTGCTCGGTGAGCGGCATGTACTGCGTCCCTACAGCCAGAAGAAGGAGCAGCAGTACCCAGCGCGGGAAATGCCAGCGCTCCAGCGGAGGAAACTGCGGAAAATCCGTCAGCCCCAGACGGCGGAAAACCACCTTCTCGATCTGCATCACCGCCCAAGCGAGCACCATCGGTGCCATCACCATCGCCGCTGGGATCATCTTTCGGATCGTTTTGATCATTTCCTCCGTCTGCTGATTCACCTGATCCAGCTGATCCCCGGACGTCATGAGGCCTGACATTTCCTTCGCCATCCCCTGCATCTGATCCAGCGTACTTCCATACACCTGATCCCAGGGCATCCCCATCATGACCACCGTACCCAGAAGATTCAAAAGCATCGCGAAAAACATCACGACCACGATCGTCCCAAAGGTGCGGAGCGCCGATGCGCGCTTCTGATAGCAATACGCCATCGCGATCCCTGCGAAGCCGAACATCACCACCAGAAAGAACGCCGTCGTGATCCCGAAGAACGCCGAGTCCAGGATCATGATCCCCGACGTCGCGATCACCGCCCACTTCACACCCTCGCGGATCCCCATGTACGCAATCGGCAGCGGCAGCGAAAGCAGCGCCAGAAGAGAGATCCCCGGCACATAGAAGCCCACCATAGAAAGCACCACGGCGAGTGCCGTACACATTCCCGCCAGGACGACCGCATTCGTGTCGCCCGCTTTGAACTGATTCATACCTACTCCTTTGTGAAAATCTTCGATTCATGTACTACCCTCATTCTAACATATTTGGGAAAGAAATAGGGGGAGCGGGTTCTATAGGTTCAAGAGGTTCAACGGGGGTGGTGCGGCGCATAAAAATATGGAAGCGCCGCAATTTTGATAGCGCTTCGCGCCATTGTCATCTCGAGCATAGCCGAGAGATCTTCCCTGCAAAACGGTCAGCATACCAATTGTGCTAATTCGATCACCGCTTGCTTCTAATCCCTAATCCCTAGCTACTAGCCACTCATCCCTGCTTTCAAACTTCTCGCATCGCCCCATATATACTCCGCGGCGCTTCCATTATTTGATGCGCCGCACCACCATTTCGCATTTCTCATTTCTAATCCCTAATTTCCCACTTCCTCATTCCTATTTTCTCCCACCACATCCCCCTATTTCCTTCCCCCATGTGATATAATAGGAAAAGCGACTATGAACGGCTTTTATTTTTGACATACAATGCAAAAATATTTTTTAAGAGCCAGCGACTGCCGGCTCCGACAACTGAATAGGAGGTTCTATCCATCTTGGCAAAAGCAAGATTACAAATCATTCCATTAGGAGGCCTTGGAGAAATCGGGAAGAACATGACTGTATTCCGTTACGGCGACGAAATTATCGTAATCGATGCAGGCATGGCATTCCCAGAAGAAGACATGCTCGGGATCGACATCGTCATCCCGGACTTTTCCTACCTCATCGAACACAAAGACGAGATCAAAGCCATCCTCATCACCCACGGACACGAAGATCACATCGGGTCCCTTTCCTACCTGCTTCGCGAAGTGAACGCCCCGGTCTACGCCACACGCCTCACCTGCGGCCTCATCGAAGGCAAACTCAAAGAAGCACACATCACAAACTACGACCTGCACACCGTCAAACCCGGTGACGAATTCAAAACAGGCCTTTTCAAATTCGGCTTCTTCCACGTCTGCCACTCCATACCGGACTCCTGCGGCATCTACCTGCGCACCCCGGTCGGCACCATCGTCCATACCGGCGACTTCAAATTCGACCACTCTCCGGTCGACGGCGAACTCACCGACATGTACAAGCTCGCCGAGCTCGGCCACAGAGGCGTCCTCTGCCTTCTCGCCGACTCCACGAACGCACAGAATCCTGGCTACACCCCTTCCGAAGCCATCGTATCCAAGTCCCTCATGAGCGCTTACGCCGATGCCAAAGGCCGCATCATCCTTGCCACCTTCGCATCGAACGTCTCCCGCATCCAGATGGCCGTCGACGCAGCAGTCGCTAACAAAAGAAAAGTCTGCGTCTTCGGCCGCTCCATGGTGAACGTCGTCGGCATCGCCCAAGAGCTCGGCTACCTCAAAGCCCCGGAAGGCACCTTCATCGAGCCGGAAGAGCTTGGTCACTACAGAGACGACCGCCTCTGCATCCTGACCACCGGCAGCCAAGGCGAACCGATGGCCGGCCTCTCCCGCATGGCTGACGGCTCCCACCGTCAGGTCCAGATCCACGCAGGCGACACCGTCATCATCTCCGCCTCCCCGATCCCGGGCAATGAGACCAGCGTCGGCCGCACCATCGACAGCCTGATGCGCCTCGGCGCCCACGTCGTCACCAGCACCACCACCCGCGTCCACGTATCCGGCCACGGCTCTCAGGAAGACCTGAAGACCATGCTCTCCCTCGTCAAGCCGAAATACTTCATCCCCGTCCACGGCGAACACCGCATGCTCGTCAGCCACGCAGAACTCGCAGAAAGCCTCGGCGTCGAAAAGAAAAACATCCTGATCGGCGAAAACGGCACCCTCTTCGAATTCACCAGCCGCGGCGGCAAGATCAATCCGCAGCGCGTTCAGGCCGGCCCCGTCTTCGTCGACGGCCTCGGCGTAGGTGACGTAGGAAACATCGTCATCCGCGACCGCCAGCAGCTCGCTCAGGACGGCGTCGTCATCGTCGTCATCGCCCTCGAAAAGGGCAGCAACCAAGTCTTAGCCGGCCCCGACATCGTCTCCCGCGGCTTCGTCTACGTGAGAGACAGCGAAGCCCTCCTGACCGAAGCCAGAGAACGCATCGAGTCCGTCCTTGACCGCTGCGAAGCCGGCAACGTCTCCGAATGGAACGCCATCAAGACCCAGGTGAGAGACGCCCTCGGCAAATACTTCTTCGACCGCACCAAGCGCCGCCCGATGATTTTGACCATCATCCAGGAAGTGAAATAAATGTCAATAAAAAAATCCTTCAGCTCTATGCTGAAGGATTTTTTATTGACCTATCATCAAGAGAACAAGAAATAGAGCCCTCACTATTTTCCCTCTCCCTTCACAGCACAATTCCCATTCATTCTGTATAGTCCATGCCCGTTACCCGAGACGATCAAACCCGTTTGCTCTAACTTGCGAAGAAATTTCCCCACTGAAGACGGCGCCAATTCAAGCTGCCCCACCAAATCCTTTCGCCTGAAATCTGCCTCAAACCCATATGTTTCCAAAATCTGAAAAACGCGATCTCTTTCTCGGACGGAATAACCATGAATCATCATACATTCCTCAAGCGCTACTTTTCCATCCTCATGCGCTACTTTTCCATCCTCATGCGCTACTTTTTTATTGGACATCAACGAATCTCCATAATTTAAATTGTATAACGTCACAAAGAAAGATGTAGCTGAAGAAGTAAACACAGGCTCTTTCCCTCTGGACAATCCCGGCACGCGATGATATTCACGCCGTATTTTTCTAAATCCGCTCCCCCTTCTTTCCATAAAATGCATACGGCCGAAAAGATCCGCGATAACAGGATTTCTGCGTTTCGATGCCACCTGATCAATATTTAAGTCCTGTACAAATGAGCCATCCAACATCCCGCCAGGAGAATAGATTTCCATCCGATCATCAAAAATATCGATATGTACCTCGCTGCCAACTTCCATATAATCCCTATGAATCAGCGCATTCACCACCGCCTCATGCACAGCCAGCATAGGATACTCCGGCATTTCCACACGGCCATTTTCGGTTTTCTTCCACTTCTTCCTCGTATTGTTCCTGACGAAATCCATTCCGTTTTCCAAAAGAGCAATCAGCGATCCTCCATACTCTTTATCATCCAGCGCATCGATCACACCACTCGCTTTATCGAGTCCATTCCACCGAGTACAGAATAACCTTGACCAGCGTATAGGACAGTCATCTGCAAATAGCGCGCCCGCATTTGTCAATCGATCACCATTCACCAGATCAAACGATAAAAAATCCGAGCTGCAAAATCTTCACCGACCTTGGACTTATATACAGACTTCTGTCTGGTAAAAGAGAAATCTGCATATCGCCAACGAGACACTTCACCCCTCATATATTATGTCATTTTCCCCATGAAAAAATCTCCCGACACCGTTCAAAACGCATCAGGAGATTTTTTGTTCAAAGAACATCGAGACTTAACGCAGGGATTACTTTTTCACTAACATTTACACAAAAAGCAACGCCTCACCGATCCTGCTGTACCATCCAGCGTGCCACCGTCCGCGCCGCCTCGATCTCCTTCTTGAATTCCGCATTCGACAGCACCTTCTCCTCCCCGATTTCTCCATTTTCGATGAAGAGCCGATGATTGAAAGCCCGCTTCGACTGCATCAAAGGCGGCAGGAGCGACGTATACGTCGTGCCCTGCGGCGCGATGAGTTCTGCCAGCGTCGGTGCGATCTGGAGATGGCTGCCCGCCGCCCCCTGCAAAAGATCCTTCGGCACACCCTCCCCATAGAAATAGCAAGGCACACCGCTTTGCGCCCATAGCGACACATCCGCAGCGAAATTGAAACGCTCCGCATGATCCCCCGTCACTACAAAGAGTGTCGACGGGTCATCCTTCTTTGCCCCACGGATGAATTTCCCCATCACCTGATCCGCATACCAGATATGCCCCAGCTGATCGATTGTCGCCTTATCCCGCGGGATAGACGGCGGCAGCTTCTCCGTCACCTCCACCCGCGGGAACCCCTTCGCATCCACATCATACGCAAAAGGCGGATGATTACTCGTCGTCAGGATGAAATAGAACGTATCCTCCGACTCCTTCTGCATCCGCTCCCGAATCACATCGAAAAGCGCCCCGTCCGGCGCACCCCACGACGAACTCTCCCCCTGCTCAGGAAGCTCATCCGCGCAGTGGAACTCGTCGAACCCCTCACGCAGCGTGAAATGCTCTAGATCCTGCCAGCTCCGAAGACCACCATACCAGAAAACCGTCCGGTACCCCAGCCGCTTCATCGTCTCACCGATTGCAAAAGGCGACGCCTTCCCCTTGAGCCCCATCGTATAATTCACATACAGACCCACATCCGGCAGTCCCGTCAGGAAACCATTCAGCGACGTCATCGTCCCATTCCCATTAGGCAGGAAATGATACGTATACGCCCCCTCCTTCTCCAGCCACTCTCCCGTCTGTGCCAGTCCCAACGACCGATACTCCGGCAAAAGCGGCCACAATGCATAGTTTTCCCCAAGGATCACCACCACATGACGCGGACGCTTCGCCAAAGCCCCCGCCTGACTCTGCCGCGAAAACGCTACATCCAGCGAATCCGCCTTCGGATCCCCGCCGAGACAAACCACCGCCTGCTTCAGCTCCTCATCAGAAATCGGACGATTCGCCCGGCTCTTCGCCCGCTTATGCGTGATATACGCCCAATACAGCGCCTGCCCATCATCCAGTACCGCCTCATTCAAGACCACATACCGTGTGCGAGCCGCACTCTCCCACGGCACCCCGTCATCCGAGTGAAACGCCCCGCCGAAGCGGCAGAAGATTGCAAAAACCGGAAGGCAGACCACCGCTCCGAGTACCCAAAGCCGAACGTGCCTCTTTGGACTCCAAACATTCGTCCCCCCCAAGACCCTCAGCCACAACCACACAAAGAAAGCCACCAGCACGCACGCACCAAAAAGCCGCGGCCACAGCGCATACTGCTGCACCGCCGTATCAAAGATCGCCCACTTGTCATCCTTCATACCATTGAACAGCATGATATTGAACCCCTGATGGAAAATCTCATAATATGGAATGCGCGCCATAAAGAGAAACGTCATCAAAGAAATTTCGACACTCCCCAGCACCTTTCGGATACCTGCCACCGGCCACTTCGAGTAGAACGCATACGGGATTGTAGCGAAAAGAAACGAGAACGCCACCAAGAACGCCGTCGTCTTGAGACTGATCCGCGCCCCCAACCAGAGCGCGGTCAGAATATCCGACGCACCGGCGCTCCCCATCTGCCCCGCATAGATCACGAGAAACGCGATGCGGAAAAGCATGAGAAGAAGATAGATATAAAGAAACAGCTTCGCATCCTGCTGCAGAGACTTTAAGAAACGCATCAGATTACCTCGCAAATCATATATGGAATTGGATAATATCTCCGTTTAGTCGAAGCACCTCTATTGCATAATAATATTTCTTTTCCATGCATAATCTCATTACGATATAGGGAAATACTGATTGAATCGTTATTAGATTATACTCCTGTATTTTCATACAGCACAAAGAATAATACGACGAGAATAGCAAGCTATTTAAGGGGGATTATGTATGACGCAGTGTTGCATGAAAATACTTGTGAAAACGAATTCTGCAATTTAATCAGCATTTCCCTAGCCAATTGCCTCCTATTTCAGCCCAACGCACTGAGGATACGCTTCTGCTATATAAAATAAACTGGTACTCACGACATAGCCTGCGCCGCTATTCATATATACGTCGTACTCTCTTTCTAAAAGTTTCTGCATCTCCTTCTCACCCACTACAGAGTCCTCTCCACTCTGCACATGCTTTTCATACTCTTTTTCTAAGCACTGTATTTCCTGCCCATCCATCAGTTCTCCCCCATCTTTATTAGAAGCAATAAAGAAAGCCTTTTTCAAATGCCAACGGATCAGCCTAACCAATACCGCTCGGCCATAAGCCGTAACCTCATTTTCTCCCTCCTGTGCGCTTCGCCTTTTATAAGTTTTCTGCCTCACCTCTTCTTTGGTAAATCTCCGTTCCAGAAAAGTTTCCCAATCAGCATTCTCCAACTCATGTTTTGAAACATGAAGTAACGCCTCAACCATAGGATAGCTCAAATACAACTTTCCGTGCTCCGTAGATTCAGAAAAGAACTCAAGCAATTTATTGAAGCGCCGAAAGGCCTCCTCTGGGTGATTTCTGAAATACGAATCCTGCGGATCAAAGTCAAAAATCAGCAAAATATCCGTATATTGATCCTGTAAAATTCGCTTTTCATCCTCTGTCTGAGCCCTTTCAACAAGCATCAGCTGTAAATCCAGCGAATTCCATCCATCTTCATACCCTTTGCTTTCTCTTTCCAGACATTGGTACAACTTGTAAATATTCGTTCCATACGAAACGATTTCTACATCCTGTGGCAAAAAGCCAAGCGCTTTTACTCGAGCAAAAATTTTTGGTTCCTTATCAACGCCCTCACAAATAATCAAAACCTTCTTAGCCATCAAACTCACCACTCACATATAAACGCTCCAGATTATTTCCCTCTCGGAGTTCCCTTCTCGTAGAATCGGAAAGTGACTTGATTTTGCCATTGTTTACGATAAAACTACAATCTGGTCGAATGATTTTATTTGTCAAAAGATTGATATTGTGCGTCGTCAACAGAGCCTGACCATCAAAATTTTTGATCAAGTAACGTAAAATGTTTTCCGACAAAGCATAATGATAAAAAGCATCAAATTCATCAATAAAAACAAACTTAATTCCTCGCTTATGTTTCAGCCAGTAATAAAACAGACTCAAAGCACGCGTCCCACTAGAAGCCACCACATTCAGCGGCAATGGATTTTCGTAATTCAAATAAAGCAAAGAACGACCATCTGGCCCCTGAATCGCTTTCAATTTTCCGTCTATTCCACTAAACGTCTGCAAGAAGTGTTCAAAATCAGATACCAAATTCTGTTTGACAATATAGTCGTAAATATCTTC